>NZ_JCALDG010000021.1:0-87606 GCF_059812735.1 Mycobacterium sp. NGS40
AGCGATCGCGATAAGGCCCGGATGAGCCGGGCCGGGTTGGCGCCGCTGTCCACCCCGCATGCGCTCCAGCTGTTCGACGAGGCCATGCTCGCCGACCGTCCGCTGCTGGTGGCCGCCCGCATCGACGCGGCCGGGCTGGGCTCGGGTGGCGCCGTCCCGCCGGTGCTGCGTGACCTGGTCAGGCGACCGGGTCGGCGACTGATCAGCGACGCCGACGCGGCGGTGTCGACATCGGGTCTGGCCACCCGGTTGCAGGGACTCAGTCCCGAGCAGCGTCACCACCAGTTGGTGGAACTGGTGTGCACCAACGCCGCCACCGTGCTGGGCAGGTCCAACGCCGACATCGAGGCTCAGCTGCCGTTCCAGGACCTCGGGTTCGACTCGCTGACGGCGGTGGAACTGCGCAACCGCATCAAAATGGCTACCGGACTTACCCTTTCACCGAGCCTGATCTTCGACTTTCCCACTCCCGCGGCGCTTGCCGAACACATCGACGGACAACTCGGCTCGGTGACCACGAGCGCGCACGCGGCCGCGCCGGACCAACTCGCTCGCTTCAATGACATCGCCCGCGAGTTGCAAACACTGGTCAACCAACCCAATTGGACGCCGGACGAAAAAAGCCGCTTGGCCGCCCGCATCCAGGCGATCGCCACCGAGCTGGCATCCCCACCACCGCTGACCAGCGAATCACACGTCATCGACGATGACATCACCACCGCCACCGAACGCGAACTCTTCGCGATCCTCGATGACGATCTCAGCCCCTGATGTCAGCCACTGACGTCGCAGTCATCGGCCTCGCCTGCAGGTTGCCCGGTGCCGCCACCCCGCGGGATTTTTGGCGGCTCGTTCGCGAGGGGTTGGAGGAGAATCGGCTACCCGGCGACATCGCCGAGTTCGACGCCGACTTCTTCAATCTGTCGCCCCGCGAGGCCAGTGCGATGGATCCGCGTCAGCGGGTGGCCCTCGAACTGGCCTGGGAACTGTTCGAGGACGCCTTTCTGGTACCCGAAACCCTGCGTGGCGAACAGGTTTCCGTCTACCTCGGGGCGATGACCGACGATTACGCCGTGCTGACGCTTCGCGACGGCGAGGACAACCTCGACCATTACTCCTTCGGCGGGGTCACGCGCGCCATGATCGCCAACCGGATCTCCTATGCGCTCGGCTTGCAGGGGACCAGCATGATCGTCGATTCCGGCCAGTCGTCCTCGCTGGTCGCGGTGCACCTGGCCTGCGAAAGCCTGCGCGCGGGCGAGTCTGCGCTGGCGATAGCCGGCGGGATCCACCTCAACCTGGCCGACGAAACCGCGATGCTGGAAACGGAATTCGGCGCGATGTCGACATCCGGCCACACCTACGCCTTCGACAGCCGCGCGGACGGCTACGTGCGGTCCGAGGGTGCCGGCGTGGTTCTGTTGAAGCCGCTGGCCGCCGCGCTGAGAGACGGAAACAGAATCCGCGCTGTCATCCGCGCCAGTGCGGTCGGCAATGCCGGCCACAGCTCCGCCGGCCAGACCGTGCCGTCGGTTCCCGGGCAAGCCGACGTCATCCGGCGGGCGCTCGCCCGGGCCGGCCTGGGCGCCGACGACATCGACTATGTCGAGGCGCACGGCACCGGAACGGAAGTCGGTGACCCGGTCGAGGCGCGGGCACTGGGTGAGATTTTCGCCGAGCGCCAGCAGAACCCGGTACGGGTGGGCTCGGTGAAGACCAACATCGGCCACACCGGCAGTGCCGCCGGAATCGCGGGCCTGCTCAAAGCGGTTCTGGTCGTCGAAAACGCGGTGATTCCGCCAAGTCTCAACTACGACCCAAGCGCTGTCGGCAATGACCTGAAAAGCTATGGGCTGCAAGTCAATACCGCACTGACGCCGTGGCCGAACGGGAACCGGCCGCGGCGGGTCGGTGTGTCGTCGTTCGGAATGGGCGGGACGAATGCGCATGTGATCGTCGAGCAGGCGCCCGCGCAGCCGGAAAGTGTTGTCGCCGAACCGCAACAAGTGACCCCGCTGCCCTGGGTGCTGTCGGCGCGCTCGGAGCAAGCCTTGATCAACCAGGCCGGGCGGTTGGCCGCCCACCTCGCCTCCGACGACGCCGCGACCGTGACGGACGTGGCGTGGTCGCTGGCGACCACGCGGACGGCCTTCGAACAGCGGGCGGTACTGGTGGGCAGCGATCGTCCAGCGCTCACCGCGGGCTTGACCCGGTTGGCCACCGGAGAGCGGGCCGCGATCACCGGCCGCGCTCGAGCAGCCAAGACCGCGTTCGTGTTTCCCGGCCAAGGTGCGCAATGGTTGGGGATGGGCCGCCAGCTCTACGACCGCTTTCCGGTCTTCGCCCGGGCATTCGACGAGGCCCTCGACGCGTTGAATGTCCACCTGCGTTCGGGGTTGCGCGACGTGATCTGGGGCGTCGACGCAGAGTTGTTGGCGAATACCGAGTATGCGCAGCCCGCGCTGTTCGCCATCGAGGTGGCGGCGGCGGGATTGCTGCAAAGCTGGGGAATCGAGCCGGATCTGGTGATGGGTCACTCGGTGGGGGAGATCACCGCTGCGCACATCGCCGGCGTGCTCACGCTCGACGACGCCGCACACCTCGTCGCGGCCCGGGGCCGCTTGATGGCGGCGCTGCCGGCCGGTGGCGTGATGATCGCGGTGGCCGCCAGCGAGGACGCCGCAACCCCGTTGCTCACCGACGGCGTGGCCATCGCGGCGGTCAATGCCCAGAACTCCGTGGTGCTGTCGGGCGCCGAAGCCCCGGTGGCCGCCGTGGCCGACCGGCTGGCGCAGCAGGGGGCGCGGGTACATCGCCTCGCGGTCTCGCATGCGTTTCATTCGGCGCTGATGGAGCCGATGATTGACGAATTCGCCCGCTTGATAGCTGACGTCAAAGCCGACGAACCGCGGATTGGCTTGGTGTCCAACGTGACTGGTGAGCTCGCCGGCGCCGACTACGGAACGGCAGAATACTGGGTTGAACACGCGCGCCGGCCGGTCCGCTTCGTCGACGGCGTTCGGTTGGCGGAATCGTTGGGGGCCAACACGTTTGTCGAGGTCGGCCCCGCCGCGGGCCTGAGCGCTGCGGTGGAGCAGTCGCTGAACACCGAGCACGCCGCCGCGGTGGCCACGCTGGTCAAGGAGCAGCCCGAAATTGACGCGCTCATGAGCGCGGCCGGGCGACTCTTCGTCAACGGCGCGGCGGTCGACTGGCCGTCGATCGTGGCCGGTCTGGGTGGACGGCGTATCGATCTGCCGACGTACGGCTTTGCCCGGCAACGGTTTTGGCTGGGGTCACGCGCGGACGCACCGGCGCTGCTAATCGACCGCGCGGCGGATCTGGCCGAGCAGTTGCGCGCGATGGCACCCGAGGACCAGCACCGTCAGCTGGTGGAACTGGTGCGCGCGCATGCGGCAACGGTGCTGGGGCACTCGAGCGCTCGCGACATCGACACCGAGCGCGCCTTTTCCGACATAGGCTTTGAATCGCTCACCGGCGTCGAACTCCGCAACCGTCTGAAAGCCGCCACCGGGTTGGCCTTGTCGCGCACGCTGATCTTCGATTTCCCCACCCCGTCGGCGTTGGCCGATCAGCTGCGTCGGCAACTGCTGCACGGCGAACGCGAAGCGTCCGACGACGAGAAGACGTGGGCGGCGCTGAGGAAAATTCCGTTGGGCGACCTTCGGCGAACGGGCTTGCTCGACAAGCTCTTGCTGCTCGCGGGCGACGCGGAAACCCCGCGTGCCGATCCCCAAGTCAACGAGGACGTCATCGACTTGTTGAGCACCGACGCGTTGATCGCTATGGCGTTGGAGTCCAATAAATCCGATGATGGTGAATGACGAAATCCCTGCTGGGGGGCCTGATTCCGCGCGACTCTCCCGGGCTGTATCCGACACATGTTGAATAGCCGTATCTTTGCGGCCCTGAACCAGACCGCATAAACTTCCGTGCAATGGGGAGGGAACCGTTTTAGGTAGAGGTCAGGTATGAGCGTCATCGCAGGTGTGTTCGGTGCAGTGCCGCCGCACCGTTACAGCCAGGGCGAGATCACCGACCAATTCGTCAAGTTCCCGGTCTTGCAGGAGCACGAAGCGATCGTCCGGCGTCTGCATGCCGGCGCGAAGGTCAACAGCCGCCATCTCGTGCTGCCTCTCGAGCAATACCTGTCCCTGACCGATTTCACCGAAACGAACGAAATCTTCATCGAAAATGCCGTCAACCTCGGCTGCGAGGCGCTACTGGGTGCTCTCGACGAGGCGGGACTGCAACCCCAGGATGTCGACATAATCGCCACCACGACCGTCACCGGCGTCGCGGTGCCGTCGTTGGACGCCCGCATCGCCGGGCGGATCGGCCTGCGCCCGGATGTGCGCAGGATTCCGCTCTTCGGCCTGGGCTGCGCGGGCGGCGCGGCAGGGGTGGCGTCCCTGCATAACTACCTGAGGGGCGCGCCGGACGGCGTCGCGGCCCTGGTGTCCGTCGAGCTGTGCTCGCTGACCTTTCCGACGGTCAAGCCGACCGTATCGGGGCTGGTCTCGACCGCGATGTTCGGCGACGGGGCGGCCGCCGTCGTGGCGGTCGGCGATCGTCGCGCCGACCAAGACGGGCAATTGCGCGCCAGCGGGCCCGACATCGTCGACTCCCGCAGTCGCCTCTACCCGGAATCACTGCACATCATGGCGTGGAACGTCGGCCCCGCCGGGCTGCAGCCGGTGTTCTCCCCGGAGCTCGCCACGATCATCGAGCGCCACCTGGCCGGCGACGTCGACCGGTTCCTCAGCGGGCACAGCCTGACCAGGGCCGACATCGAGGCGTGGGTGGCCCATCCCGGTGGACCCAAGGTGATCGACGCGATCGGCAAGAGCCTTGAGCTGCCTCCCGAGGCACTCGAGCTGACCTGGCGCTCACTGGGTGAGATCGCCAACCTCTCGTCGGCGTCGGTGCTGCACGTCCTGCGTGACACCATCGCCAAGCCGCCGGCCAGCGGCAGCCCGGGCCTGATCGTCGCGATGGGCCCGGGATTCTCCTCCGAGCTCGTGCTACTGCGCTGGCACTGAGTCGGCGATTTCGACGACCAGTCCCGGGGTGGGACTGAGCGCGGCGAGGTTGGCCGCACGGATTCGCTGAGCGGGCAATCGCAGCGTCGTCCGGGCCACCAGCCGGGCCAGCATGACCGTCATCTCGGTCGTCGCCATCACGGCCCCGATGCAGCGGTGCAGCCCGCCACTGAACGGAATGAACTCATGCGGTGCGGGCTTGCGGTACTCCGGCGCATCCGGGTCCCAGCGGGCCGGGCGAAACGCGCGTGGGTCCGGCCACACCTCGGGCAGCCGGTGGGTGACATAGGCGCTGAAGATCAGCAATCGGCCGGCCCGGATGCGGTGTCCGTCGAAGGCGAGGTCGCGCATCACCCGGCGGGCGGAGATCACGCCGGGGGAGTACAGCCGAAGCGTCTCCTGCACGACGCCGTGCAGGTAAGTCAGCGCGTCAAGGTCGGCGGCGGCGGGCGGCTCGTCGCCAAGTATCCGCCGGACCTCGTCGGCGGCGGTGTCCCAGGCGCCCGGCAGGGTCAGCAGCGTGTAGATCGCCCAGGCCAGCGCACCGCTGGTCGTCTCGTAGCCGGCGGTGATCAGCGAAATGATCGAGTCGCGAATCTCGTTGTTGCTCAACGAATATCCCTCGTCGTCGCGACCATTGATCAACATGGTCAGCATGTGGTCGTCGGGTCTGGGCGCGGTGCGGGCGTCGGCGATCAGGCTGTCGATGAAGTCGTTGAGGCGCTCGCGGGCAGCCATCGCGCGCCGCCATCCGCGGGAGTTGAGACGCCGCTGCAGCTCCACGACCTGGGGCAGCTGGTGGGTGAGGTCCAGTAGCGGCTGGAGTTGTTCACCGAGGAAGTCGGAGTGCATTGCCAGGCGTGGGCCGAACAGGCTCTCGGCGGTGCTGCGCCGCACCGCGAAGCGGCACTGCTGGTAGATGTCCAGCCGTTGCCCTGGCCGCCAGCCGTCGATCACCGCGTCGATGTTGGAGACCATGGTCTGCACGTAATCCTGGATCTGCCGGTGACGCAGCCCCGGGGCCACCACGCTGCGGCGACGGCGGTGATCGTCCCCGTCGCTGACGATCAGCGCGGTGGGCCCGTCGACCCAAGCGAGGCTCTGGAAGGTCTGCGCCCAACTGAACGCGTCCGCGTTGGCAAACACGAACTTGTTCGCCTCGGGGCCGAGCAGATAGGTGTAGCCGTGCCGGCCGACGCCGGAATTGATCACCGGGCCCCGCAGCCGGTACAGCGCGAGCAACCCTTCGCCGGGAAGGTAGCGAACCGGTCCGTGCGTCTGCTTCCTCATCGTGACTACTCGAGCACTTCCGAGAGCTCGAGCCACCGGCTCTCCAGCGTGGTGACTTCGTCTTCCAGGCCGCGCAGCTCGCCGGTCAGCCGGTGGATGCCGACGTGGTCGGACTGGTCATGGTCGGCGAGTTCGACGTGTTTGGCCGCGATCCGGTCGGCCAGCCGGGCGAGCTGGCGGTCCACCGACGCGAGCTCCTTTTCGGCGGCGCGACGCTGGGCGCCGGACATCGCCTCGGGTTCGGGTGTCGCGGGCGCCGATGGTGCAGCACCCCTCGATCGGGCGGCCAGGCGCAGGTACTCGTCGACGCCGCCCGGCAGGTGGCGCAGGCGGCCGTCGAGAATCGCGTACTGCTGGTCTGTGACGCGCTCCAGCAAATAGCGGTCGTGCGAGACGACAATCAGGGTGCCCGGCCAGGAGTCGAGCAGATCCTCGGTGGCGGTCAGCATGTCGGTGTCGACGTCGTTGGTGGGCTCGTCGAGCAGCAGGACGTTGGGCTCGGACAGCAACGTGAGCATCAGCTGCAGTCGCCGCCGCTGTCCGCCCGACAGCTCGCCGACGCGCGCCGAGAGCTGGCCGCGTTCGAACCCGAGCCGCTCCAGCAGCTGGGTGGGGGTTACCTCGCGGCCCTCGACCTCGTAGCCACCGCGCAGGCTGGTCAAGACGTCGGCGATCCGATCGTCGACATACTGGTTCAGCAGGTCGCCCTGTTGGTCGAGCACCGAGAGCGCAACGGTCTTGCCGCGCTTGACCCGCCCGGTGTCGGGCGTGACGGTGCCGGCGATCAACCCCAACAGCGTCGACTTGCCCGCTCCGTTGGCGCCGAGGATGCCGGTCCGTTCACCCGGGCCGATGCGCCATTCGACGTCGCGCAGCACCGGATGCCCTTGAAAAGGCGGGAACGAGACCGACACGTCCAGCAGATCGATCACGTCCTTACCGAGCCGGGCGGTGGCGAGCTTGGCCAGCTCGACGGTGTTTCGCAGCGGCGGCACGTCGGCGATCAGCTCGTTGGCGGCATCGATGCGGAATTTCGGCTTGGAGGTCCGCGCCGGCGGACCCCGGCGCAACCAGGCCAGCTCCTTGCGCATCAGGTTCTGCCGCTTGGCCTCCACCGCGGCAGCCTGCCGGTCCCGTTCGACGCGCTGCAACACGTACGCCGCGTAGCCGCCCTCGAAGGGTTCGACGATTCCGTCGTGCACCTCCCAGGTCGTGGTGGCGACCTCGTCGAGAAACCAGCGGTCGTGCGTCACGAGCAGTAGCCCGCCGGTGTTGCGCGCCCAGCGCTGTTGGAGGTGGCCGGCCAACCAGGTGATGCCTTCGATGTCGAGGTGGTTGGTGGGCTCGTCGAGGGCGATGACGTCCCACTCGCCGATCAGCAGCTCGGCCAGCTGCACCCGCCGCCGCTGCCCACCACTGAGCGTGGAAACCGTTGCATCCCAATCGATATCCGCTACCAGCCCACCGACAACGTCGCGGATGCGCGGATCGCCGGCCCACTGGTGCTCGGGCATCTCGCCCACCAGCGCCCAGCCGACGGTGTGTCCGGGGTCCAGAGTGTCGGCCTGGCTCAGCGCGCCGACCCGCAATCCGCTGCGCTGGGTGACCCGTCCGGAATTGGGCGTCAGCTGACCGCTCAGCAGGCGAAGCAGGCTGGACTTGCCGTCGCCGTTGCGACCGACGATGCCGATGCGCGCGCCGTCATTGACCCCGAGCGAGATCGAATCGAAGACGACTTGAGTCGGGTATTCCAGGTGAACGGCCTCGGCCCCCAGTAGGTGCGCCACCGGCCGACGCTAGCAAGGCGGGCCCGGACGCCGCGGCTAAGGCTGTTGTTGAAGATCCCCGAGCTGCTGCTGGAGAGCGCTGACGACCGCCGCGACGGTGTCTTGGAGCTGCTGCTCTTCGTCTTCGGAGGCCGCGATCGTGGCCGCCTGCGCCTTACGTAGGGCCTCGTTGAGGCGCTGCTGAACCGTTTCGGCGCCCATCCGCAGCAGACCGGGTTCGATCCGCAGGCCAGTGAGCCAGCGATCTCCGTTGACGGTTACCGTTACGGTCTCGGTTTCGTCTGTGGCAGTGAAGGTTCCGGTGCTCATGCGAAATGCGTCATCCTCGAAGGCCGAGACGAACCGCTGCAAATGCTGCAGCGCTTCGGTCACCTGCGGGTCGGTCTGGCCGGTCATCCGAAGTCCTCACTCGCGGCACACTTTCGCCGGAGCATACCGATTGTGTTCTCGGCCGGGCCGATCGTCGGTGTACAACGTTTTAATGCTGGGTGACCGAAGAAAGTTTCGCGCCCGGACCCCAGCGGCGGCGCTGTTAAGCTGACGCCCCACATGGCGTCACGCAATCGGCACCGGGCGTATGCCGACCAGAACGTGCTCGTTGACAGATCCGGCTGGTGTAAAGGGGCTGCGTCGAATGGTGAACTGGGCTAGCTTAACCAGTCTGGTTTTGAAACTTACGGCTAACTCCGCAGGCGCCTGGAAGAGTTACGCCCTGGATGGCGATATCGCCGGTATGAGCATCAGTATCGGCACGACATTTCAATTGGTTCTCCAGGAAGGGTTAAAGGCGCTCCCCGGTGACGGCATCAAAGATATGCTCGAACTGAAGCCGACACTCTACCTCGAGAACGCCGTCGCGCTGGTCAGCCTGTTGGAATGGTTCAACGGGTTCGGCAAACCCGACAAGGGGACAGTGCTGTCGGACGCGGCGAAACCGAATTTCGATGCGGCCCTGGCTAACTTGAAACTCGCGGCGCCTGATGACCTGCACTGGTCCGGCAAGGCGTCGCTCGCCTACGGGCAGTTGATCCACGAGTTGCAAGAGTGCATCAAGGCGGTGCAATCTACCGACAAGGACCTGCAAGGCTATCTGAAATCCGAAGCCGAGCTGGTTTTCAATGTGCGGCAGCAATTCGGATATACAAAAGCCGCACTCGCCGCGTGTATTCCGGTGGCCTGGGCGATCTACTTTTATGCCTTGGCTGCAGCCTCCGCCGAAAATGTCCTTTGGATCCCCCCGCTTACTCCTCAGATAATTGCTCTGCAAACTACCAAGAGATGGCAGATTGCATTCATCGTGGCCGCGCTCGGAGCCCTCGGGGTCGAGACGGGAATTCACATTGACAAAGTCGCGTCGAACGCTGCCGCGATGCAGGCCGCCGTGCCGGCGAAGTATGACGCCGCTCGCGGCGCCCTGACCATGCCGAATCCGTCGAATGCCGCCGGAGCCCACCAGGCGGTGTCGGCGGCAGGCGGGGGATCGATCGCCCCCGGCTTCCGCACGCCGTCCGCTGTCGGGGGCACCGCCTCGGGCGCCCCTTCGGGGCGGCACGCCGTGGCGACCGGCACGAGGGCGCGCGGAGATCTCCCGGCGAGGGAGCACGCGCAACCGGAAGCGCCGGGCGCAGTGCCGAGCGAGGCCGCTGCAACGGCTCCGCCCGCACCGGCGTTCACGTCGCCCGCCGTCTCGCACCCGGTGCCAACCGCGGTGTCGCAGCCCGCGAGACACCGCAAAGAGACTGGGGCGGCGGCCGGGCAGGCCACCGGCGGAGAGTCCGCGCCCGGGGTAGAGGTCGCCGATGTCGGAGCGGCTGCCGGTGCGGCGGGTGCCGAGCGTGCGCCGATCGACGTCGAGTCGGTCACCGCCGAGCAGGCACCGGATGCAAGCGCGACCAGTCGTTAGGGAACCAAACCTGTTGCAAGAGAAGCAGTTTCGTTCAAGGAGACCAGCGCTGTGGAAAATGTAATAGTCGATCCGACCTACATCGACAAGCTGCGCGACGCCCTTGCCGCCGTCCGTACCAGCGTTGACGCGGCCTTTGGGGCACCACGATCTGTGACAGGCGGATACCCCGACAAACTCATAGACAGCCACGGGCTTACCGCCCGCGCGGGCGCCAACGCCATGATGGCAGCGCTGGATGGGAACCGCGCCGCCGTGCAAGCGCGCCTCGCCGCATGCCTGACAGCGTGCGACCAAGCGCTGCAGGCGGCCAAGGCGATGTACGCGGCGACCGACGGGGCGCAGCGTGATGCGCTCGACCATCAGCTGGATGCCGGCAACTGACCGAGGTACACGACTCGAAGAAAGAGAATGCGATGCCCCGAGACGACGACGGCCAGGACGACGTTTCCGCCCTTGTCTTCTTCGATACCAACCAGCCCGGTGCTGACGACGACGGGACCGCGGACAGACAAGCCCTGACCTTCGACGCCGGCGGCGATGTCGATGCGCCCTCGGCTGTCGATGCGTTGCGAGCTCAGGGGACGACGAGTCAAGCCGTGGACGCGGAGCGAGAAGACGACGACGGGTCCGGCTTCCTGGCCAAGGTGACCAATCCCCCCGGAACGGTCTCGATCACCGCGCTGCCGGATGGCAGCGTCGTGCAGATCGACCTTTCTCCGAAGGTGACGAGCATGACGGAAGCAGCGCTCGTTGACGAAATACTTGCCATGGCCGAGCTGGCCCGGCAAAAAGGACTGGCCGGCCAGCAGGCGTTTGTCGTCGATGCGGTGCGGGCTCTGGGATTGGGTCCTGGCGACGGAGTGGACGACGAACTCATCGTCGGGGCCGCGGAATTGCCGACACCGGAACAGGCCGAGGCGGCACAAGCGCATCTGTTCGCCAGCCGCTACGTCAATACCGACTGATCGTTCGACACGGCGTTTCAGCCGCTCCGCGCTGTCAACACTGCAGACGAGGAGAGGACATGACGATGGTCTATCCCGGCGTCGGCCCCCAGGCCGAATCCGTCCCATGGCCCGCCGAACAAGCATTCCGTGCCGGTGCACGCGCGGAGCAGGCATTCCTGCGGGCCAGAGCGGCGCAGCGGTCCGCAGCAATAAGCTTGGACCACTCCGCGGCCAGTCAGGACCGAACGGCCAAGGCCTTCGAAGACGTGGCCGAACGCCAGCGCTGCGACCGTCAGCGTGACCGATATCTGGCCTACGCCGCCCGACACCGCGCGTTCGCGCAAGAGGATCGCGAGATGGCCTGCCGGCTACGCCAGACTGCCACCACCTGACTCACTTTGTGCCGTCGGCGGCTTCCGGCGGAGGCGCAACAGGTTCGACCCGGCGTGGCCGACGGCCAATGACACCTTCGGTCCACGGCCGTTCCTCGGTGTAGATGGCCGAGTCGTCGGGATCCACGCGTTTAGCTTTGCTGGCGTTCTGGTCCTGCGGAGGCATGCCGGGCATCGGGGGCATGCCACCGACCTTGGCGCCATGAGCTCCCGCGGCGGAGTCCGACGCCGAGCCGGGGACACGAGGCGTGAGCTCCGAGGCGGGCGCGGGCCGCGGGCCTCCCTGCGGGAGGCCCGGCCCCTGCACCGGAGCGTGCACCGGGGGTGCCAGCGGATGTTCCACTCGCGGCGGCGGGCCGGCGCCGGCGCCGGCGAGCGGTATGTTGACCCCGCCGCCCATCGTCCCGCCCGCCCCGGCCCCGTGCGTCACGTTGGGTACATGCCCGCCCGCGGGCAGCGGCGGCACCCACGGCACACCCGGCTTGGTACCGCCCGGGGGTACGGGAGGCGTCTTGGCCGCCATCCCTTTTGCCATGTTCGCGAACTGGTTTACCGTGCCCATCAATTTCGACACCGACGGGACCTTCGGCGTGCCGGCGCCGACCGACTTGGCCAGGGCGGCTTGCTGAGCGCCCATGGATTTGGCGAACGCCTGCTGCTGCTCCTTGGCCTTCTCGTGTGCCTCGTCGGCCATGTCTTGTGCCTGTTGTCGTGCCTTGCGCGCCTCTTCCTGCGCATCTTGTCGCGCCTTGCGCCCCTCTTCGAGTGCTTCCCGCCGCGCCCTGCGGGCCTCTTCTTCGGAATCCTGCCGTGCTTTACGCGCCTCTTCTCGAGCCTTCTCCGCCTCTTCCTTCTGCGCTTTCAGCATCGCTTGCATCGGCTGCATCGCCCGTTGCTGTTGCTTCTCCGCTAGCTCCTCCGCCTTCTGCTCGGGCGTCTTGAAGAGGTCCGCGTCGGCGCGGTCCGGTGGCATCGAAAGGTTGATGAGCGACCACGGCAATCCGGCCTGTTTGCGGTATTCGGCCCGCACGTCCTCGGACATTTTCTGCAGCCGCTTATAGGCCTCGTAGTCCCGGCTGGAGATCCTTTTCGCCAGCAGTTTGTTGTGTAGCGGCTCTACCTGTGCCGAAGTGGGGTGTTGAACGACGGCGACACAGTGTGCCGACGCGAGCGCCCGCGCCTGTTGGCCGAGTAACGCGCAGTTTGCTGCCATCTGGTTCAGCCAGACCCGGTGCTGCTCGAACTGCTTCTCGACCTGGGTAACGGCCGTGCCGCGCCATGATTCGAACGGCCGGAACCGAATCGCGGCGTCGCGCAATTTCCCTTCGTACATGCTCCAGCTGTCGGCAAATCGGAACAATGCCGTCGCGCGCGCATCACCCGCGTTGATTTGTTTCGCCGCGTCCCGCACCCGAAGAAATACGTTATCCGACTGTGCCACCAACAATTTCGATCCGTCCCCGATCCATGACGGGGTGGCGGGCGGGGGGACGAACGAGCCGACAGCGTCGGGTTGGAGCTGATATGTGGACGGTTGCCTCAGCGTGGCCGAGAAAGCCGGCATGGCCGATGCCACTTTGTTCGCGGCGTCCGCGTCGACCCCTTCGTATTTTTTGGCGGCTTCGACCAGCAACTGGGCCAGACGCCGCCACCGCTCTTCGCCCGCCTTGAGGGCCATCGCCACGTTGTCGGCGGATCGCTGCAGCACCGTGGCTGCATTCCGGACCATCGCCAGCTCGCACGGAGCCTTGGGCTGTTCATCGGGCCATTGCGGCAGGGCTTCGGCCAGCTGCTTGGCCCTGTCGATCAACTCCTGCGGCTCGACACTGAGCGTCGATTGCGGACGTTCCGGCGGCTTGACAACACTCGGCACGCGCGGTTGCTGGACGCTGATCGCCGGCAATCCGCGTGACGAAGGTGGGAGTTTCACCATCGCAATCCTGTTCTGCGGCTACCCATCCAGTAAGCACAGGGGGTGTCGCTATGAGCCGATCCGCATTACCGCCGGGGTGATTTGTCTTCCCGAGACAAACCCGACCTCTGGGAGCCTAAACGACAATCGACTTTTCGTCGTGAGATCACCGCAGTTTCGGCGATGAGTCAATCCTGTAGTCGCACTGGCGGATTGATTGAACAACCGGTGTAGAGAAAGTTAATCGGGGACCGCCGCCGCGGATTCGTCGTAAAAGTCGGCTGTTCGCCGGCGATAGGCCGGATCGTTAAGCGCGGCTGCGTGCAGTGCGGCGAGGTATTTCCAATACAGCCAATCGGCGATTGCCGAGCGCCGAGTCTCCGCGTCGACCCGACGGTGCGCCGCCTTGAGGGAAAGCTGTTCGGCCTGAGCCGCATAAGCGTGAAACGCCCGCAGGTGCGCATCCTCTCGGCCGGTGTCGGTGCTGAACATCGGCTCCATGACCTCGAACCAGAGCATGCCCTCTTCTTCGGCCGGAGGGCTGACTTCGACGGGGGCGGGCGGCAATCGGTCGCGCAAACTCTCGTCGGGGACTGCGGCCAGCCACTCGGCCGCCTGCGGATCCACCACCTCCAACCTGGACCGACCGATCATTTCCCCGCTGTCCGGAATGTCGTCCGGCTGCAGCAGGAACTTCTCCACCCCGGGTTCGGTATCGGCCAGCTGTTCTTCGGTCGCGATGACCGCCCGAAGCTGGTAGCCGTGGTGATTCGCCCAGCCCTGCACGGCGATCACCGGGTAGGTCGCCCAGCTCGCCCGGTCAGCCGCCGCGATCTCGTCGTCGGCGCTGGCCAGGAACACCGGTTCGGGCAAGCGAACCCCGTCCGGGATGTAGGCGATTCCATAGCTGTTCGCCAACACAATCGCACCGTCGGTCGTCACCGCGGTCACCCAGAAGAAACCGAGATCGCTCGCGCCGTCGTCTGAGTCGTTACCGTCGTCGCCGTCCTGAGCGTTCAACGCGGCGGCGATGCGCCGGGCCAGCAGCAGCGGATCCACGCCGTCGCGTCGCGACGCGTCGGTAGTGGCGGCCTGGGCGACGGCATCGCGTTCGGCCAGCGCCGCCGACACCGGGATCGATGCCATCACCGCATCGCGGCCGCGCGGCGCCGACGGCGCGGCGAGCGACGCGCTCGCCGGCTTGGATCCGGTATCGGTGCTCGGCTCGGCGGCGACGGGGGAGGTGGCCGGCGTCGACGGCTGTGCTGGCAGGCCCGGCGAAGCGGCGGCCGCCGGACCGGATCCGCCGCCGCCCGTCTCCGGCATCGCGGACGGCGCAGGAGCCTGCGGCATGGCCGGAGCTGCGTGTGAGATCGGTGAGGCCGTCGGACTCAGCGGCACGGCGGGCGCCGCCGGAGCCAGTGGCGCCACGTGCCCGCCGCCGGACCCGACCGGCATCGGGCGAGACTGCTGGCCCGGTGCCGACGGCGGCGGCGCCGTTGGGGGGTGTGCCGGCGCGGCGTGCGCTGCCGCGGGTCGGTGTGGCGCGACCGCCGGCTTCGGCGAGCCCGCAAGGGACTGCGGGATTCCCCGGCCACCCGCGCCGGTACCGGCTTGGGAAGCCGAAAACAACCCGCGACCGCCCGCTCCGGCACCCCGCTGCGGCACCGACGCCGGCCGATCCTTTTGCGCTGCTGGATCGGTCGCGGCTCGCGGATCGCCCGGTTGTTTCGCACCATCCGATGTTGCCGCACCCGGGCCGTTTTGCGTGCCCGGACCGGGCTCGACCGGCCCATCCGTCGTTCCCGGGCCATCGGCCGTATCCGCATCATTCGTCGTTCCCGGGCCACCGTCCGTCCCGGGAGCATCGTCGGTGCCCGGACCATCCGGGTCCAGCTGATCCCCGGGGTTTCCGGACGGGTCCTGATCCGCCGGTCCGTCGCCCGAATCGGTCGCGCCGTCGTAGGAGGCGGGTTTCACCGCGCCGTCCGCTGCTTCCGGATCGGCGACACCATCCCATGCCGCGGAGTTGAAAGGGTCGTCCGCCCCTTCGGCTGCGGGTGGCCACGCCATGGCATTGAACGACTCCTCGGCCGCTTCCGGATTCGGCGCGGAAGCCGGCCCGCCGCCGGCGATGCCCGGGTCGGATGTAGTCGGACCCCCAGCGCCCGGCGCCGTCGGGTGCGGCGATTGCTCCTGGGCCGGGGGTGGTGCAGAAGTAAGCTGCGCGCCGCCGACCGCTGCCTGCGGTGCGGGTGCGGACTGCGTGGCGTTGAGCTGTGGTTTAGCACCTTTGCTGTTGTCGCCGGTGAATTGCGCCCGGTCGAGTTGGTTGCCCAGCTTCTTGTCGGTCTCGGCGTACATGCGGGCCGCGGCGGCGATCTTTGATCCCGTCGCCGTGATGGCGGCTTGGGCGGCGGGTAACCCCTCAGTCACCGGGGCCTCGATCATCGGCATGGTCACGTTGATCGCTTCGGACACCGCATCCGCCCCGGTCGCGGTCAATGGCGGCGGCGGCTCCGGCAGCATCTGACTCTGTAATGT
The DNA here is from genome assembly GCF_059812735.1 of Mycobacterium sp. NGS40. Classification (NCBI taxonomy): domain Bacteria; kingdom Bacillati; phylum Actinomycetota; class Actinomycetes; order Mycobacteriales; family Mycobacteriaceae; genus Mycobacterium; species Mycobacterium sp. NGS40. The sequence goes on from NZ_JCALDG010000021.1 coordinate 15,842, forward strand.
GGCGCCGGCGAGCTCGAGATGGAACGGGTCGACGATCAGGTGTTCAGGCATCGCCCAAACCCATTGCGTAGCAACGCATTCGATACCCCCCGACGCAGTACATCGGTTGCAACACGATCGCGAACCGGCCCGCAACAGCGAGCAAACACAACGCCGGGCCGTCGGGAGCTTAACAGTTACCCGACCCGCGGCTGGAGATGTTTCGACGGCGTTGGCCTGGCGGGCGTACAGGCGTAACCATGCAGCCTCTGACTTCGCCGCGCGAGCAAACAGCCTGACCAGAACCGCCAAGGACGGCGATGTGCCATGATGTCTCAGCTGTCGAGAGTGGGGAGCAGCGGTGGATCTGAACTTGTCGATGATCACGCGGCCGGTGGAACGACTGGTCGCGACGGCCCAGAACGGCCTGGAGGTCTTGCGGCTGGGGGGCCTCGAGACCGGCACCGTTGCGTCGCCGTCGCAGATCGTCGAAAGCGTGCCGATGTACAAGCTCCGGCGCTACTTTCCGCCCGACAATCGCCCCGGCCAGCGTCCGGTGGGCCCGCCGGTGCTGATGGTGCACCCGATGATGATGTCGGCGGACATGTGGGACGTGACCCGCGAAGACGGTGCGGTCGGCATCCTGCATTCGCACGGGCTGGACTGCTGGGTCATCGACTTCGGTTCACCCGACAAGGTCGAGGGCGGCATGCGCCGCAACCTGGCCGACCACATCGTCGCACTGAGCCAGGCGATCGACACGGTCCGCGACGCCACCGGCGCCGATGTGCACCTGGTCGGGTATTCGCAGGGCGGGATGTGGTGCTATCAGGTCGCCGCCTACCGCCGTTCGAAGGCGCTGGCCAGCATCGTGACCTTCGGCTCGCCGGTGGACACCCTGGCCGCGTTGCCGATGGGCATCCCGGCAAACTTCGCCCCACCCGTCGCCAACTTCATGGCCGATCACGTCTTCAGCCGCCTGGCCATCCCGGGTTGGATGGCGCGGGCCGGCTTCCAGATGCTGGATCCGCTCAAGACCGCCAAGGCCCGCGTCGACTTCGTGCGTCAGCTGCACGACCGCGAGGCGCTGCTGCCCCGCGAACAACAGCGCCGGTTCCTCGAGCGCGAGGGTTGGATCGCCTGGTCCGGTCCGGCGATCTCCGAGCTGCTCAAGCAATTCATCGCGCACAACCGGATGATGACCGGCGGGTTCGCTGTCAACGGACAAATGGTCACGCTCACCGACATCACCTGCCCGGTGCTGGCCTTCGTCGGTGAGGTCGACGACATCGGCCAGCCGGCGTCGGTGCGCGGTATCCGGCGCGCCGCACCCGACGCCGAGGTCTACGAAGCCCGTATCCGCACCGGTCATTTCGGCCTGGTCGTCGGATCCAAAGCGGCAGAACAGGGTTGGCCCACCGTCGCCGCGTGGATCGAGTGGCTCACCACCGGTGGCGACAAGCCCGACAACATCGACCTGATGGCCGATCAGCCCGAAGAGCACACCGACAGCGGCGTCGCGCTGAGTTCGCGGCTTACGCATGGCATCGGCGAGGCGTCGGAGGCGGCGATCGAGCTGGTGCGCGGCGCCACCGGCGCGGTGGTCGCGGCCAACAAATCCATGCGGACGCTGGCCGTCGAGACCGCGCGTACGCTACCCCGGCTGGCCCGGCTCGGGCAGATCAACGACCACACCCGAATCTCGTTGGGCCGCATCATCACCGAGCAGGCCCGCAACGCGCCGCGGGGCGAGTTCCTGCTGTTCGACGGTCGTGTGCACACCTACGAGGCGGTCGACCGCCGCATCAACAACGTTGTCCGGGGCCTGATTCAGGTCGGCGTCCGGCAGGGCGACCGGGTCGGCGTGCTGATGGAGACGCGACCCAGTGCGTTGGTCGCGATCGCCGCACTGTCCCGCCTCGGTGCCGTCGCGGTGGTGATGCGCCCCGACGCCGACCTGACCGCATCGGTGCGGCTCGGGCGGGTCGGCGAGATCATGACCGACCCCACCAACCTCGAGGCCTTACGCGACTGGCCGGGCCAGGTGTTGGTGCTCGGTGGTGGTGAGGCGCGCAACCTGCATCTGCCCGAGGACGGCTCGAAGCAAAACCAGGTCATCGACATGGAGCAGATCGACCCGGATGCCGTCGAGCTCCCCGCCTGGTATCGGCCCAACCCGGGATTGGCCCGGGATCTGGCGTTCATCGCATTCAGCGCGGTCGGCGGCGAGTTGGTGGCCAAGCAGATCACCAACTACCGGTGGGCGGTGTCGGCGTTCGGAACCGCTTCGGCGGCCGGCCTGGACCGCCGAGACACCGTCTACTGCCTGACGCCGCTGCACCACGAGTCCGCCCTGCTGGTCGCCCTGGGCGGCGCGGTTGTCGGCGGTACCCGCATCGCGTTGTCGCGCGGGCTGAACTCGGACCGGTTCGTCCACGAGATACGGCAGTACGGCGTCACCGTCGTGTCCTACACCTGGGCGATGCTGCGCGACATTGTCGACGACCCCGCCTTCGTGCTGCACGGTAATCATCCCGTCCGGCTGTTCATCGGCTCGGGTATGCCGACCGGATTGTGGGAGCGCGTCGTCGACGCGTTCGCGCCCGCGCACGTCGTCGAGTTCTTCGCCACCACGGACGGACAGGCGGTGCTGGCCAACGTGTCCGGCGCCAAGATCGGCTGTAAGGGCCGGCCGCTGCCGGGTGCCGGGCGAGCAGAACTTGCCGCCTACGACGCCGAACACGACCTGATCCTGGAAGACGAGCGAGGCTTCGTGCAGGTTGCCGACGTCAACCAGGTCGGGGTGCTGCTGGCGGCTTCCAACGGGCCGATCGATCCGACGGCGTCGGTCAAGCGCGGGGTTTTCGCGCCCGCCGACACCTGGATCTCCACGGAGTATCTGTTCCGCCGCGACGAGGACGGTGACTTCTGGCTGATGGGCCGGCGCGGCTCGGTGGTGCACACTGCCCGCGGGCTCGTCTATCCCGAGCCGGTCACCGACGCGCTCGGCCTGATCAACGGCGTGGACCTCGCGGTGACCTACAACGTGCCGTTCGGCAACCTGGAAGTGGCGGTGTCAGCGGTGACGTTGCTGCCCGGAGCCACCATCACCGCGGCGGATTTGACCGAAGCTTTCGCCGGCATGCCGCTCGGGCTGGGACCCGACATCGTTTGTGTGGTGCCGGAGATGACGTTGAGCGCGACCTACCGTCCCACCGTCAGCGCCCTGCGGGCGGCCGGGATTCCCAAATCCGGGCGGCATGCCTGGTATTTCGACACCGCCAGCTCGCAGTACCGCCGGTTGACTCCGGCGATACGGTCCGAACTGGCCGCCACGTATCGAGGTGACGATGCTTGACCAGACTCTGCTGAGCATTCTGGTGTGCCCGCAGGACCGCGGCCCGCTGCTGCTCGTGTCCCCAGAAGACGGCGACGAGCTGCTCTACAACCCACGGCTGCGCCGTGCTTACCGCATCGAGGACGGTATCCCGGTGCTGCTGATCGACGAGGCGCGCGACGTCGACGAGGACGAGCACGCCCGCCTCACCGAACGGGGCTAGCCGGCGGTGGCTTCCACGATGCTGAACGGCGAGGGTGTCGACACAATCTGAGTCATCTGAAATCCGCTCTGCTGCAACAAATCCCGATATTCATCCCGGGTGCGCTCCCGGCCCGCATTCATGACCAGCATCTCGAGATCCGTCCATTTGGCAAGAGCATCTCGATCGTGCGGGGGTATCACGCATTCGACCAGCAAGACGGTTGTTCCGGTGTGGGTTGCGGCGCGCAGGGTTTTGAGGATCTGCTGGGCTTGGTCGTCGGGCCAGTCGTGGATGATGTTCTTCAGCACGTAGAGGTCGCCGTCATCGGGGACCGCCTCGAAGAACGATCCCTCGATGATTCGCACGCGCTCTGCGACGCAGTGTCTGGACAGCAGTGGTTCGGCGCCGGCGACGACGTGCGGCAGGTCGAAAAGAATGCCGGTCGTCGTTGGGTTTTTGGCGAGGATGCCGGCCAGCAACCGGCCATGCCCGCCGGCAACGTCCACGATGGTGCGATAGCCGGCGAAGTCGTACGCGGCGATCACCGCATCAACGGCCATCTCGGAGACGTTCGTCATCGCCGCATCGAAGACCGCACTGAGTTCGGGGTGGCCCGAGAGCCATTCGAACCCGTCCATGCCACGTAACTTCGGAACGACCGCCTCGCCCGTGCGAACCGCATCGACGCAATGGCTCCAATGTTCCCGCATCTCCGGCGTGCCGACCATCCGGGCCATCCCAGCCACGGAATCGCGTGCGTCCCACCGCAGCGTGCCTGCGAGCGACGTCAGCCCGTACCGGCCGTCGCGGTGCCGGCAGAAGATGCCGCGGCCGATCAGGGCCCGCAGCAACCGGCCCAGCGCGTCCTGTTCGGCGCCGACCCTGGCGGCCAGCTGATCGAGTCCCAGGGGTCCCCCGTCCAGCGCATCGGCGATGCGGAGTTCGGCGGCGACGGCGATCGCCTGGGCCACCCAGGCCCCGGACACGAGTTCCGCCATCACCGCCGGTGCGGGGGCCAGGGACTGGTGAAGCCGCAGAAGCTGCTGACGAAACCGCTGTACTGCGTTGACCATCGGGACCGGCGGGACTCGGGTCGCGATTTTCATGGGGATTCCTCTCGGTGCATCGCTTTGCATTTCGGAACGACTATCCGGCGCCGTGCCGTCGACACCATCGGCCAGAACGCGGAAAAAATGCGGGTGGGGGTCGGAGAACCGCACGACGGCCACCGAAATCTGCGCGGTTTCGCGGATGTTATGGCGCTGGCGAACACTGATGCTGGCTAACATGAGCGAGATTGACCCACGCGCGGGGATACCACCGATGAACGAGAGCGACGTAGGGCTGACAGAGCTACCGACCGGCACGGTGACGCTGCTCCTCGCCGATATCGAGGGGTCGACGCGGCTCTGGGAAACGCAGCCTCACGAAATGGCGCAAGCTGTCGCGCGGCTCGACCGCGCACTCACCGAGCTTATTGCCGCCCATCGCGGTGTGCGCCCGGTTGAGCAGGGCGAAGGCGACAGTTTCGTCGTCGCGTTCGACCGCGCCACCGACGCGGTCGCATGCGCTCTCCAACTGCAGTTGGCGCCCCTGGCGCCGATCCGGCTGCGGATCGGTCTGCACACCGGCGAGGTCCAATTGCGGGACGAAAGCAACTACATCGGACCGACGATCAACAGAACCGCGCGGCTCCGCGACCTGGGGCATGGCGGACAGACCGTCCTGTCCGGCGCAACCGAAGAGATGGTGGCCGACCACTTGCCGCCCGACGCCTGGTTGCTCCCGCTGGGAAGCCACCAGCTGCGTGATCTTCGCCGCGCCGAGCGGGTGATCCAGCTGTGCCACCCCGACCTGCACAACCAGTTCCCACCCCTGCGCCTCCCGGCCGCGGTGTCGGTGGGGCTGCCACCTCAGCTGACCAGCTTCGTGGGCCGCCAGGACCAGATAGCGGAGCTGACGCGCATCATCGCGGAGAATCGACTCGTCACCCTGACCGGCCCCGGCGGCGCGGGCAAGACCCGCCTCGCCGTGCAGGTCGCCGGCCGGATCGCCACCGAATTCGGCGACGGCGCACACTACGTCGACCTGGCACCGATCACCGAATCCGACCTCGTCCCCGCCACGACCGCCCGCACACTCGGGTTGACCGACATTCCCGGGCGCTCCGCGGGTGACGCCATGCTGCGGTTCATCACCGACCGGCAGATGCTGCTGGTGTTGGACAACTGCGAACACCTGCTGGATGCGACCGCCGACCTCGTCGGCCATATCCTGCGGGCCTGCCCCGGTGTGACAGTGCTGACGACCAGCCGCGAGCCGATCGGCATGACCGGTGAAGTGATCTGGCGGGTGTCGTCCCTGTCGATCATCGATGAAGCGGTCGAGTTGTTTACCGACCGTGCGCGTCTCGTCAGGCCCGAATTCGTCATCACCCAGGACAACGCCGCCGCGGTCGAAGAGATCTGTCAACGCCTTGACGGCATGCCGCTGGCGATCGAACTCGCCGCGGCGCGAGTGCGGGCCCTGTCGGTCACCGACATCCTCACCAGCCTGCACGACCGGTTCCGCCTGCTGACCGGGGGGAACCGCACCGCGGTCCGGCGCCAGCAGACCCTGCGGGCATCGGTGGATTGGTCGCACGCGCTGCTCACCGACGTCGAACGTCTGATCTTCCAGCGGCTGGCGGTGTTTCGCGGCGGATTCCACCTCGATGCCGCCGAAGCCGTTGCCACCGACGATCAGGTGCAGCGCCACCAAGTGCTCGACGAGCTCACCCTGCTGGTGGACAAGTCGCTGGTGATTGCCGAAAACATCAGCGGCCGAACGCGATACCGGCTGCTCGAGACGGTTCGGCAGTACGCCTTGGAGAGGCTTGGCGAATCCGGTGAATCGGATGCGGTTCGCGCCCGGCACCGTGACCACTACACTCAGCTGGCCGTGGTTCTGGATCAGCCGAACTCCGCCGGCCGACGCGAGCATGTCGAACAGGCTGAGAGCGAAATCGACAACCTGCGAGCCGCATTCACCTGGAGTTGCGATACCGACGACGGCAACCGGGCGCTGCAACTCGCGTCCGCCCTGCAGCCCTTGTGGCTCACCCGCGGGCGCGTCCGGGAAGGCCTGTCGTGGATCAAGTCGGTGCTGTCCGACGGGTACTCGCCGCAGGACGGACTGGCGCCCGCCGTTTACGCGCGGGCGCTCGCGGACCACGCGGTGCTCGCCGCAGCGGTAGGTGATCCGATCGGCATGGAGGAACCTCAACGTGCCCTCGCGCTCGCGCGTGAGATCGGGGAGTCCGGCCCGCTGCTCCATGCGCTGGTCGCGTGCGGCTGCACCGCCGCTTTCAACCCAGAGATCTCCGGCCCTTACCTCGATGAGGCGGCAGGTCTGGCCCGCGAATCCGGCGACAAGTGGAGATTGAGTCAAATCCTCTGGTGGCAGAGCTATGCGGCGATATGCGGCGGTGATCCCACCGCCGCGCTCAGGGCAGGGGAGGAAGGTCGCGACCTCGCCAACGAGATCGGCGACGGGTTCCTCTCGCGAATGTGTCGATTCTGGGGTGTCGGAACGGCGTACGTCATGCGTGGGGAACTCGCGCGTGCTAAAGCCGAATTCCTGCAGATCATGGCGGAGGCCGAGGCCGAGCACGACTTGCTCATGCGGGAACTCTGCCACTGCCACCTGGGCCATACCCTGGCGTGGATGGGAGAGGCCGAAGCCGCCGTGGCGGCGGCGGCCGCCGCGGTCGAAGCCGCGTCCGAATTCGGTGATATGGCCGAAGGCATGGCGGGCGGCCCGTTGGCTCTCGCACAACTCGCGGCGGGCGACGTTGCGGCCGCGGTGCAGACCAGCGAGGTGGCGGCACGACGCATAAGCGCGCAGCAGGGACACACCGTGGTCAATGCCAACCCGATCGCCGATGTCCTGCTGGTGCGCGGTGACCTGCCTGCGGCCAGAGGGTGGGCCGACGCGGCGGTTGCGGTAACGGCGGGCTGCCACTTGATGATTGCGCTCAATACTCGCGCCCGCGTCGCGACCGCGCAGGGTCAGCCCGACCAAGCCGAGCGCGATGCCCGCGAAGCATTGGCCATCGCAGCCGCGCTCGGTGCCCACGTGGGCACCCCGGATGCCCTTGAGTGCCTTGCCGGGGTGGCCGGTGGCGCCGGCAGCCACCGTGAGGCGGCGCGCCTTTACGGCGCGGCTGACGCGGTCCGGCAAAACACCGGCGTGATGAGGTTCAAGGTCTACGACGACGCTTACGTCGCGGCGCGCGACGCGGTCCGGGAAGCTCTGGGGCACGCCGATTTCGAGAGCGCGTGGGCCGAGGGTGCGGCGCTGTCCGTCCAGGAAGCGATCGCGTATGCCCGTCGAGGGCACGGCGACCGTAGGCGGCCGACAACCGGTTGGGGTGCGCTGACCCCCACCGAGCATGACGTAGTGCGGCTCGTCAGCGAAGGGTTGGCCAACAACGAAATCGCCGCAAGGCTTTTCGTCTCGCCGCGCACGGTGCAGAGCCATCTCACCCACGTCTACAACAAGCTCGGCATCAGCTCGCGGGTGCAACTCGTGCAAGAGGCGGCCCGGCACCAGTAGGAATGGCGCCACGTCGGCAAGCCTGCCCTGCTGGAAATTTCCGCTTCAGTCCGGCAGATGCGGCAAATCCCCGGTGAGGTAACGCTGCAGGTTGGGCGCGATGGTGCGGGCGATCTGTTCGGCCGGCAGCGACGCGAACGGCTCGAGTTGAAATATGTAGCGTGCCATCACCACTCCCACCAGCTGAGAGGCGACGAACTGGATGCGGATGACGCCGCTGCCCGGCGGATCGTCGACGCGGGAACCCACTTCGACCGCGATGATGTCCTGGATGAACGTGCGGAACAGGTTAACCTCCGCGCCGGCCAGGACCGACCGCAACACCGCAATGAACCCGGTGCCCAGCTCGGAATCCCACAGCGGCAACAACATCGACGGCAGCCGGTAGCCGATCTCCTCGACCGGCACCTCGCGCAACGGACCGATGATGTCCATCGGGTCGATCGGGATGTGCACAGCCGCGGCGAATAGCTTTTCCTTGGTGCCGAAATAGTGATGCACGAGTGCCGAATCGACACCCGCCGCCGCGGCCACCGCGCGAATCGAAGTATTACGAATACCCTTGCTGGCGAACAACTCTCGGGCGCTGGTCAAGATGCGATCGCGGGTGTCGGAATTGCCGGCCGGGCGCCCGGGTCGTCTGCGCCCGGTCTTGGCGGCCGTCACGTTATGGCGTCCGTCGCCGCAGTGTCGCCGCGGCCAGGCACAGCGCCGCGAACGCCGAACCCGCCACCACGGCGATGTCGCGCACCGCGATGCCGGTCAGTTCGGTATGCGAATTGACTTGTTGCAGAGCTTCCAGCGCGTAGCTGGCCGGCATGACGTTGCTGATCCATTGCAGCCAGTCTGGCATCAGCGCTCGCGGGACGATGATGCCGGCCAGCAGCAGCTGCGGCACCATCACCAGCGGGATGAACTGCACGGCCTGAAACTCGGTGCGGGCGAACGCACTACACAGCAAGCCCAGGCCGACACCCAGCACCGCGTTGACGATCGCGATCACGAACACCCACACCCAGCTGCCCTTGGTATCGAAGCCGAGGAACCAGAACGACACGGTGCACGCCACGGTCGCCTGCGCCGCCGCGGCGATCGAGAAGGCGGTTCCGTAGGCGATCAGCAGGTCGAGCCGGCGCAGGGGAGTGGTCAGGATGCGCTCCAGCGTCCCCGAGGCCCGCTCGCGTTGCATGGTGATCGCGGTGATGATGAACATCACGAACAGCGGGAAAAGACCGAGCAGGATCAGGCAGGCATTGTTGAACGGCGCCGGCGTGCCGGGCGGGTGATGGGCATTGCGAAACATGAAGTACATCAACGTGATAACCAGAACCGGAACGGCCAGGATCATCGCGACACTGCGGTGATCGGCGGCCAACTGACGCAGTATCCGCGTCGTGGTGGCGGTGTATCCCTTGAGACCTAGCCGGCTTCGCGCATGATGGTGCGCTTGATGATGGACAGAAACGCGTCCTCCAGTGACGTGCATCCGGTGTCCCCTCGTAGTTGGGTCGGCGTGGTGTGGGCGAGCAGGTTCCCGTCGCGCATCAGCAATAGGTCCATGCAGCGGTCGGCCTCGTCCATCACGTGACTCGAGACCAGCAGGGTGGCGCCCGCACGGGCGAGGTCGTTGAACTGATCCCACAGGTCGGCGCGCAGCACCGGGTCGAGGCCGACCGTGGGCTCGTCGAGCACCAGCAGCTCGGGCTGGCATACCAGTGCGCAGGCTAGCGACACTCGGGTGCGCTGGCCACCGGAGAGGTTGGCGCAGAACGCGGTCCGGTGATCGGTCAGCCCGACCCGCTCGATCGCAGCGTCGGCGGCGCGGCTGTCGAAGCCGTAGAGCGACGCGAAGTAGCGAACGTTGTCGGCGACGCGCAGGTCGTTGTAGATGGTCGGGTCCTGTGGCAGGTAGCCGACCCGGCGGCGCAATCCGGCGGAGCCGGCGGGTTTGCCGAGCACGGTCACGGTTCCCGAAGTCACGATCTGCGTGCCGACGATGCTTCTGATCAGCGTGGTCTTGCCGCAGCCGGACGGGCCGAGCAGGCCGGTGATGCTGCCCTTCCTGATCTGCACCGAAAAGTCGTGCAGAGCTGGGCGTTTGCCGCGGATAACGCGCAGATGGTCGATGTCGATGGCGACTTCGCCGCCGGGGGTGATTAATTCATCACGAGATGAAATCATCATGTGATGAATATTCATCCTCGCGGTGAGGCTTGTCAAGGGATGGTCTGGAGTCAGCCGGGTGAGCCGGGGCGGCGCAACGGCAGATGACCGTGCACGCCCTCGGCGTAGGCGGTCTCGGCGTGCTGGGTGAAGTCGACGCCGGTCGTCTCTTCCTCGGGGCTGAGCCGGAAACCCATCATCCGCTCGATCACCTTCGCGAGGACGAACGTCACCGCGAACGCATAGACCGCGACGACGACGATCGCGAGCGTCTGCTTGCCGAGCTGGCCGAAGCCGCCCCCGTAGAACAGGCCCTGCGGGCCCGACGTCATGACGGCCGTGGCCAGCAGCCCGATCAGGAAGACCCCGACCACCCCGCCGACGAAGTGCACACCGACGACGTCGAGCGAATCGTCATAGTTGAAGCGCAATTTCGCCGTCACCGCGAATGCGCAGACTACGCCCGCGGCGAGGCCGACGGCCGCGGCGCCGAGCGTGTTGACGGTGCCGCACGACGGGGTGATCGCGACGAGGCCGGCCACCACACCGGACGCCGCACCGAACGTCGTGGGCCTGCCGTCGCGGATCTGCTCGACCGTCAGCCAGCCCAGCATGCCGAGGCAGCCGGCGACGAGCGTGTTGAGGAAGATGGCCGCGGCAGTTCCGTTGGCGGCCAACGCAGAACCGGCGTTGAACCCGAACCAGCCGAACCACAGCAGTCCGACACCGACAAAGAGCAGCGGCAGATTGTGCGGCCGCATGGCGTCTTTCTTGAAGCCGATGCGGGGTCCCAGCACCAGCGCCAGCGCCAGCGCCGAGGAACCCGAGACGATCTCGACGACCAGGCCACCCGCGTAATCCAGCACGCCGAGCTTGCCCAGCCAGCCGCCGGGGCCCCATACCCAGTGCGCGACAACCGAATACACGACAATCGCCCAGATCGGGACGAACACCATCCAGGCAGCGAAGCGGGCGCGGTCGGCGATCGCGCCACTGACCAGGGCCGCCGTGATGATCGCGAAGGTCAATTGGAACGTCGCATAGAGCAGTTCGGGAACCGTGCCGTGCAGGCTGTCGGGCGTGATGCCGAGCATCCCGAGATGACTGAGGTTGCCGATGAACCCGCCGGCGCCGTCTTCGGAGAACGCGAGCGTGTAGCCGAGCAGCAGCCAGGCCACCGTGACAAGCGGGATCGAGACGAAGCTCATCATCATCATGTTGAGCACCCCGGTGGTGCGGACCATCCCGCCGTAGAAGATCGCCAGGCCGGGGGTCATCAACAGGACCAGTGCGGTACTGGCCAGCAGCCACGCGGTGGCAGCGGGGTCGATTGCATGCATTGTTTTGGCTCCTTCGCCACGCGGCAACCGGGAGTTTGCCATGTTCGGGCTCTCGGTAGGTTCGGTGGGTGGGTGCACGCAAGCTGGTAGTCGACCCCGTCGCGGCCGCGCACCGGCTGCTCGGCGCCACCCTCACCGGCCGGGGCGTGCGCGCGATCGTCGTCGAGGTGGAGGCCTATGGCGGAGTTCCCGACGGGCCGTGGCCGGACGCGGCGGCACACTCCTACCGGGGACCCAGCGGCCGCAACGCCGTGATGTTCGGGCCGCCGGGGCGGCTGTACACCTACCTCAGTCACGGGATCCACACCTGCGCCAACGTCTCGTGCGGGCCCGACGGCACGGCCGCCGCGGTGCTGCTGCGCGCCGCCGTGATCGAGGACGGCGTCGACATCGCCCAGGGCCGCCGCGGCGAGGCCATCCGCACCACCGCGCTGGCCCGTGGTCCCGGCAATCTGTGCGCTGCGTTGGGAATTACGATGTCCGACAACGGAATTGATCTGTTCGACCCGGACTCCCCGGTGTCGCTGGCATTGAACCAAACCGACGGCGCGGTGGCGGGCCCGCGGGTGGGTGTCAGCCAGGCCGCCGACCGGCCGTGGCGGCTGTGGCTGGCCGGTCGACCGGAAGTCTCGGCGTACCGGCGAAGTCCGCGGGCACCTGCCCCCGGCGCCAGCGACTAGATTCTTACCCCATGATCCTCGACGAGCTGGGCTGGCGTGGACTGATCGCGCAGTCCACCGACCTCGACGCCCTGGCCGCCGAATCCCAGCGCGGACCGCTGACGGTGTACGCCGGCTTCGACCCGACGGCGCCGAGCCTGCACGCGGGACACCTGGTGCCGTTGCTGGCACTGCGGCGTTTTCAGCGCGCCGGGCACCGGCCGATCGTGCTCGCGGGCGGGGCGACCGGCATGATCGGCGACCCGCGTGAGGTCGGGGAACGCAGTCTCCACGAGGCCGGCACCGTCGCCGAATGGACCGAACGGATTCGCGGACAGCTGGAACGCTTCGTCGACTTCTCGGATTCGGGGGACTCACCGACCGGCGCGATCGTCGCCGACAACCTCGAGTGGACGTCCCGGATGTCGGCGATCGAGTTCCTGCGCGATCTCGGCAAGCACTTCTCGGTCAACGTGATGCTGGATCGCGACACCATCCGGCGGCGCCTTGCCGGCGACGGGATCTCCTACACCGAGTTCAGCTACATGCTCCTGCAGGCCAACGACTACGTCGAACTGCACCAGCGCCATGGTTGTGTGCTGCAGATCGGCGGCTCGGATCAATGGGGGAACATCATCGCCGGGGTTCGGCTGGTGCGCCAGAAGCTGGGCGCGACGGTGCACGCACTGACCGTCCCGCTGGTGACCGCCGCCGACGGCACCAAGTTCGGCAAATCCACCGGCGGCGGCAACTTGTGGCTGGACCCGCAGCTGACCAGTCCGTATGCCTGGTATCAGTACTTCGTCAATACCGCGGACGCCGACGTGATTCGCTACCTGCGGTGGTTCACCTTCCTGTCCGCCGAGGAGCTGGCCGAGCTGGAACAGGTGACTGCCGAACGTCCGCAACAACGTGCCGCCCAGCGGCGGCTGGCCACCGAACTCACCGTCCTGGTGCACGGCGAGGCGGCCACCGCGGCTGTCGAACACGCCAGCAAGGCGCTGTTCGGCCAGGGCGATTTGGACCGTCTCGACGAAGCGACGCTGGCCGCCGCGCTGCGCGAAACGTCGGTCGCCGAGCTGAAACCCGGCGACGGCATCGTCGACCTGTTGGTGGCCAGCGGCCTGTCGGCGAGCAAGGGCGCCGCGCGACGCACAATCGGCGAGGGCGGCGTCTCGGTCAACAACATTCGGGTCGACAGCGACGAATGGTCGCCGCAGGACTCGGATTTCCTCCACGGCCGGTGGCTGGTGCTGCGTCGCGGAAAGCGCAACATCGCCGGCATCGAGAAGGTCTAGAAGAAGTATTCAGCGGAGATCCCGTCAATCGGAGGGGAAGCCGATATGAGAGGAGGGGAGCCTCGTTTGGAAGGAGCGACGAGATCCCCGCTGTGAGAACTAGTTTTCCCGGATCGAACGCTCCCGGGTATCCGTCAACCGGTTGAATCGCGGGTGGAAATCCGGTGTCCCCCATTCGGGGGACACCACCGTCTGGCTTGAGCGCGTTTGTGGTTTCAAATCGCTTGGGCGACAACAGATTAGACAACAGATTAGGTGTACCGAGCTGGTCGTCGGTCGGCGGCGGGCCATCAGCGGCGGACCATATTGCACCCGAGATTGTCAAGACGTCAGAGCAAAACGCGGTGGTGTGCAAACCTTTACCTGGCCGTGCCCTAAACGTGACACTCGTTGGCCACTGTAGTCACAATGAATTTGCGCAGCCACCACACAATCGACGAGAGCGAGAGATGACGGCGCAATCAATGGCGTACCAGTGGACCTTGCGGGCCGGTGCCCAGGTCAAGGCCTTCGGGTTTATGGTCTTGACCGCGGCTTTGATCGTCGCGGCGGCATCGATGGCCGCCCCCATTCGCGCTGACATAGCGAGCAACGCCTTCCTGTCCAGGCTGACCAATGCCGGTATTGCCGTCACTGCGCCGGCCGCCACACTGGCGCAGGGGCAGTCGGTCTGCCCGATGCTGGTCCAGCCGGGTCGGTCGTTCGATTCGGTCGTCTCGGAAGTGTCCAGCGGCAACGGCATGACCGAGAAAAATGCGGGCATCTTCACGATCATCGCGATCGCGACCTTCTGTCCTTCGATGATCGCGCCGTTGGTTCCGGACCGGTTCAAGGCGTAGCGAGACCCACACCCGGGTGCCCGTATCCTTTTCGAGGAGACCGGAGCGATCGAGGTGAACGACACGAGTGGGCGACGACAGACAGCGTCACAACGGCGAACGACGCCCGCGCACGGGATCTGGGGGCGCACCGAAGCGGCGCACGGGCCGTGACGTTCCGTGGTCCGGACCGGGCCGCGCCCGCATGGCCCAGCCGCGCAACGCTGCGCAGGACCGCGATCGCCCGGCGGACAGCGGGCCCCCGATACCGCCCGACGTGGACGCCAAACAGCTGGCTCCCGAAATCCGCGGCGAACTGAGCACGTTGGACCGCGCGACCGCCGATGCGGTGGCACGCCACCTGGTCGCCGCCGGTGAGCTGATGGACGAAGACCCGGAAGCCGCCCTGAACCATGCCCGTGCCGCGCGCGCCAGGTCAAGCAGGATCGCCGCCATCCGCGAAGCGGTCGGCATCGCCGCATACCGCACCGGCGACTGGGCCCAGGCGCTGTCCGAACTGCGTGCCGCCCGCCGGATGGGCAGTAAGTCCTCGCTGCTGGCGTTGATCGCGGATTGTGAACGCGGCCTTGGCCGGCCGGAGCGGGCGATCGAACTGGGCCGCGGGGAAGAGGCGGCCCAGCTGTCCGGCGACGACGCCGACGAGCTGCGCATCGTGATCGCGGGTGCCCGCTCCGATCTCGGCCAACTCGAACAGGCGCTGACGCTGTTGTCCACGCCGCAACTGGACCCGAGCCGCTCCGGCGCCACGGCCGCCCGGCTGTTCTACGCCTACGCCGACACCCTGCTGGCGCTCGGCCGCAATGACGAAGCGCTGCAATGGTTTTTGCACTCCGCGGCCGCCGACGTCGACGGCGTGACCGACGCCGAAGACCGGGTCAGCGAGCTGGGCTGACGATGCTGGGTTCGATCAAATGAAAAGCATTGCGCAGGAATATGATTGCCTGCTCATCGATCTGGACGGGACGGTGTTCCGCGGCCACAGTGCCACCGACGGCGCGGTGCAGACGCTCGACGAGGTCAGTAGCCGCAAGCTGTTCGTCACCAACAACGCATCCCGCAGCGCCGACGAAGTAGCGACCCACCTGCGTGACCTCGGCTTCACCGCCACCGGCGACGACGTCGTCACCAGCGCCCAAAGTGCCGCACGACTG
The DNA here is from genome assembly GCF_059812735.1 of Mycobacterium sp. NGS40. NCBI lineage: Bacteria > Bacillati > Actinomycetota > Actinomycetes > Mycobacteriales > Mycobacteriaceae > Mycobacterium > Mycobacterium sp. NGS40. The sequence continues at coordinate 31,409 of NZ_JCALDG010000021.1, forward strand.
CTTTCCGTTGAGCTGCCGCCGGATTCGCCCGTGCTGATCGTCGGTACCGACTCGCTGGCCAACGAGATCTCCGCGGTCGGGCTGCGTCCGGTACGCCGCTTCGACGACGACCCGGTCGCGGTCGTGCAAGGACTGTCGATGACGATCGGCTGGCCCGATCTGGCCGAGGCCGCACTCGCCATTCGGGCCGGCGCGCTGTGGGTGGCGGCCAATATCGACGCCACGCTGCCCACCGAGCGTGGTCTGCTGCCCGGCAACGGATCTCTGGTGGCCGCGCTGCGGGCGGCGACGGGGGCCGAACCCAGGGTGGCCGGAAAGCCCGCCCCGACACTGCTCGACGATGCGGTCGCCCGCGGCGACTACCGTGCGCCGCTGGTGATCGGCGACCGCCTCGACACCGACATCGAGGGCGCCAATGCCGCGAGGTTCCCGAGCCTGATGGTGCTGACCGGGGTGAGCAGCGCGCGCGACGCGGTGTACGCGAGCGCCGAGCAGCGGCCCACCTACATCGGCCGCGACCTGCGCGCCCTGCACCAGGGCAGCAACCTGCTCGCGGTCGGGCCGCAGCCCGGCTGGGCGATCGACGTCGCCGACGGTGCGGTGACGGTCACCGGCAAGGGGCCCGGTGAAGCAGACGACGGGGACGGTTTGTCGATCGTGCGGGCCGTCGCCGGCGCGGTGTGGGGCGGCGATTTTGACGGGCGGCCGGCGCGCATCCGGCCCGGCGACGACCGCGCGCGCGACGCGCTCGAGCGCTGGTCTCTCGTGCACGGGGACTAGCGGATGGCTACCGTAGAACCGCAATGAATATCGATCCCGAACAGATTCGCGCCGACATCGACAACCTGCTGGCGCAGCTGCCCGACCTGGCCGACCCGGAAAACCGGGAGACCGGGCCGTCTCTCGCCGAGCTCGAAGACATCGCACGCCGGCTATCGCAGGCTCATGACGTGCTGCTGGCCGCGCTGGAGTCGGCGGAGAAGGGCTGAGGTGCGGGCATGGCACGACGCGCCCGCGTTGACGCCGAGCTGGTGCGCCGCGGACTCGCACGATCCCGTCAGCAGGCCGCCGAGTTGATCGGCGCCGGCAAGGTCAGCATTAACGGCATGCCCGCGGTCAAGCCCGGCACGGCCGTCGCGGCGACCGCGGCCCTGACCGTCGCCGACGACGGCGAGCGCCGGTGGGTGTCGCGCGGCGCACACAAGCTGATCGGCGCGCTCGACGTGTTCGGAATCCCGGTCGCGGGCCGCCGCTGCCTGGACGCCGGCGCGTCGACCGGCGGCTTCACCGAGGTCCTGCTGGACCGTGGCGCCGCCGAGGTGGTGGCCGCCGACGTGGGCTACGGCCAGCTGGCCTGGTCGCTGCGCTCGGACTCGCGGGTGATCGTCGTCGAGCGGACCAACGTGCGCGACCTGTCGCCCGAGGCGATCGGCGGGCGTGTCGACCTCGTGGTGGCTGACCTGTCGTTTATCTCCCTGTCCACCGTGTTGCCCGCGCTGGCTGGTTGCGCCAACCCCGGCGCGGATATCGTTCCCATGGTGAAGCCGCAGTTTGAGGTCGGGAAGGGCCAGGTCGGTGCCGGCGGGGTCGTCCACGACCCCGCGATGCGCGCCGACTCGGTGCTGGCCGTCGCGGGACGTGCCGGCGAGCTGGGCTGGCACACCGTCGACGTCACGGCCAGTCCGCTGCCGGGACCATCGGGCAATGTCGAATACTTCCTGTGGTTGCGCGCCGACACCGAGCGGGCGCTGACCGCCGACGGTCTCGTCGACGCGGTGCGGCGCGCGATAGCGCAGGGCCCGCAATGACCGGCGAACGCACCATCCTGCTGGTCGTGCACACCGGACGCGACGAGGCCACCGAGACCGCGCGGCGTGTTCAGAAAGTGCTGAGCGACAACGGAATTGCGCTTCGCGTCTTGTCGGCCGAGGCCGTCGATCGGGGACCGCTGCCGCTGTCTCCCGACGACGTACGGGCGATGGGCGTCGAGATCGAGGTGGTCGACGCCGAGCCCGACGCCGCGGAAGGCTGCGAATTGGTGCTGGTGCTCGGCGGCGACGGAACCTTCCTGCGCGCCGCGGAATTCGCGCGCAATGCCGGCATTCCGGTGCTGGGCGTCAACCTGGGCCGCATCGGATTCCTGGCCGAGGCCGAAGCCGAAGCGATCGACCGGGTGCTCGAACATGTGGTCGCGCAGGACTACCGGGTGGAGGAGCGTCTGACGCTCGACATCGCGGTACGCCATCGCGGCAAGGTGATCGACCAGGGCTGGGCGCTCAACGAGGCCAGCCTGGAGAAGGGCCCGCGGCTGGGTGTGCTCGGCGTGGTCGTCGAAATCGAGGGACGGCCGGTGTCGACTTTCGGCTGCGACGGCGTCCTGGTGTCGACGCCGACCGGGTCGACCGCCTACGCCTTCTCCGCCGGCGGCCCGGTGCTGTGGCCGGACCTCGAGGCGATCCTGGTGGTACCCAACAACGCTCACGCACTGTTCGGGCGGCCGATGGTCACCAGCCCGGATGCCGCGATCGCGATCGAGATCGAGGCGAGCGGCAACGACGCCCTGGTGTTCTGCGACGGCCGTCGCGAAATGGTGCTGCCCGCGGGTGGCCGCCTCGAGGTGAAACGCTGTGGCACCGCGGTGAAGTGGGCACGGCTGGACAGCGCGCCGTTCACCGACCGTCTGGTGCGCAAGTTCCGCCTGCCCGTGACCGGTTGGCGCGGAAAGTAACGGCGCCGCAGCGGTGCTGACACCATGCTGACCGAAATCCGCATCGAGTCGCTGGGTGCGATCAGCTCTGCCGTCGGGGAGTTCGACCGCGGCCTGACCGTTCTGACCGGTGAGACCGGCACCGGCAAGACGATGGTGGTGACCGGGCTTCATCTGCTCGGCGGCGCCCGCGCCGACGCCAACCGGGTGCGTTCGGGTGCCGAACGCGCGGTGGTCGAAGGCAGGTTCACCACAACCGATCTCGATGACGCCGCGATCGCGCAGCTGGATGAGATGCTGGACGCGTCCGGCGGGGAGCGCGACGAGGACGGCAGCGTAATCGCGCTGCGTTCGGTCAGCCGTGACGGGCCGTCGCGCGCTTATCTTGGCGGTCGCAGCGTGCCCGCGAAATCGTTGGGGGACTTCACTACCGGGCTACTGACCCTGCACGGCCAGAATGACCAGCTGCGGTTGATGCGGCCCGAGGAGCAACGCGGCGCGCTGGACCGGTTCGCGAAGACCGGCACCGCGCTGGAGCGCTACCGCAAAGTGCGCGACGCCTGGCTCACGGCGCGGCGCGACCTGTTCGACCGGCGCAACCGCATGCGCGAACTCGCGCTGGAAGCCGACCGGCTGAGCTTCGCGCTCAACGAGATCGATGCCGTGGACCCGCAGCCCGGCGAGGACGACGCCCTGGTCGCCGATATCGTGCGACTGTCCGAGCTGGACACCCTGCGCGAGGCCGCGGCCACCGCCCGCGAAGCGCTCTCGGCCGAGGATCTGTCGGGTGGTAGCGCGGCCGACACCCTCGGACGGGCAAGGGCCGCACTGGAATCCACCGACGACGCCAAGCTGCATGCGTTGGCCGAGCAGGTGCGCGAGGCGCAGACCGTGGTCGCCGACGCGGCCCAGGAGCTCGGCGGCTACCTGGAAGAGCTGCCGGTCGATGCCAGCGCGCTGGAGTCCAGGCTGGCCCGCCAGGCCGAGTTGCGGACACTGACCCGCAAGTACGCCGCGGACGTCGACGGCGTGCTGGCCTGGGCGGCCGAATCTCGCGACCGGCTTGCCCAACTCGACGTGTCCGAAGAAGGGCTGGCGGCGCTGGAACGCCGAGCCGAGGAGCTAGCCGGTGAATTGGCAGAAACCGCAATAGATCTCAGTAAGGCCCGGCGTAAGGCCGCGAAGAAACTGGCCAAGGAGGTGACCGCCGAACTGTCCGGGCTGGCGATGGCCGATGCCGAATTCGCCATCGAGGTGAGCACCGATATCGCGACCGAGAAGGACGACCCGGCCGCCCTCACGCTGCCGTCCGGCGAGCTGGCCCGCGCGGGCGGCGACGGCATCGACCAGGTCGAGTTCGGCTTCGCCGCGCACCGTGGCATGACGGTGCTGCCGCTGGCCAAGAGCGCCTCGGGCGGTGAGCTGTCCCGGGTGATGCTGGCCTTGGAAGTGGTGCTGGCCGCTTCGGCGGCGGGCACCACGATGGTGTTCGACGAGGTGGACGCCGGCGTCGGTGGGCGGGCGGCCGTCCAGATCGGGCGGCGGCTGGCGCGGCTGGCACGCACTCACCAGGTCATCGTGGTGACCCATCTGCCGCAGGTCGCGGCGTACGCCGACGTGCACCTGGTGGTGCATCCGGCCGGGCCGCGGGGAACCAGTGTGGTGCGGCGGGTCACCGACGACGAGCGGGTCGCCGAGCTGGCGCGGATGCTGGCCGGTCTCGGCGAATCCGACAGCGGCCGCGCGCACGCCCGGGAGCTGCTCGCCGGCGCCCAAAACGACGAGATCTGACGGCCCCCTAGTGAGGCCGCCGAGTGTGGGCCCTACGTACGAAACCGGCCCAGTGATCGTCCGTAGGCCACACTCTCGGCGACGCAAAGTCAACTACGAGCCTGATACAGATGTGACACGATGTAACTTCTGGGGCTAATGTTACGGCGCGCCTCCACCCCTGAGCCGCCGATCGCGGACAGAATCGCCCCCATGAAGATGTCAGGGCTGCTCACACGTAATGCTTCCCGGCCGGGTCTGACCGGCACCGCACGGGTGGACCGCAACATCGACCGCCTGCTGCGCCGGGTCTGCCCGGGAGACATCGTGGTTCTCGACGTCCTGGACCTGGACCGCATCACCGCCGAGGCGCTGGTCGAGGCCGACATCGCCGCCGTCGTCAACGCATCGCCGTCGGTCTCCGGCCGTTACCCGAACATGGGCCCGGAGGTGTTGGTCAACAACGGCGTCACGCTGATCGATGAGACCGGGCCGGACATCTTCAAGAAGGTCAAGGACGGCGCCAAGATCCGGCTGTACGAGGGCGGGGTGTACGCCGGCGAGCGTCGGCTGATCCGCGGCACCGAGCGCACCGACCACGACATCGCCGACCTGATGCGCGAGGCCAAGAGCGGCCTGGCCGCCCACCTGGAGGCGTTCGCGGGCAACACAATCGAGTTCATCAAGAGCGAGAGCCCGCTGCTGATCGACGGCATCGGCATTCCCGACGTGGACATCGACATGCGCCGCCGCCACGTGGTGATCGTCGCCGACGAGGACAGCGCCGCCGACGACCTACGCTCGCTGAAGCCGTTCATCAAGGAGTACCAGCCGGTCCTGATCGGCGTCGGCCACGGCGCCGACGTGCTGCGCAAGGCGGGCTATCGCCCGCAGCTGATCGTCGGCGACCCGGAGCAGATCAGCACCGAAGCACTCAAGTGTGGCGCCCACGTCGTGCTGCCGGCCGATGCCGACGGCCACGCGCCCGGGCTGGAGCGCATCCAGGACCTCGGGGTCGGGGCGATGACCTTCCCCGCCGCGGGTTCGGCCGTCGACCTGGCCCTGCTGCTGGCCGACCACCACGGCGCGGCGCTGCTGGTGACGGCCGGCCACACCGCCAACATCGAGACGTTCTTCGACCGGACGCGCACTCAGAGCAACCCGTCGACGTTTTTGACCAGGCTTCGAGTCGGGGAGAAGGTGGTCGACGCGAAGGCTGTCGCCACCCTCTACCGCAACCACATCTCGGGCGGTGCGATCGCGCTGCTGGCACTGACGATGCTGATCGCCGTCATCGTCGCGCTGTGGGTGTCGCGCACCGACGGCGTGGTGCTGCACTGGGTCACCGACTACTGGAATCACTTCTCTTTGTGGATTCAGCACCTGATCACGTAGTCCGTTCTAAGGGGGTGCGCTCATGATCTCGTTACGCCAACATGCCTTCTCGCTGGCCGCGGTCTTCCTCGCGCTGGCCGTCGGCGTCGTGCTGGGCTCGGGCTTTCTGTCCGACACCCTGCTGTCCAGCCTGCGCGACGAGAAGCGCGACCTCTACTCGCAGATCAACGGCCTCAACGACCAGAAGAATGTCCTCAACGAAAAGCTCAGCGCGGCAAACAATTTCGACAACCAGTTGATGAGCCGAATCGTGCACGACGGGCTGGCCGGCAAATCCGTCGTCGTCTTCCGCACTCCGGACGCCAAGGACGACGACGTCGCCGCCGTCTCCAAGATCGCCGGCCAGGCCGGTGGGACCGTCACGGGGACAGTGGCACTGACGCAGGAGTTCGTCGACGCCAACTCGGCCGAAAAACTGCGGACCGTGGTGAACTCGTCGGTGCTGCCCGCCGGCCAGCAACTCAGCACCAAACTCGTCGACCAGGGATCCCAAGCCGGTGACCTGTTGGGTATTGCCCTGCTGATCAACGCCAACCCGGCGGTCCCGCCGGTCGATGAGACGCAGCGCGACACCGTGCTGGCAGCCCTGCGCGAGACCGGATTCGTCACCTATCAGCCCGGCGACCACATGGCGGGGGCGAACGCCGCGCTGATTGTCACCGGTGGCGCGCTGCCGCAGGACGCGGGCAATCAGGGAGTCAGCGTGGCCCGCTTCGCCGCGGCGCTGGCGCCGCACGGCTCCGGCACGCTGCTGGCCGGGCGAGACGGATCGTCGACGGGCGGTGCCGCGGTCGCGGTGGCACGCGCCGACGCCGGCATCAACTCCGCGATCAGCACCGTCGACGACGTCGACGTCGCGCCGGGCCGGATCACCGCGATCCTCGGGCTGCATGACCTGCTCAACGGCGGCCATGTCGGGCAGTACGGCACCGGCCACGGCGCCACCTCGATCACCGTCCCGCAGTAGCTGCTGTCCGGTTGCCGGGCGTGTTAGCCGCGCCCTGGGGTCGCTGGTGTTAGGGTGGATTTCCGTGGGTCGGCAGGCCCAGCTTCTTAAAAGCTAGACGAAAACGACGCCCTGCCCGTCTTCACGGAGGTCGCCTGTGCGTAAGCACCCGCAAACCGCCACCAAGCATCTCTTCGTCAGCGGTGGGGTTGCTTCCTCGCTCGGCAAGGGGTTGACCGCGAGTAGCCTTGGCCAGCTGCTGACCGCCCGCGGATTACATGTGACGATGCAAAAGCTCGACCCGTATCTCAACGTGGACCCAGGCACGATGAACCCCTTCCAGCACGGCGAGGTGTTCGTCACCGAGGACGGCGCCGAGACCGACCTCGACGTCGGCCACTACGAGCGGTTCCTCGATCGCAACCTGTCCGGATCGGCGAATGTCACTACCGGGCAAGTGTATTCAACCGTCATAGCCAAGGAGCGGCGCGGCGAGTACCTGGGCGACACCGTCCAGGTGATCCCGCACATCACCGACGAGATCAAACGGCGCATCCTGGCGATGGCCGAGCCCGACGACAACGGGCGCCGCCCGGACGTCGTCATCACCGAGATCGGCGGCACGGTCGGCGACATCGAATCGCAGCCCTTCCTCGAGGCGGCCCGTCAGGTCCGCCATGACGTCGGCCGCGAGAACGTCTTCTTCCTCCACGTGTCGCTGGTGCCCTACCTGGCGCCGTCCGGCGAGCTCAAGACCAAGCCGACCCAGCACTCGGTGGCCGCGTTGCGCAGCATCGGTATCACCCCGGACGCGCTGATCCTGCGCAGCGACCGTCCCGTTCCCGAACCGTTGAAGAACAAGATCGCGCTGATGTGTGACGTCGACATCGACGGCGTCATCTCCACGCCCGACGCGCCATCGATCTACGACATCCCCAAGGTGCTGCACCGCGAGGAGCTCGACGCCTACGTGGTGCGCCGGCTCAACCTGCCCTTCCGCGACGTCGACTGGACCGAATGGGACGACCTGCTCCGCCGGGTGCACGAGCCGCATGAAACCGTCCGGATTGCCTTGGTGGGCAAGTACGTTGACCTCTCCGATGCGTACCTCTCGGTGGCCGAGGCGTTGCGGGCCGGCGGCTTCAAACACCACGCCAAGGTCGAGATGCTGTGGGTGCCCTCCGACGACTGCGAAAGCGCCGCGGGTGCCGCCTCAGCGCTGGCCGACGTGCACGGCGTGCTGATCCCCGGCGGATTCGGCATTCGCGGCATCGAGGGCAAGATCGGCGCGATTCGCTACGCACGGTCGCGCGGGTTGCCGGTATTCGGGTTATGTCTCGGGTTGCAGTGCATCGTGATCGAAGCCGCCCGCTCGGTCGGCCTAACCGAGGCCAACTCGGCCGAATTCGAACCGTCCACACCGGATCCCGTGATCTCGACGATGGCCGATCAGGAGCACATCGTGGCGGGCAAAGCCGACCTCGGCGGCACCATGCGCTTGGGGGCATACCCCGCGGTGCTCGAGCCGGATTCGATTGTGGCGCAGGCATATGGGGCTACCCAGGTGTCCGAGCGGCACCGGCACCGCTACGAGGTGAACAATGCCTACCGCGACAAGATCGCCGAAAGCGGCCTGCGGTTCTCCGGCACCTCACCCGACGGCCACCTGGTGGAATTCGTCGAATACCCGTCGGACATTCACCCGTTCGTCGTCGGCACGCAGGCCCATCCCGAACTGAAGAGCCGGCCCACCCGGCCGCACCCACTGTTCGTCGCATTCGTCGGCGCGGCCATCGACTACAAAGAAGGTGAGCTGCTTCCGGTGGAGATCCCCGAGCACACGTCCAATGGCAACCAGCATCGAGACAGCGCCGAGCGGTCGATACCTGAACCCGCCACCCGTGGCTGACCACGTCTTCGAGACGGCGTCGAGCGAAACGCTCTACACCGGAAAGATTTTCACCCTGCGCCGCGACGAGGTGCGGATGCCCGGCGGCAACACCGCGGCGCGCGAGGTCGTGGAGCACTACGGCGCCGTCGCCGTCGTGCCGATGCGCGACGATCACAGCATCGCGATGGTCTATCAGTACCGGCACACCTTCGGCCGGCGGTTGTGGGAGCTACCGGCGGGCCTGCTCGACGCCGAGGGCGAAGCGCCCCACCTCACCGCGGCTCGCGAACTCGAGGAGGAAGTCGGTCTGCACGCCGACACTTGGCAGGTACTCGTCGACATCGACACCGCGCCCGGATACAGCGACGAATCGGTACGGGTCTTCCTGGCCACCGGCCTCAGCGATATCGGCCGTCCCGAAGCGCACGACGAAGAAGCCGACATGCAGATGCGCTGGGTCCCGATCGAGGAGGCGCTGCGGCTCGTCTTCAGCGGCGAGATCGTCAATTCCATTGCCGTATCCGGGATTCTGGCCGCACACGCCGTGACGACAGGGTTGGCCCAGCCGCGTCCGGTGGACATCCCGTGGCCGGACAAGCCCACGACATTCGCCGCTCGAAAAGCGGCCGCGCAATGACGACCGCGCTGACGCTCGAGTCGCAGATGCAAGGCTATCTCGACCATCTGACGATCGAGCGGGGAGTAGCGGCCAACACGCTCAGTTCTTACCGGCGCGACCTCCGCCGCTATTCAAAGCACCTGGAAGAACGTGGAATTCACGATCTGGCCAAGGTCGGTGAGGACGACGTCAGCGAATTCCTGGTCGCACTGCGCCGCGGTGATCCCGAGTCGGGAGTGGTGGGTTTGTCGGCGGTGTCGGCCGCACGGGCATTGATCGCGGTGCGCGGACTGCATCGCTTCGCCGCCGCCGAGGGGCTGGCCGAACTGGACGTGGCGCGCGCGGTGCGGCCGCCGACCCCGGGCCGCCGGTTGCCCAAAAGCCTGACCATCGACGAAGTGCTGGCGCTGCTGGAAGGCGCGGGCGGGGAGAGCCCGTCCGACGGTCCGCTGACGCTGCGCAACCGGGCGCTGCTGGAGCTGTTGTACTCCACCGGATCACGCATCTCCGAAGCTGTCGGACTCGACGTCGACGACATCGATACCCAGGCCAGATCGGTGCTGCTGCGCGGCAAGGGCGGTAAGCAGCGACTGGTGCCCATCGGGCGTCCCGCCGTCCACGCGCTGGATGCCTACCTGGTGCGTGGACGCTCGGAGCTGGCCCGCCGGGGCCGCGGCACGGCCGCGATATTCCTCAATGCCCGCGGCGGACGGCTGTCGCGGCAAAGCGCATGGCAGGTGTTGCAGGACGCCGCCGAGCGCGCCGGCATCACTTCGGGGGTGTCGCCGCACATGCTGCGGCACTCGTTCGCCACGCATCTGCTGGAGGGCGGGGCCGACGTGCGCGTCGTACAGGAGCTGCTCGGCCATGCCTCCGTCACGACCACGCAGATCTACACGTTGGTCACCGTGCACGCGCTGCGCGAAGTGTGGGCCGGAGCCCACCCGCGCGCGACGTAACCGCCAATTCAGCGCAGGTACTCGGACTCCAGCACCAGGTCGGACACCATCGACTGATATTCCAGGTGGGCCTTGTGCTCCACGGTGTTCCACATCTTGCCCTGCTGCTGGCGCATGTACTCGCGGTACTTCGGCGCGCCGGGCACCCGGACGTTGTCGGCGACCGCGATCGAGCCCTTATGCAGCCAGCCCCGGTCCATGATGCTCAGCAGATCGGCGAGGTAGGCGTTCTTGTCGTGGTCGAGGAACAGGAAATCGAGTCCGGCAGAAGCGAATCCGTGCTCGCTGGCAAGCGCGTCGAGCGTGCGCCCGCCGTCACCGATGGTGCCGACGATGCACGTCACCCGATCGGCGACACCGGCGTGCGCCCAGATCCGCCGGGCGTTGGCGGCGTTGGCCTCCGCGAGCTCGACGGAAAACACCTTGGCGTTCGGCGCGGCCCGGGCGATCCGCAGTGCGCCGTAGCCGCAGTAGGTGCCCAACTCCAGGGCGAGCGCGGGATCGGCCCGGCGCACCGCCGCGTCGAGCAGCAGGCCCTTCTCGTCGCCGACATTGATCAGCATCGACTTCTCGTAGGCGAATTTGTCGATGGTGGCCAGCACGTCGTCGATGTCGCCGGCGCGGGCGTTGGCGACGACGTAGTCGACCGCGGCCGCCTCGCGTCCGTCGCCGATCTGGCCCGTCGTGGTGATGTTGCGCGCTCCGGCGGCCATCCGCCATACCGACCACCGCAGCAGGGGTATCCGTCGTTTGAGGTCCATGGGCCCCACCCTAGCCCCGGCAAGCATGGGCCGAATGTGGCTGGTGTGACTGAAGTTAACTCTGAAAGCCCCGGCGGAGGCCAGTCGCGAAATCCGCACATTTTCCCTGGTTACCTCGCCTGCGGGTCGCCCGGTTTACGTGCGCCTACCCGTTAGACTTTCCGACGATGTTCACCTCCGCAACACCCCGGGCATGACGACCGAGCACCCGGACAGCGCCGTCGAGATCGGCTTGACGGGGCGTCCGCAGCGGGCGATCCCGGAGCCGCAGCCGCGCACCTCGCACGGCCCGGCCAAGGTCATTGCGATGTGCAACCAGAAGGGTGGCGTCGGGAAAACCACGTCGACGATCAACCTGGGAGCCGCGCTCGCCGAGTACGGCCGGCGGGTGTTGCTGGTGGACATGGATCCGCAGGGCGCGCTGTCCGCGGGTCTCGGCGTCCCGCACTACGATCTGGAAAAGACCATTCACAACGTGCTGGTGGAGCCGCGGGTGTCGATCGAAGACGTGCTGCTGTCCACCCGGGTCAAGTACCTGGACCTGGTGCCCAGCAACATCGACCTGTCGGCGGCCGAGATTCAGCTGGTCAACGAGGTGGGCCGGGAGCAGACGCTGGGCCGGGCGCTGCATCCGGTGCTGGACCGCTACGACTATGTCCTGATCGACTGCCAGCCGTCGCTGGGCCTGCTCACCGTCAACGCGCTGGCCTGCTCCGACGGCGTGGTCATTCCGACCGAGTGCGAGTACTTCTCGCTGCGCGGCCTGGCGCTGCTCACCGATACCGTGGACAAGGTGCGTGACCGGCTCAACCCGAAGCTCGAGATCAGCGGCATTCTGCTGACCCGGTACGACCCGCGCACGGTCAACGCCCGCGAGGTGATGGCCCGTGTCGTCGAACGCTTCGGTGACCTGGTGTTCGACACCGTGATCACCCGGACCGTGCGTTTCCCGGAGACCAGCGTGGCGGGCGAACCCATCACCACCTGGGCGCCGAAGTCGGCGGGCGCCATCGCCTATCGCGCGTTGGCCCGCGAGTTCATTGACCGATTCGGCGCGTGAACGACACAGCGAATGGTGAGGCGGCAGCGCAGAACGGCTCCTCCACCGGTTTCCAGGTCCGCCTCACCAACTTCGAGGGGCCGTTCGACCTGCTGCTGCAGCTGATCTTCGCGCACCGCCTCGACGTGACCGAAGTGGCGCTGCACCAGGTCACAGACGACTTCATCGCCTACACCCGCGAGATCGGCGCCCAGCTGGACCTGGAGGAGACCACCGCGTTCCTCGTGGTCGCCGCGACCCTGCTGGATCTCAAGGCCGCGCGGTTGCTGCCGGCCGGGCAGATCGACGACGAGGAAGACCTCGCCCTACTCGAGGTGCGCGACTTGCTGTTCGCCCGGTTGCTGCAGTACCGCGCGTTCAAGCACGTCGCGGTGATGTTCGCCGAGCTGGAAGCCACCGCCCTGCGCAGCTACCCACGCGCGGTGTCACTGGAGGAGCGGTTCACCGAACTGCTGCCGGAAGTGATGATCGGGGTGGACGCCGAGCGTTTCGCCCAGATCGCCGCGGTCGCGTTCAGCCCGCGGCCGGTGCCGACGGTCTCGATCGGCCACCTGCACGAGCTCAAGGTCTCGGTGCCCGAGCAGGCCCAGAAACTGCTGTCGATGCTCGAAGCCCGGGGCAGTGGTCAATGGGCGACGTTTTCCGAGTTGGTCGCCGACTGTGAGGTGCCGATGGAGGTGGTCGGACGCTTCCTGGCGCTGCTCGAGCTGTATCGGTCCCGGGCGGTAGCATTCGACCAGTCGGAGCCGCTTGGCGTGCTCCAGATTTCGTGGACCGGGGAGCGCCCGACCACCGAAATACGGGACGAATAAATGACTGAAGAATTGCCCGACCTCGATCTCGGCGCGGGTATCGAAGGCATCCCCGACATCGCCGAAGCAGCGCCGCTCGACGACGAGGAGCTGCGCGGCGTGCTGGAGGCGCTGTTGCTGGTGGTGGACACCCCGGTCGCCGAGGAGGCGCTGGGCGCCGCCACCGGGCAACCCGTCTACCGGATAGCCGCGAAGCTGCAGCTCATGGCCGAGGAGCTCGCGCACCGCGACAGCGGCATCGATCTGCGTAAGACCGGCGAAGGGTGGCGGATGTACACCCGCGCCAAGTACGCGTCCTACGTCGAGAAGCTGCTGCTGGACGGCGCGCGCTCGAAGCTCACCCGGGCCGCGCTGGAGACCCTGGCCGTGGTGGCCTACCGCCAGCCTGTGACGCGTGCGCGGGTCAGCGCGGTGCGCGGTGTCAACGTCGACGCCGTCATCCGAACCCTGTTGGCGCGCGGTCTGATCACCGAAGCCGGCGTTGACGAGGACAGCGGCGCGGCCACCTTCGCGACCACCGAGCTGTTCCTGGAGCGGCTGGGGCTGGAGTCGCTGACCGACCTGCCCGATATCGCACCGCTGCTTCCCGACGTCGACACGATCGAGGACCTGAGCGAATCCCTGGACAGCGAGCCACGTTTCATCAAACTGTCGGGTGGTCAGACGCCCGAACAGTCGCTGTCGTTCGACGTGGACCAGGATTGATGGCCGAAGACCAGGGGATCCGGCTGCAAAAAGTGTTGTCCCAGGCCGGAATTGCGTCGCGCCGGGCCGCCGAGAAGTTGATCATCGACGGCCGCGTCGAAGTGGACGGGCAGGTGGTGACCGAGCTGGGCACCCGCGTCGATCCCGATGCCTCGGTGATCCGCGTGGACGGCGCCAGGATCGCCCTGGACGAATCCCAGGTGTATCTGGCGCTGAACAAGCCGCGCGGGATGCACTCGACGATGTCCGACGATCGTGGCCGGCCGTGCATCGGTGACCTGGTCGAGCGGCGAGTGCGAGGCAACAAGAAGCTCTTTCACGTGGGACGGCTGGACGCCGACACCGAGGGGCTGATCCTGCTGACCAACGACGGCGAGCTGGCGCACCGATTGATGCATCCCTCTCATGAAGTCCCCAAGACGTATCTGGCGACGGTCGCCGGCACGGTGCCGCGCGGGCTGGGCAAGCAGTTGCGGGCCGGCATCGAGTTGGAGGACGGCCCGGCGCGTGTCGACGACTTCGCGGTGGTGGACGTCATTCCGGGAAAGACGTTGGTGCGCTTGACATTGCACGAGGGACGGAATCGGATTGTGCGCCGGATGCTGGCGGCGGTGGGTTTCCCGGTGGAGGCGCTGGTACGCACCGAGATCGGTGGGATCGCGCTGGGCAAGCAGCGGCCGGGCAGCATCCGGGCATTGAGCCAGGGCGAGATCGGCCAACTGTACAAAGCGGTGGGCCTGTGAGTGGAACGAGCGGCGTCGTGGTAGCGATCGACGGCCCGGCGGGAACCGGAAAGTCCTCGGTGTCAAAGGGATTGGCGGAGGCGTTGCGGGCGCGTTATCTGGACACCGGCGGGATGTACCGGATGGTGACGCTGGCCGTGTTACGCGCCGGGGTCGACCCGGCCGATGCCGACGCGGTCGCGCGGGTCGCCGATACGGTGCGAATGTCGATCGACTACCACCCCGAAGGTGATCGTTATTTCCTTGACGGAGAAGATGTCTCGGCCGAGATTCGTGGCGACCGGGTGACTGGCGCGGTGTCGGCGGTGTCGTCGGTTGCCGCCGTTCGGGCCCGGCTGGTCGCCCTGCAGCGCGAGATGGCACATGGGCCGGGCAATGTCGTTGTCGAGGGGCGCGACATCGGGACGGTGGTATTGCCGGACGCGCCGGTGAAGATCTATCTGACCGCATCGGCCGAGACCCGCGCCCGTCGGCGCAATGACCAGAACGTCGCCGCGGGTTTGGCCGACGATTACGACGGGGTCCTGGCCGATGTGCGCCGCCGGGATCATCTGGACTCTACCCGCGCGCTGTCGCCGTTGCGACCGGCGGCGGACGCGGTGATCGTCGATACCAGCGACATGACCGAGGCGCAGGTAATCGATCACCTGCTGGAGTTGGTCAAGCAGCGAAGTGAGGCAGTGCGGTGAGCCAGGACGGCACGTGGTCCGACGAAAGTGATTGGGACGTCGTCGATTCCGATTCGGGAGACTTCGACGAGCCCGGTCCCGCGCCGGTGGTGGCCATTGTCGGCCGGCCCAACGTCGGCAAGTCGACATTGGTCAACCGGATCCTGGGCCGGCGCGAAGCGGTGGTGCAGGACATTCCCGGCGTTACCCGCGACCGGGTGTCCTACGACGCGCTGTGGACCGGTCGCCGGTTCGTCGTGCAGGACACCGGGGGATGGGAGCCCGACGCCAAGGGTCTGCAGCAGCTGGTGGCCGAACAGGCGTCGGTGGCGATGCGTACCGCCGACGCGATCATTCTGGTGGTCGACGCCACGGTCGGTGCCACCAGCGCCGACGAGGCCGCCGCCCGCATCCTGCTGCGCTCCGGCAAGCCGGTTTTCTTGGCCGCCAACAAGGTTGACAGCGAGAAGGTCGAATCGGACGCGGCCGCGCTGTGGTCGCTGGGTCTGGGCGAGCCCCATGCGGTCTCCGCGATCCACGGCCGCGGTGTGGCCGATCTACTCGACGAGGTGTTGGCCGCATTGCCCGCCGTGTCCGAGGCGGCCCCGGCGGCCGGCGGCCCACGCCGGGTGGCGCTGGTCGGCAAGCCCAATGTCGGCAAGAGCTCGCTGCTGAACAAGCTGGCCGGTGACGAGCGCTCGGTCGTGCACGACGTCGCGGGAACCACGGTCGATCCGGTGGACTCATTGATTGAATTGGGCGGCAAGATCTGGCGTTTCGTCGACACCGCGGGGCTGCGCCGCAAGGTCGGTCAGGCCAGTGGGCACGAGTTCTACGCGTCGGTGCGCACTCACTCGGCCATCGATTCCGCCGAGGTGGTGCTCGTGCTGATCGACGCGTCGCAGCCGCTGACCGAACAGGACCAGCGCGTGCTGAGCATGGTGATCGAGGCCGGCCGGGCGCTGGTGCTGGCCTTCAACAAATGGGATCTGGTCGACGAGGATCGCCGCGAGCTGCTGGACCGCGAAATCGACCGTGAGCTGGCGCAGCTGCAGTGGGCGGAGCGGGTCAACATCTCCGCCAAGACGGGACGGGCCGTGCAGAAGCTGGTGCCGGCGATGGAGACCGCGCTGGCGTCGTGGGACGCCCGGATCCCGACCGGTCCGCTGAACAGCTGGCTCAAGGAAGTCGTCGCGGCCACGCCGCCTCCGGTGCGCGGCGGCAAGCAGCCCCGCATCTTGTTCGCCACCCAGGCCGCTGCCCGGCCGCCGACGTTCGTCCTGTTCACCACCGGCTTCCTCGAAGCCGGCTACCGACGCTTCCTGGAGCGGCGGCTGCGCGAGACGTTCGGGTTCGCCGGCAGCCCGATCCGTATCAATGTGCGGGTCCGCGAAAAGCGCACTGCCAAGCGCCGCTAAGCCTCGGGGCGCTGTATGCCCCTTCCCATCGCGTCGGGTGCGCGTCCGGGGCGCCCTGAGCGCACACTCGCCACCCTGACCGCACCGTCAACGACGTGTCGGGCACTAGATCCCACAATGCGGTCGATGATGTCTTGTATCACAGGATTCAACGTTGACTTTCGCCATGCCTTCGCATTAACGTGCTCTTGTATAGCGGGATATAATGCCCATACTGCGGGATTTGATGGAGGCATCGTGAATGCGTCGCGATTCAGCGTGCAGGACAAGTCGATCCTGATCACCGGCGCGACCGGCTCCTTGGGCAGTGCGGCGACCCGTGCTCTCGCTGAAGCGGGGGCCAAGCTGACGCTGACCGGCGGCAACACCGAGCGTCTGGCCGAGCTCGCTGCCGAGACGGGCCGGCACGACCTGGCGGTGGTGGTGCGTCGCCCGGACGCCCCGGCCGACGCCCAGGCAATGGTCGACGCGGCGGTGGCCAAGCACGGCCGGCTCGATGGCGTCCTGGTCGCCTCGGGCATGAACCACGTCCAGCCCATCACCGAGATGGCTGTCGACGACTTCGACGACGTGATGAAGGCCAACGCGCGAGGCGCTTGGCTGGTGTGCCAGGCGGCCGGCCGGGTGCTGCTGCGCCAGGGCGGGGGAGGCAGCGTGGTGCTGGTTTCCTCGGTGCGCGGCAGCCTCGGTCATCCCGCCGGCTACAGCGCCTACTGCCCCTCGAAAGCGGCCACCGACCTGCTGGCCAAGTCGTTGGCCGCCGAGTGGGGCCCACAAGGAATACGGGTAAACGCCCTGGCGCCAACGGTTTTCCGCTCCGAGTTGACCGAGTGGATGTATGCCGACGACGAGAAGGGGCGATCGACCCGCGAGGCGATGTTCGCCCGAATCCCGTTGCGCCGCTTCGCTGAACCGGAGGACTTCGTCGGCGCACTGATCTATTTGCTCAGCGACGCGTCGAGTTTCTACACCGGCCAGGTGATGTATCTGGACGGCGGCTACACCGCATGCTGATACGAAAGAAACCGTCGTGACCGTAGCCTGGCCTCTTGGCGAAGCCGAATCGAAGCTGGAGTTCTACGACCTGTCACACCCGTGGGGTCATGGCGTCCCGGCGTGGCCCTATTTCGAGGACGTCAAGATCGAACGACTGCACAACATGGCCAGAAGCCGCGTCCTCACCCAAAAGATCACCACGGTAATGCATTCCGGCACACACATCGACGCGCCGGGCCACGTGATCGAAGGCACGCCGCTGCTCGACGAGATTCCACTGAGCGCGTTCTTCGGCACCGGGGTCGTCGTGTCGATCCCCAAAAAGAAGTGGGAGGTCGTCACGGCCGAGGACCTAGAAAAGGCCACGCCGCAGATCCGGCCCGGCGACATCGTCATCGTCAACACCGGCTGGCACCATACCTACGCCGACAGCGCCGAGTACTACGCCTACTCGCCGGGGTTCTACAAGGAAGCCGGGGAGTGGTTCGCGGCTAGGGGTGTCAAGGCCGTCGGTACGGACACCCAAGCGCTCGACCATCCGATGGCCACCGCGATCGCCCCGCACGGACCCGCCGAGCACACCGGTGGCCTATTGCCCTGGGCGGTAAAGGAATACGAGGAGCAGACCGGCCGCAAGGTGCTCGACGATTTTCCGGAATGGGAGCCCTGCCACCGCGCGATTCTGTCCGAGGGCATCTACGGCTTCGAGAACGTGGGCGGCGACCTGGACAAGGTCACCGGAAAACGCGTCACCTTTGCGGCGTTCCCGTGGCGCTGGGTCGGCGGCGACGGCTGTATCGTGCGGCTGGTGGCGATCATCGACCCGACCGGTAGCTACCGCATCGAGACCGGGGCCTGACATGAGCGTCGACGCAGAAGAGGTGCGCGGCAGCGGAATTCAGGTCATCGCCCGCGCGGCCGAGATGCTGCGGCTGCTGCAGGCGCATCCGGGCGGGCTGAACCAGGCCGAGATCGGCGAGCGGCTGGGCATGGCGCGCTCGACCGTGAGCCGGATCCTCAATGCGCTCGACGACGAGGGCCTGGTGGCCTCGCGTGCGGCGCGGGGCCGCTATCGGCTGGGGCCCGAGATCGCCCGCATGGCCACCACCGTGCGCCGCAGCGTCGTGTTCGACGTGCACCCGTTCATCGAGGAGCTGTCCCGGGAACTGGAGGAGACCGTCGACCTGTCGATCCTGGACGGCGACCGTGCGACGTTCGTCGATCAGGTGGTCTCGCCGCACCGGCTGCGCGCGATCAGCGCGGTGGGCGAGTCGTTTCCGCTGCACTGCTGCGCCAACGGCAAGGCGCTGCTGGCCAATCTGTCGGCCGAGGAGCAAGCCCGTGCGCTGCCGAGTCGGCTCGCCAAGCTGACTGTGAACACGATCACGACGCCGGCGGCGTTGCGCAAGGAGCTGCAACGCGTCAAAACCGAAGGCGTGGCGTATGACCGCGAAGAACAGAGCGAAGGGATCTGCGCGGTGGGTGCGGTACTGAAGAACGTGGGCGACGAGATGGTCGCGGTCAGTGTGCCCGTTCCCTCCCAGCGGTTCTACCGCCGCGAAGCCGAGCTCGCCCGGGCGCTGCGGGACTGGGTGCGGAAGGTCGAGGCTTGGTTCGAGGAGGCGGGCGACCAGGGGACTCGCAGGTCAACCACGCAATAGCGGGTTGAGGCCCCGGCTACGGTAGGCTTTCGACCTGCTGCCGGTGGAGACATCGGCACACGGGCTGTGGCGCAGTTTGGTAGCGCACTTGACTGGGGGTCAAGTGGTCGCAGGTTCAAATCCTGTCAGCCCGACCAGAGTTCATGCAGATGAGAGGCGGTTTTGGAGAAATCCGGAGCCGCTTTTTCATACCCCATGGGGGTGTGGATAGCAACGCGGATAGCAACGGTTGCTCAGTCCGGCAGACCAAGCTGATCGGCCAGACCCGCCACTGCCGCGCGCGCCGTGTCGTCGCTGGTGTGCCCGTAGATGTCCCCGGTGATCGCGATGGAGGAGTGGCCGAGCAGGTCGGCCACCGCCTTGATGTGCACCTTGGACTCCAGCCAGATCACGGCGGCACTATGGCGCAGCGTATGGACGCCGATGTCGGACATGCCTGCCTTCTGAGCCGCGATTTGGACAGTCCGCAGGATATTGCGCGGGTCTACCGGCGTTCCGAACTCGGTGGCGAACACCAGCTCGTTTTCCTGCCACTGGTCGCCCGCCGCTACCCGTTCGGCGTTCTGGTCGGCGCGGTGTGTCCGCAGCATGGTGACCAGGGGAAGGGCGATCGGTACGGTCCGCCGCGAGCGGTCCGTCTTCGGCTCGGTGATGATCAGCTTGCCGCCGACCCGTCCGAGGGTGCCCCGGACAACCATCATCCCAGCGTCGAGGTCGACATCGGACCAGTGCAGGGCCAGCGCCTCGCCACGCCGCAACCCGGTGGTGGCGATGAGGACCAGCACATTCCGGTAGCGCAGGCCATTGGCGCACAGCATGAGCTTGCTCACGTCGACCGCGCTGGCATGCCTGGCCTCCCTGCGGGCGACGCCCGGACGCTTCACGGCGGCAACCGGGTTCTTGGCCAGCAGGCCGTCCCGGACAGCACCGTCTAGTCCGGCCCGCAGAACTGTGTAGGTCTGCCTGATCGTCGCGTCGGACAGTGCCCGGACCGGCTCAGAGGTGAGGTTCTGCTGCGTGCGCTTGCCCGGTTTGGTCTTTGCACGCATCGCCAGTATCAGCGCCTCGATGTCGCTGGGTCTCAGCTTGTCGAGCCGGATCGCCCCGAACGGCTCAGGCTCGAGGTGTCGGCGGCACAGGTTGGCATACAGCTCGCGGGTGGACTCCTTGCGGTCTGAGGCGGCCAGTGTGGTGGCCCGCCAGTGCGCCAGCCAATTGGCCACGGTGCGCTTGGAGTCCTTGACCGCCACGCCATTGTCGAGCCGTTCGCGTGCTTGTCTCATTTTGTCGCGCACGTCGGCACGGGTCTTCCCGTAAACCACGTGCCGCTTGAGCTGCCCTGCGTCGTCGGTGTGGCTGACGGCACCGATGTAGCCGGTGTGCCGCCCGTTGCGCATCCGCTTGTAGATGCTGCCCTCGCCGTTCGCATTAGCCATGTTCTGCCTCTACGCCTTCTTCTGGCCTTGCTTCGTTGGCGGTAGATAGCCCGCTTTGCGCGCCTTGTCGACGTATGTCGAAGCCATCCGATTCGCCACACCAAAGTGTTTGCTCACGGCCTTGGTTGGCCCACTGCGGAAATTCGCTCGGTACACCTCGGCCACCAATCTCAGATGGCTGTCAGTGATCATGCGGCGCTCCCGCGGGAGTCGTTGCCGCTCGGTGAACTTGGCGGCCACGCGCCTAGCCTTCTCGGACTCCCGCTTTGCCTGCTTCAGCAGCGCAACGCTTTCGTCGACGTAATCGGCGTAATCGGCCTCCGATTCCGGGTCCTTCGACTGGCGAATTTGCTCGATCTGCACGCCGACATTGCCGCCCCGGCATGGGTGATCGGTGGTCAGGGTGCTCGACACCAGATCTCTCACCAACTTGGCTAGGTCGATTTGACGCAAGTGCTTCTGACGGATCTCGCTCTGATGAGGTTGCGACGTCCAGGCCAATTCGACGATCTGCGGCGCACCGTCTCGAAGCTCGACTCGAATGCGCATGTCTGGATCGGCACCGCCTGAGGTAGTGAGTTCGATCCATGTCGGCACCTTGTAAGCCTCAATGGTCTCGGACGTCTCTGACACGCGCCTGAGGGTCTCGCGGTCGTCCGCTGACAAGGTGATCAGGCATTCGTGCCCCTCATGACGGAATTGGACATGGATGTCACCGAGCTCGGTTCGGCCAGCCACTCAAAACCTCCCGGAAAGCACGCACTGGGATGTTGCAGACTCTGCATATATCCCTGCAGTCTTGCGATAACCGCCAGCGTACAGGCGGAGACGAACGATCGGAGGCAGGCGGGATATGCAAACCGTCAAGCGGCTCGTGTCAATCCCCGAAGCGCGCCAGATACTGGGTGGCATCGGCCACACCACGCTTTACGAGCTGATCAAGAAGGGTGAGATCAACAAGGTGAATATCGGCCGTCGGGGATTCGTAACGTCGGAATCCCTTGAGGCTTATATGGATCGGCTCAGCGCAGACCCCAGGGGCACTGATGCCGCGTGCAAGACCAGAACGTCTGCTATCGGAGACGCCGCGCCACAATCGAATATAGGCGGCGGTGATGGCGGCGCATGACAAAACCAAAGACAAGCCGCCGTCGGCGAGGGCGCGGGTCCCGAGATCTCCGGCCAACAACAGCATCCGACTGCCGACTCCGGGGCCACCGGCCCCGGCGAGCAGGCGCGCGCAATCGGGACTTCGATGTTCTCTTTGAGCGTCTCGGCCAGGACTACGACGATGTGCTCGTCAACTTCGAGTACAACGACGAGCCCGCGGTCGTCGCAATCGTGGCGTTGCCGGTGTGGGCCCGGTGGTGGGACTCGGCCTTCAAGACCTGGCGCATCCATCCCGGCTATGCCGACCGGCTTGCGGCTTGCCTGCGGAGCCGCGGCTACGTCGTTGTCGAGCATGGTGATCGATGATGATGTCGGGCGGAATCGCAACGACCGAGCCCGGTGAGCCATCGGGCGTATCCGGTGATGCACGAGCGTTTCTCGTCTATTTCCAGTGTATTTTGCTCCCTCTCGTCCGAGAAGAGATGAGCGGGGAAGTCCTGCTCGGCTTCGGTCGCCGCAGACCGGCTGGGGGCAAGATGATTGATGACGAGCAGGCCGAGGTGCTTACCACCCGGGATCTAGAAAAGATGCTCAAGGTCCCGCGCAAGACTCAGATGGACCTGCGGGCCCGCGGCGGTTTCATCCCACACTTCTTTGTGGGACACAAGGTGTTCTACCGCAAAGAGGCTGTCCTGCAGTGGATTCGGGAACAAGAGTCCACTGCGACGAGGGGTCCCGATGGCCGCTCCTAACGTGACAATGCTCCGAGCTGAGCAGTCCGCCGACAGCCACGAGGATGCTGATAGCACAAGCGATATCAGCGGGGGCCTGGTTGGTGACGGTGCCGAGCGGGCCGACGTCCGGCTGTTTCTCGACTCCGTGTTCGGTAGCGATACCGGGATAGTGGTCTTTGCGCTGGGAATCAATCCTCGCCGCAATCCCAATAGTGGCAAGTACGAGCACGGCTCTTGGAGTGAGCGCAATGGGGAGAAGATCGTGTTCGGGTGGCCGGAGGAGGCTGAGCAGATCTGCGACGCGATCGACCAGTACGCCCACCGGGGTGATCTCTACGTCGTTCCGTATCTGAGGCGTAGTCGGGCGCGCCGTAAGGGTGACGCGGTGATCCTGCGGCTGGTGCACACCGACGGGGATAAGGGACTCGATCAGGAGAAGATCGACCGGCTCGCCGATCTCGGCGCATTTGTGATCGGCTCGGGGTCACCAGGCAATGGGCATGTATATGTACCGCTGAATGAGGAAGTGAGCCAGGTTGCGCATATTGCATTGTGCAGGGGGCTCATTGAGTATCTGGACGGCGACAAGGCCAAGCACAGCGACAACGACTTGTTGAGGCCGGTGGGTGGCTACAACTTCAAGTCCACCGTCTTCGAGGGCTTGCCTGCTCGTCAGGTGCAATGGCTGATCAAGCCGAACGGGACGCGGGTGGATCCGCACACTCTTGCCGCTCTGCTCGGGGTGGACCTCGCCGCCGCCGAGGAGAGGGCCAAGACGAACGGCCGAGCCAACAAGGAGAAGGCCAGGATCACCGGGACGGCACGAGTGATTTCTCAGCACCATGCCGAGGATCCCAAACCGATCGATTTGGAGAGATATCCGAAGGTGGGGGAGGCGCTGGCGGAAGTGAGCGAGCCACCTGACCGCTCCCGGGACCTGCACCGTGTGGTGCGTGCGGTCTACGACGCGAATCTGACCGAGGCCCATGCAGTATGGGCGGTGCAGCAGCGCGACGATCTGGCCGATCGCCTCAGCGAACACCCCGATGACGTGGCCCGTAGCTGGTCGAAGATTGACGTTGAGCAGCGATTGGCGCATACCGACAAAGGCAACGCCACCCAGCTGGTCGCCGAGTATTCGCCGGGCATCCGCTACGTGCCCGAGATCGGAAAGTGGATGCACTGGAACGGGGTGCTTTGGCATTTCGACCCTGATACCGGGACGATCGACACCGCGGCCGGTCAAATTGCCACCGAATTGCCGGGGGCCACCAAGAGAGACCGCAGCCACCGCAAGCGGTCGTTGTCGGCCGCGGGCATCGGCGCGATGGTGCGGCTAGCTCGTTCGGATCCGGCGATGCGGTGCAGCCGTGACCGACTCGATGCCAGCGGTTGGCAGCTCAACACCCTCAGCGGGATCGTGAACCTGCGCACCGGGGAGATCTGCGATCATCATCCTGATGCCTGGCACACCAAGATCACCGGTGTGGGCTATGACCCCGAGGGCGATTGCCCGCGGTGGACGGAGTTTTTGAGAACCACTTTTGAGGGCGATGAGGAATTGATCGCCTATGTACAAGGCTTGTGCGGGTATGCCGCCATCGGCAAGGTGCTGGCCAATATCCTTCCGTTCTTCTGGGGAGCCGGGCAAAACGGGAAGACGGTATTGCTTGAGGTAATTTCGAGGGTGCTGGGTGATTACGCCATCGCGGCACCGGCCAACTTCCTGCTGGCGGGCCGCGATAAGCACGAGACCGAAATTGCCCGGCTGGCCGGAGCTCGTTTTGTGGTGTGCTCGGAGATCAATCAAGGTACCCGTTTCGATGAGGCCAAGGTCAAAGTACTGACCGGCGGTGACACACTCACCGGCCGCTTCATGCACGGCAATTTCTTCGATTTTTCTCCATCGCACATGTTGATCCTGGTTGGAAACCATCAACCCGCGGTCGGTGCCGGTGGGTATGCGTTTTGGCGTCGGGTCCGCCTTGTGCCATTCACGCACCAGGTCCCCGAGGACAAGAGAAACAAACACCTCGCCGACGAACTTGTCGCGGCCGAGGGCCCGGCGATCTTGGGCTGGATCGCGAGGGGTGCCGCCACAGTGGCCTCCGATGAGTTGGTCACCCCCGAGCGCGTGATGACGGCCACGGAGGAATACGAAGAGTCGGAGGACCGCACAAAGCAATTCCTCGATGACTGCACGACCCGGGGCACCGGTGAGGATCGAGAGTTGGTCGGTGACGTGTACCAGCGCTACATCGAGTGGTGCCATGCCAACCGGTTCAAGGACCCGCTGGAAAGCCGTGTCTTCGCCCGGGAGATTTATTCCAGGGGATATCAGAAGGCCAAGTCGAACGGCAAGCGCTACATCCACGGCCTTAAGCTCACCCGGCAAACCTGGGACCGGCAGCAGCAATGAGAGCACATAGCAAAGGGTCATATCCGGTCGCCTATATGTCCCTTTGGATTCCCTGCCGAGATTCCGCAAGGGTCGTGCAGTGTCATCGAGGGACAAACTGTAGGGACATCTGATTGTGCTCTTTTACCAGATCAAAGTCCCCAAGGGTCGTGTAGGGTCATCAATTCCCACCTTGCAAAAGGTACAAAAGAAACTCCTTCAGACTATTAACGAAGAGTTACTGCGGAACCAATAGCGAAATGTTGTTTAATGACCCTGCTTGGTAAGCAGCAAACACGGGGCGGATCCTCGTTGTGTGCTCCACCCCGCCCCCCGGCTGGATCGTTCGATATGGCCGTGCGTCTTTAGTGGCGCAACGCATTAAAGCGGAAGTCAAGTACTGGCTTAGTTCGCGGCAAATAAACCACCTGGCGAACGGCACGCTTCGGAGCGCGGTTAGCAGTCGATAGATCAGCCCGTTGTGTTCGCGACCAGGCGTTTTACCCCATAACACCCCAGAGATCGTCAAATTTTTGTCAAAGATATGGATTTAAGTGACGCAAAAGTCGCCCGATTTGACCTGAACTCGACGAGTGTGACGACCCGAGAGAACCGATCCCTACTGCGCATCGCCGATGCCGATGTCCTCCTCAGTGATCCCGGTGTTCGTCGCCGATGTTCATGGAGACCTGAGTCGGCGTCTTGCTCATCCTCATCGTGCTACGGGATCCGCATATCCCACGACCGTCGGCCGATTCAGCTCGCGCATCGTCGTTGGAGCTCAGCATGAACGTCCTTGAGCTTCTCCGCGTTTTGCGTGAAATCGGTGCCGAATTGCCTGTCGGAAGGAGTCGGGCCCACTGAGGTCGGTGATACCGACTGGCTCTCGGCCACCCAGCGCTTCCATTGCTCGAACAGGTCGCGGTTGATCGCCACCATCGCATCCGCCTCGGACCGTAGACCCGGTGAGCTGATCCGGCCCGCGTAGGACTGCAATTCGTTAATCATGTTCCGATAAGCGACTTCCGTCTTGCTGTTGTTGGCGTCGGGTTCCTGCGCCGCTGTCCGGGCCGAGGCGAGCTGGGACTCGTAGTAGCTCCACATGGCCCGCGCCGTCGCGCAATCGGCCGCCTTGCCTCCGGCCGGTCGGACCAGTAGCCAGACCGAGGCGACCATCAACACCGTGAAGATTCCCACCGCGGCGAATCGCAGTGCCCGACGGGAAGAGTGCCTCGTGGCTGCGGTCAATGCGGAGCCGTCATCACGGGAACGGTTGGTGTCGGTAATTTGCCGTTCACGATCGGAATGGAGCCACCGCAGCCGTCCGGTAGGTAGAACGTCTTACCCGGGTACATCGCGGACGTATTCATGATCTCGCCCAGCGAGACCGGCTTCCACGGCATCGCCATCGGGTAGCCGGTGATACCGCCTAAGCTGCCTGTGCCTTGCAGGACCTTCGTGGTCTCCATCTCGTACGTGTTCTCGATCCACCGGGCTGAATACCACTTCCCGTCGGCACCCTGGACCATCTTGGTGATCCCGGTGGCCTGGCCCCCGGTGAGTCGGATCTTGTAACCCTGTTGCACGTCAAACCCGTTGGCGGTGTTGCTAAGTCCCGTCTTGTCCGTGGTGAGCAGGCCGGTGGACGGACCGGTCGCAAGCTTCTCCGGAATGGTCGTTGGCTGCCATGGGACGTACGGCCCCTGAGGGGGCGAAAAGGGATCGTCGTACGAGCGCGATGTGTCGAGCTGCCATTGGCCGGTCGTGCTGTTCTGGCCCGCAGGTGGGGTATCCAGCTGCCCTCCCGGTATCCGCACACCGCCGGGACCGGGTGAAATCGGGATGTCGCCGTCGGCCATATTGATCGCGGTCGCAAGTTCCTGGTCGACTGCGTTGGCTTCGGTGAGAATCGCGTCCAGGCGCGGCTGCAGTTGTTCTTCGGCGATGAACGCTTCCATGGGTAGGGCGGTCGACGTCGGGACGACCTTGTTGGTCACCGGATCGATCATCATGTGCATTTCGGCTGCATCATGACGCAACGTGCGCAGCTCGGACTGGACATGCTCGATGTCTTCAGCGGCTTTCC
This sequence comes from Mycobacterium sp. NGS40, assembly GCF_059812735.1. Classification (NCBI taxonomy): domain Bacteria; kingdom Bacillati; phylum Actinomycetota; class Actinomycetes; order Mycobacteriales; family Mycobacteriaceae; genus Mycobacterium; species Mycobacterium sp. NGS40. The sequence continues at coordinate 58,284 of NZ_JCALDG010000021.1, forward strand.
CGGCCGCCGCGCCGACCGCCAAGGATTCATTCCCGTGAGCATCAAGGTCTTGGCGGATGGACGCGTTGCTATGTCTCCGAGCCTCCGCGGTGGCTCCTTCCCAGCTGTCGAACACCGCCAACGAACTCAGGTGCTGCGAAGCCTCCAAAGTGGCTTGCCCACGGGCATTGGCTGCATGGAAGACGGTGCGCACCGCATCAGCGCTCCATCGATCAATATCGGCCACCGTCAACATCATCGATCACACCCCGGCCGAACCAGCTATCCCGCCGACACCTCGTATGACCGCGCGGACCTTCTCGACGTTCTCCTGCTCCATCGTGGCGAAGGTGATTCCATCGGTGTTCAGGTCGACCGCATGGCCGCCGACCCGGCCCACGAGCCTGCGCGACGTCTCCAACCAGGTCTCCGTCTTCACGGCGAGCGCTGCCGCGGAGCTGCCCACCCAGCCGGTCTGAGCGGACACAATCTGGTTGTCCGATGACAAGTGGGCGGTCGCGAGATCCTCAGCCTGCCCGCCGACATGCGCCGCCGACGATGCCAACGCTTCCAGGTCGACTTCCAATTTCCCGTCTGCCACCACTGCCCCCTTGCCCTAGGCCGGACCCATGGCTCCATAGCACTAGAGCGAGTACCCCTCTGCAAGTCACCGCTAATCCCAGCCCCAGAACAAGAGTTGACATGCAGGAATTGTCGGATTAACTGGGATTCGACAAGGCCCTCAGATAGCGCTGTTCCACGGAGGCAGTTCCATGCAAATCCTCGCCGTCGCAGGTATCGCCGCGGCGTTTGCGCTCATCTGCTTGGCCATCTACCTGTTCGGCCGGTACCTACAACGCCGGGGCCACGACCTCACCTACGTTGACCCGCGCTACCCCGACTCCATGCAGGCAGTGGATCCAAAGATGGACGTCCCACCGCCGGGTCGGCCATACACCAGCCTCACTCACGAGGATGATCAAAACCCGCCCACACAAGCGCGATAGCGAGAAGCCGGTCAGTGGGTTAGGGCTGACCCCGCTGCCAACACCGAGCTGGGCGACGAGACGACCAGTTGATCCGAACCTGGATGCTGCTTGAAGTTGATGTCGAGCAGGGCCTGGTGTCGGGTGAACCGGTTTTGCTTGCCTATGCGGCCCAGTACTCCAACATAGGCTCGTTGCTCAGCACGCTCGAACCCTGAGTAATGATCAGCGCGCTAGGCGAAACTGAGTACTGCACACCGTTGTTGGTCACAACGAAGCCAGCTCCGGTCCGCACTGGGTCGTCGATCTCGACGGACAGGCCGTTTCCTAGGCCGAGGCCTCGGTAGTAATACCGACCAACACCGGTTTGGCAGATCACCAGCACCGAGGCTGCTGTTCGAGCGATCACCACAGCTGGGTTGACGGAGTTGCACCGCGCACCGGGGTAGCTCAGGAAGCCTTGACGGTCGGCATCCGAAGGGATTCCCGGAGTATTGCCCCCGGACGGCGGCGCTGCGGGGGCTGGATACGTCACGTTTGGACCAGGAGCCGCCGCGGGCGGCGGAAAGGTTCCGGGCGACGGCACGTTCTCCTGCGGGCACTCAACCCGGGTATGGCTGTACTGGCCAAAGCATGCCGACGCTTGACCAGGATGAAGTGCGAAGCCAAAGCTGGTTAAAGGTGTTAGGACAGAGTGGTTTTCGCCCATGAATACCGCGAACACGACTTCCTCTGCGCCATCGTTGCCCTCTGCGTAGGGGCCCAGGATCGCGAGGTCGTTACCGATCGCAGATTCCGTCGGGTAGGTACCAAAAACAAACGCCGCCCTCACCAGGGACGGATTACTCCCGGGAACATCGGGCGAGCTGACACACTGGCCACCACTTGTCGCTGACGGCATGAGCCTGCGGCGGTCGGCTACCGGAGAATTGCACACCGAGCGGACCCACTGATTCATCGTTCCGCTCAGTCGTCCGGATGGAGGCGTTCCTGACGGCGTGGACCTCGACGAGGAGCATCCAGCCGATATAACGAAGGCGAAAATGGCGATCAAGCCAAGCGCCTTGTTCATAGGTACCGCCTCCCGGGTCTGGCGGTGTCGGCAACTGATTTTTGCACCCGAAGTCGTCATGCGCGGTGGATTCGCCCGGTTCACCGGGCAGGGATAACCTTCCAAATCGGATGCTGTTTGGAACCTCCACCAGCGACACTTCTGGTTGGTCTGACTGCTTAAGGTTGACGTTCTATTGGCCGAGCATCACCCACCGCTGTCCGCCGGGCCGAGCTTCTTCGAAGCCAATTTGTGGCGTGCTCCAAAGCCTCTCGCACCAAGTCCCCGATCGCCTCGGCGGTCGGCGCGGCCAACTCATTGCACGCGTAAGCCAATTCAACGTCAACGTCGGCACCACCATCGGTATCCAGTTGCTCCCGACGCAAACCGACAAAGAAGCCCGCCGCACGACCGGTGAGATGCCGCTCGACAGGCGACAATGGGGCCTCGCAGTCAGTGACGACCACCTGAATGCCGCCTTCCAGGCTCGCGACCATCGTCACGCAGCTGCCGGTAACCTCAACCTCGAAGCTGGTGCCGAAGCGCGCGCCCAGTTCGGCACAGATCTCGGCGTAACCGAATCCGCCCTCGTCGCTTCTGGTAATGCTTTCACTCCTGGCAATGGACCTATCGATTGGCGGTACATGCCGACGCAACTTCCGCAGATGCGAGGTGTATTCCCGAGTTGAGGGTCGCCCCCGTTCCGGTCTGTTCAGCCTGCCGCGGCCAGCGAGATTGGCGCGTTACCCCTCTGAGTCATGAACCGGATCGCATTGGAAGACAAAATGAGCCAGCTTCCATCACCCAGATTCTCCCGGCGGTAACGGCAATTCAGTCACCAGGTCTCCGGCATCGATGTCAAGCCCGTCAGCGATCTTGATGATGGTCTCCAACCTAAGGCTGCGCTGGCCCCGCTCCACCTTGCCGAGCTGTGTCCAGTGGATCCCGCAGCGGACAGCTGCGGCCTCCTGGCTGAGACCGAGCGCTACGCGACGGTCACGGACCCGTTCGCCGAACACTCGGGTGGTCTCGTTAAGGGCTGGCTTGGATCGGTCGTCTGACACGAGGGCAACCACATACGGCCCGCGTGGAATCGACCAGAGCGTTATGTACGCATGCGTATTGACCCCATGTCTAATCGCCCTTTAGAGTTGCTGTAGTGACTTAATCACTCCAGTCAGGGCGGTTCACTGGCGAGCCGCAACTCGGTAGCTGCAGCCTCTTCCGAAGGGGACAACACGATGAAGGCTATTGCGGCCCTGGTTGCGGTCACAGCCGCGGTGTTCCTGCTCGGTACCGGTACGGCCAGGGCTGATTGCCGTACCGATTGCTATGACAGCGGCAACACCGGCTATCACTGCGTGACCACATGCAACTGAGACGACTTGCGGCTTCGGCCATGGCCGCGCCCCTGGCATTGTTGTCCTTCGGGGTCGCTCATGCCGATAGCAACGACGACGACTTCGTCCAGAAGGCGAACAGCAATGGGGTCGTTGGGGCTCCGGCTGATCTAGTCCGGATCGCGCATCAGGTTTGCGGAGGTCTCGATAGCGGAACTGGTCCAGACGCCATTGCTGATGCTCTTGTGTCTCAGCTGGGCCTGCGATCGGATCGGGCGGCGATCTTTGAGGCGCTTTCAGCGACGCACTACTGCCCGAAATACGGCAATCTGCAGTTCAAGAATCCCCATTAGGCTCGGCAAGCAGTGCGGACTACTTCTCCGAGAATGCCACGGTTCCAAATGAAAATCACCGGACTATTGGCCGGAGGGGTTGGCACTCTGGCGTCAGTCACAGCCGCTACGGCGACGTTGGCCCCCGTCGCCCATGCCGAGACGCCGTACTCCTACTGCCTCAAGACAGACGGGGTGCCCTTTGACTCCAAGCCGGACATGTATATCGCGGTGGGCAAGAAGGTGCTCTACGACGAGCAGCACGGCCAATCCTTCATGCAGGTGGTTCAGGAGCTAGAGCGAGAGGGAGCCCCTGCGAACGAAGCAGCCGCGATCGCCGCCTGTGCCCAGAAGGTGAACTGCACCGACCTGCTCCACTGTGGACCCTAATCGCCCCAATTGACCTTGAGGAGACAAATGATGAACGGGCATCGTGCAGGGAGTCGTTGGAAAGACCGGCACGGGTGGGCGGCTCCACAAGGACGTCGCGAAATGAAAACAGCACTCGCAGCAGCGCTGGCGGTCGGTGCGACGCTATTCGCTTCGATCCCAATCGGATTCAGCGATTCTCCCTGCGTCGTAGACCCGGTCCACCCCTGGTTCGACAACGGGCAATGCCCCTGGGACACGCCCCCGCCAGGTGGTTATCGACCTCCGCCAGCGGGCCCAGGGGCGCGGTTCGGCAACCCCGGCCCTAGCTGCGGCACTGGGGCATTCGCGCAGTGCTGATGGCCTCGGTCGCTTGGAATCTCCGGTGCGCCGTGACTCCTGATTTGTTGTGGCGCTACGTCTTCAGGCCGCGGCAGACCAACCCATCGATGACACTTTTGCAGGGTAATGGTGCGGTGGATGCGGCATTGATCGATCTGTGTCCGCAGCTAATGCGCACCGACAACCGCGAACCAGTGCTTCTCCCTTTGCAGTAGCGACAAGCTCGGAAGTCGGAGGTCTTTTGTGGTCACATGTGCGCTCTTGCAATCTGCTACGGGTACAGGCGTTTGCTCGTTAGGCTCTGAGCCGTGAAGCGGATGCTGCTCGTGGCCGCTGTTGTCGCGGTATTGAGCATGGCTGGGATACCGGATGCCCACGCCGACCAATACGTCAGAACTGAATCTGGCCGGGTGCGGTGCGTTGTACAACCCGACAAGGTGGCATGTGAAGCGAGCGGCGTGCAAAGTGTCGGCTTCCCGCAGGCACCCATTACGATGCCCGAATCGCAATGCAGGTACGCACCATGCCCTGGGGGTATGCACCAGGACCTTGCTGAGGTTACGGCCGCGGGGGCTTTCCGCTGGATGGACGGGAACATCGGAGGTGTCGGTCCGGATTGGGTTCAAACCGACACCACGTTGGCCTACGGCCAGACCTACCACGTCAATGGCTGGACAATCCTTCCGAACAGCGATGGCACCCGGTTCACCAACGACGGCACCGGCCACGGCATGTTTGTCAGCATCGAGAACGTCTCGTCCTTCTGACTCACACAATGATGTTCGTCCGAAGAAGAGTCGCCGAGGAGCAACATATGGTCAGGTCCACGCTGTTGGCCATTGCCGTGATGGCTGGGATCCCCGGGTTAGCCACTGTCGGCGCAACACCGGCTCGTGCTGATCCGGCAACCGCCTGCCATGCCACATCCCCGAACTGTGCCGTCGTACCCGGCATGAAAGACGGATACATGGGCCAGCCTTGCGCAAATTGGACGCGGTACGTCTATGGGTTTGGGCCCCGCGGTGAAATTCTGGCGTGTCGTTCCTTTGACGGAGGAAAGTCCGGCCAGTGGGCGCAAGGTGGGAGCCTGACTGGGGTCCGGGAAATTGGGACGCCATGTTCAAGCTGGCAGGTAGGGCAGGGCCCAGATGGTCGGCCTCTTTGGTGTTTCACTCAGGGCCCTTATCAGGCGTCAGGGGATCCTAATCATCCCGACGGCACATGGACGCCGCTATCAGTTCCCGGCGGAGGTGGATAAGCAATGACAAGAAGCCACGGATCTGCAGCTCCTTTTCGAGGAGCGGCTTCGGGTGGGGTTCTGCTGTCGATCGTGTTGCTGACCGCCGGTTGGGATCTGCCAGTCGCGGTGGCCGATGATCCGACGCCGGTCGTGCGCAGCTGCTCTCTCCCGCCGGAAGTCCAGCCAGCATCGATAATGTTGTTGTGCGACAACACTTTAAATGTCGACAAAATAGTATGGAGCAGATGGGGAATTGATGGCGCGACGGGCCGCGGCATTGAGTTTCGAGTGATCTGTGAACCAAACTGTGCGAATGGAAGGGCGATCTATTCCCCGGTGATCGTTACCCTCAGCGGTGCCGTCCCTCCCGACTTCCACTTCACAAGCGCGACTATCAATAACCCTGCCACCGGCGGCTCCCAGGCGGTCCCGCTCGGGTAGCCAACCCGGGCCACGATCCGAGAGTTGGGTAAACGTCTCTAGAAATTGGTACGACAAATGCAAGGAAGAAGTCGTCGATCTTGGTTGGCAGCCATCGCAATCGCTGTCAGCGTCGCGGGCTGTAGCTCAGGACCGACTCGTGATGCGCGGTCGTACCAGGCTGGCTACCACGAGGGAGCGGATGGAGCCATGAACATGATGAGGTCGGGCGTACAGCCCGTTATGGCCTGCAAGAATATGGCGGAGGCGGCGAATGGATGGAACCCCAACCCGTACAACCCACTCGACTATGAGGCAGGCTGCGAGCAGCGTCTTCGCGATCTCGGAAAGTGGAGCGGCCGTTCTATAGATAGATGAAATGGTGAACTCGTTGTCAGCCACTGGGCAGGGATCGGTCCCTCAGTTCTTCTGCGGTGGCCTGGTTGAGCCTGGCCCGGCTGGTCCTCAATTGAACGGAAGTGCACGAGCCTTCCCTAAAACCGAGCCCATGTCGTGCTTAGCGCTTCTAGTATTCGTGCATGCCGTTGGCCAGCGGTCAAGCCTTTGCCGGGTACGCGATCATTCGCCTGCTGGGCTCTGGCGGTATGGGTGAGGTCTACCTTGCTCAGCATCCGCGGCTCCCGCGCCGAGATGCGCTGAAACTATTGCCTCGGGAGTGGTCGGCCGACGAGGAGTTCCGGGCCCGCTTCGCCCGGGAAGCCGATCTCGCTTCGACACTCTGGCATCCCCACATCGTCGGTGTGCACGATCGCGGTGAGGAAGACGGGCAGCTGTGGATATCCATGGACTTCGTCGATGGCCTCGATGCGGCCCGGCTCCTGGCCGATCGGTACCCCGCCGGAATGCCGATCGAAGATGTCGTTCGTATCGTCACCGCGGTCGCCAGCGCGCTGGACTACGCGCACAAGCAACAACTTCTGCACAGAGATATAAAGCCCGCAAACATCATGATCACCCACCTCGACGACGATGGTGAGCAACGAGTTCTCCTGACGGACTTCGGAATAGCCCGCAACGTCAACGACATCAGCGGGCTGACCAAGACCAACGTCACCGTAGGGACAGTGGCATACGCCGCTCCTGAACAACTTTTGGGTGAGAACATCGATGGCCGAGCTGATCAGTACTCCTTGGCGGCCACGGCATTTCACCTGCTGACCGGATCGCGCCTATTCGAAAACTCTAATCCTGCAGTCATCATCAGTCGCCATCTCAACGTGTCACCACCGGCTTTGGCTGACTGGCGACCTGCTCTTGCCAAATTCGACCCGGTGCTGGCCCGCGGTCTGGCCAAGCGCCCAGAAGACCGGTTCGAACGTTGCTCCGACTTCGCGCGGGCCCTGGCCGAACGAATCGACTCGGCCAATGGAACAACAACTTCGGCTCCCACCGCGTCGACACCCAGGGCAACGCCTGCAGTCGAAGCTAGGGCTCGACCACCTTGGCGACGGGCCGCATTCGTAGCGGTCTTAGTTGTCGTTCTATTGGTTGCTTCAATCGGTGTGGTTAAGGCAGTAATGCGACAATCACAGCATGACCGAGCCGCGATCAGCACCGCTAGTGCGGCGGCATCGGCCGCGCCGACAATGACTTTCGAGAGCATGCGTGACTTCGTCACCGGCTATTACGCCGACCTTCCGGCACATCCCAACGATGCATGGGCCAAACTCGATGCACATTGCCAAAAGCAAACAGGGCAGCGCGAATTCGTAGACTTCTGGGCGACGATACTGTCGGTGACAGTTCTCTCGGTCGGACCGCGCGACGCCAGCAGCGTGGTGGCCGAACTCAAGTACGTCCGACGTAACGGCACGTCCAATACCGAAAATCGTTGGCTCAAGATGACATTGGTGAACGGCGTTATGCTGCTCGACGAATCAGATCGCGTCGGATCAGTCAGCGGATCACCGACGACACCACCACCGCAGCCGTTGTTCTCGCCGAGGGCGATTGATCAAGTCTTATTGACGCCCGACCAGCTGAGCAAGTTGCTGGGCGTCAACGTAACCAACAACCCGGGCGGGGGTGGCGGTGGCAGTGCGCTTGCCATCAAGTCGTCGTCGTACGGGATGTCGGATCATTCGGGCCGGGTCAAGCCGGTGTCTTGTGTCGGAGTGGCCTTCGCCGGAGAGCACGACGTCTACGCCATTTCCGACCCTGCGGCGATCAAGGTCCAAACATTCGGAGAACAGTACGGCGGCTCGGGTAGTACCAACTACGTAGAGGAAGTCGCGGCTGTCTTTACCTCTGCGGAGCAGGCTCAAGCGATCCTGAAATCTGCTCAGGACCAATGGAATTCCTGCATCGGCAGTGAGGTTGATGTGACCCTGGGCTATGAAAATGGACGCGGATTCAAGCTCGGTGGGGTGCAGCACGACGGCGATTTGATTGCCATCTCGATGGCGTCCGCGGACGGTTTGACCGGGCTGCACTCTTGTCAGCAAGCGCTTGGAGTCCGAGCGAACGTCGTCGTCGAAGCCCGCACATGTGAAGACCCAACGGTCCCGAACTTTACCTGGGAGCACCCCTTGGTTAGCCCCGGATGGGCCTCGCCCACGGCCGTGCCCCTTGCCAAGGCCATGCTCGACAACGTGAAGACCTGAAGCAGCTGGCGATCGCGACAACGCTGCGGCACGCCGTTGCGGCCTTAGTCGCAGCTCAACCGGGGCAGGTGGTGCAGCCGCCTCGCGGAGGGGTGTGGTCAGCTACGGACCGATCGCTTCGAAGACGCAATGTTGGTACCCGCGACCATAGTTGGTCTTGTATCACGTGCTTCACGTGAACGCCTGATGAGCCAGTGCAGCGTACGCAAGAGGGGCCTCGGGGTTGTAGCGCTGAGCGCCCCACTCTCGCAATGCGTCACTTAATGTGGCGGAACCACCGCAGATGGCAGCGCCTATAGCAATGCTGACCAATAGCGGTGATCCCCCTGTAAGCAGTGCCGCTGCCGTCCCCAGCCCGATTGCGCCTATACCGCAAAACCCCCTCAAGGTCACCCCGCGCCAATTTCGACGTGTCATCTGCTCGCTCAATATGGCGATTTCGTCCTCGATTTCAGCGATTAGGTTGGTGCCCAGTAGATCACGATCCGCGGGATCGTCACTGCGGGCGATATCGGCTAATCTGCGATCGAGAAATCGGCGACAACGGCCAAGCTCGTCAGCAAACTTCTCTTTGAACTCGATCAACTGCTTTGGTTCCACCGGTGCTGATGGTACGGGCAGTGCTCGTGGCATGTAGGCGTACCGCAACTCAGGTATGGACGATTGCAGGTTGCTTGACTCGACGAGCCCACGCAACTGATCCGTTCGATCCGTAACAGGCAACATGCCCGGTCTGGCTCCGCTCATGACGCCAGCCAAGTACTTCATGTAGAGATCAGCTGTCTCGGATTCGACATCCCACCAATCCCGGTCATGTTTCTTGGCGAGGCCCATTTGCTCAAGGTCCTCGATCACACGCTCATTGAGCTTTTCCACGTATACCTTGGTGTAGGAAGGGCGGAAGTGACGTCCAGGTAAGGATCCCTCGATAGAGAGCATCTTGAAAAATCCTTGTTCGAAGCTGTCCAGCCTATAATCCACAACTTCGAGCGGGTCAAGAAGCTCCAACAGCCCTCCGTCATGGAGAGCATGCATATATGCATTGACAGGCTGCTGCCCCGCGTAGAGACTGCGGGGGATGATCGTTGCAGCCCGGTCCCAGTACAAAAGTACCTGTGTAAACCATGGTGTCTGCGGCACCTCGATGTTCGGAAAGTAGAGGGCCACTTCTTCCCGTGTCGGCGTGCCCGGGATATTGCCGGTGCTGTTCATGACACTCCCGGGGGATGGGCCGCTAGTTGTGCACGCTGCGGCATCAAGTTCAGATAATAAGCCCGTTGAGCCTGACTAAACCTCGTGAACCAACGGATGTCTTGAAACAGACGAGATATGAGGGTCTCGAACGTCTGTTTCAGGTGGTGCACCACCGCTGCGGCGAGCAGGAATGGCGAAGATGCCGCGCAGGCTTGATCAACAGCGTCAAGGCTTTTCATTGAGTCCACCACGATTGCGGTTGACAAACTGTCAAACTTTCGGCGACTACGCCGTTAGGTACCCGACTACTCTTGTGGCGCGTTCGCCTAGAGACCGATGATTTAGGCGGATCGGCCACCATGCTCCCGTCGCAATGCATCTGGCGTGATTCGACAAGAAGCTCACCGCCTTTCAAGCAGACCGTCCGGAGGAAGGTAAAAGTCATGAGCGACTTCTCGGTCTTCAATGAAGTTGGCGGGTTTCGGGTCAAGCTGTGGCGCGGCGAATCCGCGTGTCTGTTGGGCTTCGACGTCGATGTGCCCGAGGACGACTTCGTTGGGTTTGCCGTTGAGTTCCGGGATCCGGACAGCACCGACTTTCAGTCGCTGCGTAACCGGCTGTCGTTCGGAGCGCCTGACGCGGTCGACGGCTTCCGTAATTTCCCGACGTTGGAGGCTCCGCTGCAGACCTTCCGGTGGGTGCACTTTCCGTGGGAATCCAAAACGGGCATCTACACCTACCGGGTAACGAAGATGCATATGCCCACCGACAACACCCTGACGAAGGGATTGTCGATCGAGTTGCCCATCGAGCTGGGACCGGTGACCGTCCCGGGCTTCCTCGATGTGGGCTTCACGCGAAACTTCGCGTCCTCGCAGGCCTTTGAGGACAAGAAGGCCCGTTTTGGGTTCGGCAACGACATCATCCCGGCCAAGCCCGACCAGGGGTTGGACTTCGCCGCGCACAAGGCCGAGATCACGAAGAAATTCGATATCTACGCATGGTTGGGATTCGAGGCCTATCGGCTGCTGTTCGACTTCCTCGGCTGGGCGGCCAACGACGAGACCGTGCGCATCGACGCGATGGCCTACGACTTCAACGAACCCGACATCCTCGCGCAGTTCGAAGCCCTAGGGGACCGGTTGCGGATCATCATCGACGACTCCGCCGACCACGGCGAGGCCGACAGCGCTGAGAGCCAGGCCGCCGCCCGGCTGATCGCCAGCGCCGGGCACGACAACGTGCACCGTGGCCATTTCCAGAACCTGCAGCACAACAAGGTCCTCATCGCCCGCCGCCGAAGTGACGGAGCACCGCTACGGGTGCTGGGTGGTTCCACGAACTTCTCCTTCCGGGGCCTCTACATCCAGGCCAACAACATGTACGTGTTCACCGACCCGGATGTGGCGGGGCTGTTCGTCGAGATGTTCGAGGAAGCCTTTACCGATATGGCCGGATTTGCGGGGGCCGATCTGGCCGCCAAGTGGCAGGCGGTCAAAAAGCCGGGTCAGCCGACGGTCAAGGTCTGCTTTTCCCCGCACAAGTCCTCGGATCTGTCGCTGGCCCCGGTCGGCGGGGCGATCCAGCAAGCGACGTCGAGCGTGTTCTACTCGTTTGCCTTCATGAACCAGACCAAGTCCGGCCCGGTGCGCAAAGCCTTGGACAATCTGATGGGCCGCCCCGTATTCAGCTACGGCATCGTCAACGAATCCTCTGGGATGGAAATCCACAAGCCCGACGGCGAGATCGGCCTGGTCGACTTCGCCTACCTGTCCAAGCACGCGCCCGAGCCGTTCAAATCGGAGTGGTCCGGCGGCGCAGGCATCAACATTCACAACAAGTTCGTGGTCGTCGACTTCGACCAGCCCGGCGCGAAGGTCTACACCGGTTCGAGCAATTTCTCGCCGTCGGGTGAAGAAGCCAACGGCGATCATCTCATCTCCATTGAGGATCAGCGGGTGGCCACCGCGTACGCGATCGACGCGCTGACCCTGTTCGACCACCTCAACTTCCGCGACCGAATGAAGCAATCCGGGCAATCGAAAACCAAAGCGGCAGCGAAGAAACCGGCGACGCTGCAACTGCAAAAACCGGTCGCGATCTCCGGGGCCGCGCAGCCCTGGTTCGCCAAGTTCTACGAGCAGGGCAGCCAGCGTGAACTCGACCGCATCACGTTCTCCCGACGCTGAAAAGCGACCCCGTACCCAGATTCGACTATGGCGCGGAGGCGAACGACATGACCAGCAGCGGCAGTGCGGGTACGACCGAAGCGAGTGGGCCGCGGAATCTCGTGGTATGTCTCGACGGCACAAGCAACGAGCCGGAGACAGGTTTCACCAACGTGGCTCGGATGTTCGACGTCGCCGAAAAGGGTCCGGCTCAACTGGTTTACTACGATCCCGGTGTCGGCACCATGGGAGCCCCGGGCGCGATCACGCCCTGGGCTAAGGCGCTCACTCGCGTGGCTGGCATGGTCGCCGGGTACGGGATTCGTGACAATATCGAACAGGCCTACACCTGGCTGGCGCACCAATACCGTTCGGGCGACAGGGTCTTCGTGTTCGGCTTCTCCCGCGGGGCCTACACCGCTCGTGCCCTGACGGGCATCCTACGCACGGTGGGTCTGCTGCACGCCGATGCCGACAACCTGGTTCCCTACGCGATCAAACTGTATGCGAAAAGCAGGAAAATGCCCGATCCGGATCAGCCACCGGACGACAACGCCAAGCAGGCTGAGAAGGAATTCTGGAAGCTGCGCAACGATTTCCGGGAACGCTTCGGCAACCCGGTTTTCCCCAACCCGTTCGACCCGCACCGCCAACAGGTGCACTTTCTCGGCGTGTGGGACACCGTCAAATTCGTGGGTTGGCTCAACTTCAAGGCCCAGCTTGAGGTGGCACGGTGGCCTTTCACCGCCAACCTGGCCAACGTAGCAACTGCGCGCCACGCTCTAGCCATCGACGAACACCGACGTCCCTTCGCGGAATACCGTTTTAGAACCGAAGCGGTCGCCACGTCGAACGGGCGGTTCCAAGAGTTATGGTTCGCCGGTGTGCACGGCGATATCGGCGGCCAAAACCGTGACAATGACCGGCTTCCCGACATCGCGTTCTCCTGGATGGTCGAAGAAGCTGCTGCACAAGGACTTACCGTCGATGCAGAGCGCTACCGTCGCCTGGTGGGAGTCAAACTCGATGACGACCTTCCCAGCGATCGAGCATTGGGGATCATCGTTCCCAACAGCAGATGGTGGTGGTTGGCCGGGGGATGGCGACCGCGCCCGATCAGGCCCGAAGACGTGCTACACCCCAGCGTGCAATACCGCATCAACGCGACAAAAAACGACGCCAATCCCTACCGGCCGAAGAACCTGCCGACCATCGGAACATAGCCGCAACGCCCACCCCGGACGCCAGTGTGCGCAGCAGTACTTCGTACTCCGACGCCGCACATAAGCGAAACCGGGCCGAACCGCGCGTTCGCCTTTAACAAGTGACCCGTCTCGAAATGGACCACATGTGAGACGCCGGGCGGATGGCCTCAACCGGTTCGATCCGGCCAGGTCGATCTGTCTCAAAACTCCGTCTCGGAAATAAGACTCGCAAAACCGCGATTCTCATACATATGAGTCAAGAGAACGACGTCGACAGGCATCCGGTCGGACAACGGATTGGCTACACCCGAGTCTCTACCGTTGCCCAAACCCTCGATCAGCAAAACCAAGCCCTTGAAGCGGCAGGGACGACAAAAATCTTCTCCGACACCATATCCGGCGCTCGGGATGACCGTCCCGGCCTGGCGGCGCTGATGGATTACGTCCGGGAGGGCGACGTCGTTGTGGTCTGGAAATTGGATCGGCTGGGCCGCAACATGTTGCACATCTTGGAGACCGTCAAAGAGCTGACCGACCGCGGTGCCAAGTTGATCTCCACCAGCGATGGCATCGACTCGTCCACTCCGGCCGGGCGCATGATGATCGGTGTGCTCGGGTCCCTGGCCGAGTACGAGCGCGAATTGATAAAGGAGCGAACGGCGTTGAAGCGGAATGCCTCTCGCGCTAACGGTACTAAGTTCGGGCGACCTCGAAAGGTCGCCGACGCCGAGCACATCTCCACCGCGAAGCGGATGAAATCCGACGGTCACTCAGGAAAGGCGATTGCCAAGTACCTCGGGGTCAGCCGCGCGACGCTGTATCGCTACCTTTTAAAGGAGCCCGCCATATGAGGGCCAAAAGGCCAGGCCACTTGGGGCCCTTGAGTGTCAAGTTGCATGGGCTGACTGTTCAAACGTAGTCGCCTCGGCGCGGCGCGCTAGTAACTGGAAGCGAATCCGGACTGGACAACTGCAGGACGTCGCTTCCAGGCGTGCTCCGCGCTAGTCTCCGGTACATGCCAAATTGATGCATTCCGGGATTGGCTGGGTCGTTGAAATTCCATTGTTCGACCGAAAAGCTGCATGCCCGGGATACTGACTCGCGCGCAGGGCATGGGTCACATCTTCAGGCCGTTAGCTGCGGTAACCTACGTGAACGATGCTGAGGCGGCTGTCCTTCACCAACTTCAAGTCATGGCCCCGCGTTGATCTGTCGTGCGGGCGTGTCACCGGGCTGTTTGGGCCAAATTCCTCAGGCAAGACGAGCATCTTGCAATTCCTTCTGCTGTTGAAGCAGACCAAAGAGGCCACCGATCGGCTCCTGTCGCTGGAGATGAACGGCGACTACGTCGAACTGGGGGCCATCCGGGATGCCATCCATCGTCACGATGAGAATTTGGCGATCGAAACATCCATTTCATTCGAACGGACCGCGCAGCTGGTTCTGCCTGATCCGTCGGACCCGCGGACCGACCTCGCCGCCGACAACACTTTCACGCTGGCGTCCCGTACCGTTGTTGAGAAGCAGGTGGCTCGCACGGTACAGCTGGCCTACACGCTCGGCGGCCATGAGTTCGGACTTAGACCCGGGCCAAAAGCCAACGAATTCAGACTGACCTACCAGGGCGAGGGCCCGTTCCGGTTCGTTCGCACCCAGGGCAGGGCATGGAGACTTCCCGCGCCTATCAAGAATTATGCGTTTCCCGACCAGGCGCGCACGTACTACCAGAACGCACAATTTCTATCTGATCTTGAGGCGGCATATGAACAGGCGCTCGATGGCATTTTCTACTTGGGGCCACTGCGTGAGTACCCACAACGCGACTATCTATGGGCTCGCTCCCGGCCCGCCGATGTCGGGCGACGCGGCGAGAAAGCGATCGATGCGATCCTCGCCGCAACCGCTAGTGGCGAGACACTGAATCTGCGACCTAGGGCACGCCTCCTGCCTTTCCAAGCCATGGTGGCGTATTGGTTGCAGCATCTCGGGTTAATCCATCGCTTTAAGGTCGAGGAGATCGCGGAAGGCTCTAATCGTTGGCAGGCGAAGGTCGTTACCCGGCCCGGAGCTAGCGAGGTGTTACTGACCGATGTTGGGTTCGGCGTTTCGCAAGTGTTGCCCGTAATCACCCTTTTGATGTACGTGCCCGAAGAGTCCACCGTTCTGCTCGAACAACCCGAAATCCACCTGCACCCGCTCGCACAGGCCAACCTTGCCGACGTTCTGCTTTACGCAGCTACACGTCGACGTGTTCAGGTGCTGCTAGAGAGCCATTCCGAGCACTTGCTCCTCCGATTGCAACGCCGTATCGCTGAAGAGGCCCTGAAGGCCGACGAGGTAAAGCTCTACTTCTGCGACGTCAACCGTGGTAGCTCTGCATTGACGCCACTATGGCTCAATGTTCTTGGCCAAATTGAAAATTGGCCCGTGAACTTCATGGGCGATGCGTTCGGCGAAGCAGCTCTGGCTGAAAAAGCACGGTTGCGACGCCTTCGAGATGCCGCTGACTGATGCAGGTTGTTGTTGACACAAATGTGCCAGTCGTGGCCAACGGCCGACCCGACCCCGCCAACGGAGGCCGCACTCCGTCGCTGAGCTGTCGTGAGGCCGCCATCGACTTCTTGATCGAGGTGACGCGTAGCCACCAAGTTCTCGTGGACTTGGCAAGGGAGATACAGGCTGAGTACGCGCACAAACTCAATTCGGACGGGGAGCCAGGCGTTGGCGACCGTTTCTATTTTCAGATCCTGATGAACGGTCCGATGCGGGTCGAGAGGATCGACCTACCTCGGTCCGCAGATGGCAGCTACGCCGACTTTCCGGTCGACCCCGAGCTTGAACGGTTCGATCCGAGCGACCGCAAATTCGCGGCGTTGGCGCGGCGCATGCGCGCACCCGTGGTGAACACGACAGATTCGGATTGGCTTCACCACCGAGATCCATTGGCGAGGAACGGTATCGCGGTACTGTTCCTGTGCGGTTGCGACCGGGGCGAGTGGTTCGAGTCGTGATCTTCGCTTATCAAACTTCGACCCCAACAAGTTGGATTTCACAGGCGGCCCAGTCGGCTTGTGGCAGCGCGGGCCAAGATGTTTTCGACCATGGCGGGACCAAGAATTCTTGTCGGGTATGTCGCATCGAAGTTGTTGTTGTCGAGGCCAGAGTCGCGTCGCCCGATCCGGTGGACCTCATCGAATTTGACGTTGAATTGATGCGGCCCCTCAACAAGCCGCGGCGAACCCGGAACGCCGGGCCCCGTGAGCGAGACCAGCGTGGCCCAATCAAAACCAACAGCGCGCTTGCGGGCAATTTGATCTGATCGATCGCGTGTCAGGTTGTAGTAACTAAATCTGGCTGCTTGATGAGTACATCGATTGCGGCGAGCCGCTTGACATCGGAAAGCGCTGTGACCCTCCACATTCCCAGCTCATCAACCTCGAACGAAAGCGCGCAGTGACATGGGATCCGGTTGAGATCACCTTGCTCGTCAATTGAGAGCGCCAGGCTTAATCTCGTGCGCTTCTGGCCTGACGGGCTGTGAACTTCGAAGGCGATTGTGTATTCCCCAACGTCAACTCCGCCTGCCTCGATCACACAGATCAGCGCAAGCGACATCGGTGTCGGAATTAGGACGACGTCGTAGTACGACCAGGCTCCGTTGATCACGTGCGCGAGCCCGTGGTCGACCGCTACATAATTGGCGGGCATTAACGCGGAAACCAACAGTTTGTCCGATACTTTCCGTTCGCCCGATCCTGCGAGGCCACCCTTGCCGCCCGGTGCTACTAGCCTGATTTCGCCACTTTCGAAGATGGTGTCGCCTCCATCAGCGCCATCAACCCCCGCAATGTGCGCCTTTCCCCGAGTTCCGCGGCCGACATGTGGTATCCACGGGCCTTCGTAGACAAGGCCGCCTCCGCCACCGCCCCCGCCGCCCGGAGCCTGCCCTGGTTGCCCATCTTGGACAAGGTTGGCCGCGTCGCCCCCCTTGCCTCCAACGAGTGATCCGGTTCCGATGACACCGCCGCCACCGCCTCCTCCGCCGAGTTGGCCACCCATTCCGCCGTTGTAGATCGTGTCGGCGATGACCGTGATGGTCGAGCGCTCGGACTTGGCGATGACTTCAGCAGCTTCCGCATCGGTGAGCGGCCAACCTGCTTCAATTCCGGCGGCAGCCGCCTGATCATACTCCGCCAGCTGTGCCGCTTTCCATTGCAGCAGCAGCTCTTTCGGAAAATCTTCCACGCGCCCCTCCGCGTCCACCAGCTCGGAATGAAATAGGCAGAGAAGCAAGAGGTTTTCAGCGCTGCGATTCTCTTCGCTCGCCATATGGGCATCCCATCGGGGCCCGTTCTCAGATCGCGCGCAGATATGCGCGATCCGCGAGTTGAGAGTGCGATTTCCGTCTAGGTCCTTCCGGTAAAGGGGTTCCGTGCAGTCGGAAGCCGCACAGCGTATCGCGTTGGCGTAAAGAGCTTTCGCGGTCGCATCTGTGACCTCAGGATGCTGGTGGGCAGGCACAGGGCGAATCCGGCTAGGCGACGTTCCGTATGGAATCGAGCATTGAGACGAATGCCGCCGCCTCACCGCTCAGCCATGCATCAAACCCCCTGCGGCGTCGAGCGGGCTGGTAGATGCGCTGGCGGCGCACATCGAGTACCGCTGGGCGGCAGCCACTTTCAGGAAATGTGATCTCGATGAGGCGGATAGCTGCCTGGACACCATCACGTGAGAGCTCGGGGTCTTTGAAATACGGCCAGACCAGGTGCTTCTCGTGCCGCTGCTGCCACGTGAACTTCGGGGATACGCGGACTTCGAGTGCCCCGTCACGCCAACGGAGCGGCTGCGAAAAGACTTCCAGGTCCTTTCTCCGCCGCCATCCCGCCCATCCGGTGGCAAGTGACTCGTAGGAGGCCCTGCGTCGTGGGCTGCAATCTTGGACGGCTCGTTGCATCCGGGAGACGTCGTCGCCGTTGGCGATGCCTTCGCGAATCGCGAGACGGATGCCGCGGTAGAAGTCGTGGCCCGGGTTGTAGTCGCCGAACTCGTTATCGATCACGTTATGCACGGCGGTGATGCGCCCGCTCGCCGTAGCGGCGGCGAAGTCTACGAAGCCGCCGAGGCTGATAGTTGCGCTGATTGGGTTGGTCACCTTTTAGCCCTTCGGCGGATACGGGTCATTGGCGGGCGGCACGGTGTTCGAATCGCGGATGCGGCCGTCGCGACCATGCAGCCGACGCTCACCGCCGCCGGAGTTACGGAGAATTTCGTCGGCACGCCGCGCCGCGTCCTGTTGGGTGCCGGTATGGGCGCTTGCACGCTTGGCCCCCGGCTTCTTGACGTCCCAGCCGCCGTTCGGATTTGGCACCACGTGCCGGACATTGGTCCCCTCTGGCTTTGCCATTGGTCTACTCCTTGGAGTTCATCTCGCGTGCGGACCGTCCGCACGTTTGACGAAACCCAAGGTCGGATATCGGCGGGTTACCGCTATCCCCAGCCAGGGCTGGTGTTACCGTCGAGGTGCCTACCAAGCAGCCAAGCGGTTCCAGACCAGGGGCTTCGAGTCCAAACCGCCGTTGGTCTGGGCTGCTTGGATTTTATGCCCGTCGCCCCACGACACCGGGGATCTCAAACCGACATCGGTATCGCAACGTTCGGGATAACCCCGTTGTCGTAATCCACAAGCTGTGGCGAAAACAACGATACTCGCAGGTCAGAGGGCCCGCGGTGTTGGTTACACCAGTGTAATTCTTTGTGGATTAGTTTGCCGAAATTGCCTATTCATCGGCGTGTCGCGCACGCCGGTCGTTTCGCGGTGCGCCCTGCCTCTAAACACTGGCCCCTCGCGGTTCGTCGATGTTTGCTTCCGGCGGACGCAAGAAGCCGCGGCCGTACTAGAAGCTCACGTTGACTACGTCCCCGGCCGAAGATGTCGTTGACCACCTATCGTCGGTGAAGTTGTTGTTGTCCACGTCTCGGACGATGAATTGATGCGGCCGCTGAACGAGCCAGGGCGAATCCGCAAGCGGCGGACACCGTGAGCGCCCAGCCCGCCCGAACCGCGGTTCCCGCGGGATCTGGCCGATAATGATGACGACCACATAGCGACGAAGGCCGCCATCACGACGGAGGATGCCATGGAGGGTCGGAGGTAGAAATGGCCGTGAGCGTCAGGGGTAGCGTTGATCCCCACCTTCACTCGCCCTGCCCACGGTGCGGGTATGCGACTCGGTATAGGCAGTGGCCGGTCACGTGCGCCTGTTCCGATTCGAAGCGGCAGACGATCCGCACTTCCGCACCTCTACATGTCCTTGAGATCTGGGCCGAGCAGGAAGCCCGAAATGCCAAGCTGCGCAACGTCGACCACAGTCACATCCCACCCGTGCGGATCGGTGCCCGGTATGCCGGTGGGAGGCCCTAGGTTCCGCGGCTTGTAGAAACCCAACCGGGTGTTGGCGAAGAGCTCGTTGACCACCCCGGAGTCGGAGTTCTTATCGACTACGACGACGCCGAAGAACTCGTCCGGGCACGTCGTAGACACCAAGTGCCCCGAACTCCTCCTCAATGGGCCCCCAACATTGACCTGTTGTTTTGCTGACGCCTTCAGCGCAGATCAGGCAAGATCGTTTCGATCGATGCTCGGCATTGAACGACTTTGCGAGGTGCCGAAGGAGGCGCAGGCAGCAAATGTCTGAGACAGACGGCCAGGAATCATCCGACACCCCTAGACAACAGCCGACGACAACATCCGATCTCGTTGGTTCTGAGGATCGCGAACCGAGTTGGATGAACAACCTGGCTGTACGAGCTCTGTTCACTCTGTTCGTCCTTGCCACTTTGGAATCGCTATGGGTTTTGTTGGCTCATTTCTTGCAATTGCCAGCGCTGGCGACGATCACAGTGGCTTCTGGCTGGGCGGTGTGCGCGACCAGCATATTCTTCGCAGTGCATAGGGACGACATACGCCGCATGGCGCTTACCAAGCACGCGATGGTCATTGCAGTTGCGACAACCGGCTCTGTCGCTTTCGCGGTTGCATTCGTCGTATGGGGTTCGGGGCCGCAGACAACGCGATCGTCGCCTCCGTCGAGCACACCGTCAGGGACAACGGCATCAAACTCATCACCGGATGAACCTTCAAGCACGACAACAGCATCGAGTTCATCACCGAGTCAACCTTCAAGCACGACAACGGTGTCCAGCTTGCCACCGAGTGCGCCCCCCAGCGCAATAGCAGCTAGACCCGCCGGAACTGTGAAAGCGGTGGCTGTGAGCGAAGACGGTACAGAGGTCACGGTAACGGGAGAAGCGAGCGGAAACACAATTACTATCGCCGTACTCATCGGACCCAGACCGGACAATCCTAGCCAGTATTGGGCAGCCGGAACGGCTTTGGACGTCGGACATACATCGTGGAGCGTTGTTGTTAGGACTGATCCCCATCTCCCCGCTCGATACGAGGTGAAGGCCTACTTCGACTCAAGCACCGCGATCGGGGCTTCGGGATCGCCGGTCGAACGAACGATCGAAATGGCGATCCTTTGCGGTGAAGCATGCCTCGGACCGCCAGCCGTATACAACAAGGGCCTTAACTGACCAGCGTCGCTGAGTGGATATGGGCCCCACCGGCAACGGCTGCGCCATAGTCGTGCGCACCGGTTTGGACGCAGGCGGGGCGTGATCGGTTCTCTAGCCTGCCGTCACGCCAACCGTGGGTGGCCGCGGGGTTCGTTGGTGCTGGCTATGATCGCCGGTCGTGTCTGATCAACTACCGGCGCTGGCGACGCCCGCCGAAGTCGCCGAGTATCTCCATACCAGCACAGCTTCGCTCGCCCAGGATCGTTATCGGGGGACTGGTCCGAAGTTCATCAAGCACGGCAGCAGGGTGCTCTACCGGTGGTCCGACGTCTTGGAGTGGTTAGACCGCAACACGTTTCAGAGTACTGACGGTTTGCGACATCGATGAGTTACACCGTCGACCGGCTTGCGCAGGCGCTGCGCGACCTGATCAATGAGGTCGTGCAGGCAACCGTCGACCGGGAAACTCCCACACCTACGCCAGCGCGAGTGATTGAACATCCTCAGTTGCCCGGATGAAGAAATTGATCCGGGCCCGCGGTGCAACAAGCAACACATGCGGCATCTGCTGCCGATCGAAGAGGCCCGGCAGCAGCTGGGCGGTATTAGCCGCACTACGTTCTACGCGCTGGTCAAGGAAGGCGAGCGGTCGCTCGTCAAGATCGGCCGCCTGGCCATTTGTCCAGGCGGAAGACCTCGACGATTTTGTCGGCCGAAAGCGATGCGACGCTGCCAGTCGCATGTAAACGCCTCCCAGCGCTACCACATCATTTCGGCGCGGCTGCGTGAGCTTGAACATGGAACCAGCCCGCGGCACCAGGCCGCAGGACGAAGAGCCAGCCGCAAGGGAATGATTAACACCATGATCTACTTCCACACCACCGACGCGGCTGAGGAGATCCTGCGCCACGGCTTCCGGGAAAGCACCGGGGCCTACATGTTCGCCGAGCTCGTGCTGACCGGCGTCTGGCTCGCCGACCAGATCATGGACATCAACGAGGGCGCAGCAGGCGATCAGGTTCTAAAGGTCGAATTCCTCGACGACGTTGATCTCCATGACTTCGAGGTCGTCGAAGCGAGCAAGCCCTACCGCGAGTGGTGCGTCCCGGCCGACCTGATCAATGCTCAAGCCACGGTGACATTGATGGACGCTGAGGCGTGCGAGAAGGAAAAGGCCCGACGATTCGCCCACAACGCCGCGGTCAATGAGTCTCTGGTTGCAGAGGTCCGCCGTCGTGCGGAGCTACGGCAGCGGATGCTGCCATAGCCCACTATCGCGGGCACCGCAGAAGAAGTCACCATCAACGAGGACGCGGGCGGATAAGCCTGTTCAGGCCGGGCACCAAGTTCTCGTTTAGCACTGCGCGAAAGTCTGGTTGATCACGCCTTAGCCGAAGAAGTACTCGTCGACCACGCCCACGTCGAAGATCTCGTCGACCAGGTCGTAGCGCATGTTGTTGTTGGCCTAGGCCGGGCAGCGGCTGCGCCTCGTTCGTATCCCGTCGACAAAGCCCTAGTTATCGGTGAAGCCGTCTCGTGCTGTTCGAATGGCCGACAAGAGCTGCAGCGAGGCGATGCGAGCGGGGCCGAATTCGAGGGTCCCGCCCAGCCAGTTGAACGACTCGTCGCTGTGCGACATCTGGGAATGAAGATATCTTCGCCCGACACGTTGACAGGTGCGCGGATGATAATGCCGCCGGGCTCGGCCGTCTGCGTCGCGCCCGTACTCGTCAATGTGCTCCATCACGTCGCGCATCAATTTCAAATGGGGAAGCGCACTGTCGAACTCGCTGAGTGCGATCCACGAGTGCCCCAGGACTGACCGGGCCAGCTTCCCGGCGAGGCGCATCTTCCACAGCGATGAAATCAGGAACTCGATGTCGATCTGCACCGTCCAGAATGCGTCGGGGTCACCGCTAGCGAAGCCATCGCGAATACGCCCCAGTTGCATCTCGATCGCCACCGCGGCGTCGTTTGCCACCGAAGCTGCTCGCCGCAAGATGGCGGACGGCCTGGGTTTCTGGTTGTCCCAGTAGTGCTCCCAATCGCGAATAAACTCCCGAATGTCGTCGTAGTCCTCACGGATGGGCGGTGAGTCTGTGGTGTCGTCCACTGTGCGGGCCTCTGGCTTGGGTCGGTCGCGCTAGAAGCGCCCAGGGCGACGCCGCTTGCTGGGTGGTACGTAGATGCGCTTGAGGTCTCCATGGGCGCTTCTGCCTTCAATGCCAAGTGCGACAAGGTAACCCGCCGTGAATGTGTACGTATAGCCCGCTGCCAGCAGCTTGTCGATTGGCGGGAAGTAGTGTGCGGCAAAGTATCGCTCACGGTCGCGGCCGTATCCGTTGTATCCGGCGTCTCTCAGCTCCACCAGGGCGTCGTGTATCTCGGCGGGTACTCCCGGTGTTGGCTCTCCGGTCTCAAGGTTGATCGCGTTCGTCGCCGCCGCCCATCCGGCAACCTCATCAGGAAAGAACTCAATCACGCCGAGCGGCTTTCCGTCCGCAAGTGCAACGGCGTCGGCCAACAGCTCGATATCGGGGCGGTAAGCCAGCACTGGGCCACCGCGCTTTCCCGGTTTGCCTCTGCCGCTGTGGAGGTTGCCGTTAGCGGCGAATGCTTGCACCGCTTCGTCGGCCATGTCGATGTGGCTCTTTTGCGGGACCACGGTTACTCGGCGGTCGAGTGTGTCCGGCGCTTGTTCCGCGAGCCACTCGACCACGTCACCAGGATCCGAAGCCATCGGTGTCCAGGCGTTCGCCGTCGCGGTGGGAATGGGTTTGCGAATTGCCACTCGTCGATTGTCGCAGCGGACACCGACATCCTTCGGCCTGTCGCGCACGGCGATGGTCTCCTCGGTGCGACCCAGCCATGAATTAGCCCGCACTGGTCGTTGGGGTTGTTTCTGGCGGACACAAGGTAGCCGCGAAGCTTCTGTTGACCCCTGTCCTGGCCGAACTTGACGTCGGCCACCTTCGTCGGCGACGTTGTTGGCCTCCGGCCCGGCGGTTGCGCTATCTACGAACCGCGGGCATGAGGTAATCGTCCTGCGGGTCGACCACGGCGTCGCACGCGGGGCACACGGTCGGCCTGGGACCCCAGGCGTCGGTCCAGTCGGCATACCCGGCCATCTGAATAGTCGTCCCCGCAGCGGGGTAGCGAGGGACCTTGCTGGCGACCCGCCTGTTGAATGAATCCGCGGAGGCGTGCCAGTCGTGGACGCGAGCCGCGTACGCCTCGGCGTCGCTGAGTCCTTGGTCGGAATCGTAATACGACGCCTCGTAGAGGACCGGTGCACCGAGGAGCTTGGCACCGGAAGGCCAGTGGCGCACCCGGACGCGCCGCATGGGCGATCTTGCGCCGTCGCGGCGCATCTCCGTCCTCCACTGCTGGGCCTGTCGCATGGCGTGTTCTTTGGGGAGCTTCCTGGCCATTGACGACGTGTTGTCGTGGCCGCCCCAACCGACGCAGTAGT
The DNA here is from genome assembly GCF_059812735.1 of Mycobacterium sp. NGS40. Taxonomy (NCBI): domain Bacteria; kingdom Bacillati; phylum Actinomycetota; class Actinomycetes; order Mycobacteriales; family Mycobacteriaceae; genus Mycobacterium; species Mycobacterium sp. NGS40. The sequence goes on from NZ_JCALDG010000021.1 coordinate 82,584, forward strand.
CCACCGTGGCCAGCCAGTCCGACCGTGGCTTTCGACCCATGACGTTGACGCTACTGGCAACCAGCGCAGTTCAACACCACCGATTAGGCGGCGAGAAATCCGAGCGCGGACACGGTTCTGAAGCAGTCGTGGTGTTGATGACGGGCACCGGCAACCGCGGCCGAAGTTGACGTTCTGCGTGCCGTCGCCGAAGTTGATATTGACCACGCTCGCAGTGGAAGTTGGTGTCGGCCAGCACCGGCTGCAGCCGCGGCCCCGGATAATCACCAGCCCAGCTGAATTTTCCGATTTCAACATCCCTAATAGCTGCTCGTCATAAGCTCCCGTCCACACGAAGGGGTATTCCTGTGGCGATCACTAGAGAGACGAAGATTCGCCTGCTCGTCGCGGCGACGATCGTGATTCTCACCGTGGTGTTGCTCGTATTCTTCGGCATCATTCCCTCACTACCGAGGGGGCCGGGACCATCGCCGGGAAACACAACGCAAGTGATGCCGCCGCCCCGGGAAGGGCCGCCGTACGCCAACTGCGAAGAAGCCCACGCGGACGGCCGCTACAACATCCAGCGAGGCGACCGTGCCTACAATCCCGCGCTAGACCGCGACGGCGACGGAATCGCCTGCGACCGTTAGGCAATCCGAGTGGCTGTCCGAGGAGGAGCAGTAATGAAGGCGTTTCTAGCGGTAACCGGAGCAGTAGCTATCGCCGTCATGCTCGGCGCAGCGCCGCGGGCGCGGGCCGACGACCAGAGCTACCTGGACTACCTTGCCCAGCACCACAACGACGTGACCGGAGGTATCTCACCCCCGGTCCTGCTGCTGGGCGGACACCGGATGTGCATGTTCATCCAGGGCGGCATGACGCCCCCACAGGCAGCTGCCACGGCCGGATCGCCGCTAGGCCCGGCCGTAACAGACGCCGCACAGCACGAGTTGTGCCCGGACACGCTGCAGCATTGAGCTATTGCTTGCGCCGCGCGGTTGTCCGTCATCGGTCGAAGGTGTCCGCCTGGCCAGTTAGCTATACCAGCCAACCCACCAGCGCGGCCATGGTGCCCCGGTGTTTGAGGATGGTCATCGGCCCGCCGCGGCCGAAGTTGACGTTCTACACGTCGTCGACGACGTTGACGTTGAGCAGCCGCCGGTCGGCCAACGGGCTGAAAGGTCTCACTGGCCATACCGGGGCCGAAGATCTTGTTGTCCAACGACTCGGCCTCGAAGTCCCTGTTGCGCGGCCCCTCAGCCTGCCGAAACCACCAAGTAGCTGGATAGCAACGTCACTCAATTTGTGAATGTCCGCGAGTATGCGCCGATATACGAAAAGTAGCTCCGAACTGCTCCGATAAGGGCATCTCGGCGAACGACATCGCGAAGATGTTGAGTGTTTCTCGCGCCACTGTCCACCGCTATCTCGCCGACGGTGCGTCGCTGACTGCCTGACTACGCATCTCGCGGAGCGGTCGCCATTCGAAGCAGGTGGACCTGTCCCGCTACCGGGGACATTTGCGGTCGGTGCACAGCGATCACTCGCGCCAGGTCAACTTGGAAGCTGCCGATCGCGTAGTCGGGGTCGGGTTCCGGCGGCCCAGTCAGTGCTTCGCCCGAAGCGTCGAGGAGTTCGACTTCGTAGTAAGCCCTTGCTCCGAGTCCGAATAGCTTCTGCAGATGTTCGAGATGCTGGGGATCGGGCATGCACACCGCCCAGGCGTGCGCGAAGTCGCGGTTGGAAGTGACGTACAACTTGTTGAGGTCGTAGATGCGCCCGCTGGCGAAGTCTGCGACTTTCGATTGCGCACGGGCCTTCTCAATGCTTCCGCGCAAACAGTGGGCGTAGAAATTGTCCTGCTTCGCGATCGGCAGCAGCAGCTCACCCACTTTGCGTCCAGACCATCCAGCATGCCAGTAGCGCACCGGTCTCTTTTCGCGACCCTTACGGCTCACGGATCAGGCAGTACGTTCGGCGGAGCTGGTTGGTCGGCACGCCATCACGGTAAGACCGTCCGCCGCCAAAAGTCCGGCACGACACCTGACCGATATGCGACGAAGACCGACACCTTGTCGGTCCGAGGTGATACGACTGGCCGCGAGCTTGCTTTCAGCGAACCGGAACCGGGGGAGTTGCGATGCGGGTGCCATCAGGTTGGTACCAAGGCCATCGACAATGAGAAGAGGAGAGATGGTGGGGCGGCAACCGATTCGGCAGGTGACAGAAGTGACAGGCACCTTGACCAACCTGTTGGCCCAACTCGACCCCGAAAGCAAGAAGCGCAAGGGCGACCAGTTCGAAGCCATCTGCATGTGGTTCCTGGAGAACGACCCGCGCTTTAGGCACCTGGCCCAGGTGTGGCTGTGGGACGACTGGCCCGACAACTGGGGGCCTGACAACGGCATCGACCTCATTGCAAAAGACAACGAGGGGCGCATCTGGGCGATCCAAGCCAAGGCATACGAGGCTAACTACTGGATCAAGAAGGCCGATGTGGACACCTTCTTGACCGAGTCCGGACGCAAGTTGATCGACTACCGGCTGCTGATCGCCACGACCGACCACCTGGGTGAGAACGCCGAGCGGGTGATTGACAGCCAGGAGAAGCCAGTGACGTTCCTCGGCCTGTCGAAGATGGTTGCCGCACAGGTCAACTGGCCCGCCTTACTATCGGATCTTGTGGCCGCGCCGCTGCCGCCGAAGCGACCAGAAGGCCAGTGGGCGTATCAGGGCGAAGCGATGAATGCGGTGGTGGATGGATTCAACGAGTCCGACCGCGGGCAATTGATCATGGCCTGTGGGACGGGTAAGACCCTGACGGCTCTGTTCGTCAAGGAGAAGCTGGGGGTCGCCCGCACACTCGTGCTTGCCCCGTCGCTGTCACTGCTGAGCCAGACGCTGATCGAGTGGACGGCCAACGCAAAGGTGGCCTTCGAGTACCTGCCGGTGTGCTCGGATGAGACCGTTGCGGACTCGACGATAAACAGCGCCAGCGAGTTGGGCGACCGGGTTACCACCGATCCTGTCAAGATCGCCGACTTCCTGCGCACGGCAGGTCCCCAGGTGGTGTTCGCCACCTACCAGTCATCGCCGGAAGTCGCCGCCGCGTGCGCGCTAGACGGGGTGGCCCCCTTCGATCTCGTCGTTGCCGATGAGGCGCACCGCACCACGGGACTCAGGACCTCGGTGTTCGCCACCGTTCTCGACGACGCGAAGATCCCGGCGACGCGGCGGCTGTTCATGACTGCGACCCCGCGCTACTTCACCGGGCGAGTGATCGGCGAGGCGTCGGCGTTCGACTTCGCGGTCGCCTCGATGGACAACGAGGCCATCTACGGTCCTGTGTTTCACCGCTTGCCGTTCTCCGAAGCCATTGAACGCGGCCTGCTCACCGACTACCAGGTCGTCGTGATCGGCGTCGATGAGGCCGATTGCCACGAGATGGCCGACAAGGCCAGATTCGTTCGCTCCGAAGGCATCAGGAACACCGACGCCCGCACGCTGGCCGCACAGGTCGGCCTCGGCAAGGCGATGAGGCACTACGACCTGCGCCGGGCCATTAGCTTCCATTCAAGGGTCATTGGTGCGCGGAAGTTCTCTGGATCGTTGGCCGAGGTGATCTCCTGGATGCCTGGTGACCAACGCCCCACCGGTGAAGTGTGGGCGAGCTATGTCTCGGGCGAGATGTCCGCCCGCCAACGTGCGATGCGGCTGCGCGAACTCGGCAACATCGACACCGACCACCGCGGGCTGCTGTCCAACGCACGCTGCCTAACCGAGGGTGTCGACGTGCCCACTCTGGACGGCGTGGTCTTCATCGACCCGAAACGGTCCGAGGTCGACATCGTGCAGGCCGTCGGTCGTGCCATCAGGTTGGCCCCCGACAAGACCGTCGGCACAATCGTGATCCCGGTCTTCGTGAGCAGCCGCGAGGACCACGAGACCGTTCTGGACGACTCGTCGTTCAAGACAGTCTGGGAGATCGTCAAGGCTCTGCGACTACATGACGAGGAGTTGGCCGATCAGCTCGATGCATTGAGGCGAGGTATGGGCTTGCGCGGCGGTGGTCAACCGGTTCTGCCGGAGAAGATTCACCTCGACCTGCCCACCCACATCACCGTCGACTTCGCACGGGCCTTCGACACTCGACTTGTAAACAGCGTCACCGCTCCCTGGATGGAGTGGTTTGGGTTGCTGCAGAAGCACTACGAGGACACCGGCACGACTCGTGGTCTGCCACAGGGCAATCTGCTCGATAGATGGAGCCAGAAGCAACGTTTCCTCTACCAGAAGAACAGACTTCTCGCGGATCGCGCCGAGCTACTGAGCAACTTGGGGGACTGGAGTTGGGAGCCGCGTAACGACCGGTGGGAGAGGATGTTCGAGCTGCTGAAGCAGTTCATAGAAGAGAACGGCCACGCACTTGCACCTAACTCCGACGCGCTCGGACGATGGGTTGTAAGGCAGCGCAGCAGGGTTGACGATGGCACTCTTCCCGCCGAGTACCGAGACCGGCTCAACAAGATCCCGGAGTGGACATGGGACCCCAAAGGTGATCAATGGGAGGAATGGTTCAGCCGACTCCTGCGCTACGTCAGTGAGAACGGTCATGCCAGCATCCCGAAGTCGTACACCTTCGACGGCTACCCGCTTGGTACGTGGGCCGCGAAACAGCGCGCTAGACGCGCCCGAGGTGTACTCCGATCCGACCGTGAGCAGCGACTAAAGGAACTGCCAGGATGGTCATGGGCAGTCAAGGCCGACCAGTGGGAAGTGGCCTTTCGCCTACTTCTGGAGTACGTCAGGGCCAATGGCCATGCTCGCGTTCGTGCGTCTGACGAGGTCGACGGCGTCCGACTGGGCAGATGGGCAATTAAACAACGAGCCTGGCGTGCCAAAGGGGACCTTCCTCCCGACCGAGAACAACGGCTAAGCGATCTGCCGGGCTGGTCGTGGAACGTCGGCGAAGACCAATGGGAGGAGGGCTTCGGTCGCCTTCTGGAGTACATCAAGGTCAATGGTCACGCCCGCATCAAGG
>NZ_JCALDG010000022.1:0-83436 GCF_059812735.1 Mycobacterium sp. NGS40
GTGTGTCCGAGGGGGGACTTGGCCACTTACGACACGGGTTCTGACCTGGCGAATCGGTACCTGATCGTCATCCATGCCGGGGTCGACCCACCTCTGACGTCGAGCGGTCGGATTAGGGGTCGAGTTGGGCGGGGGCGAGTCGGCACCCGGCGGCTTGGGCTCCGGCGTGCAGGCGTCGGTCCCAAACGGCGACGATCAGGCCGGGTTCGCCGACTGCCAACGCGCTGGCCAGATGGACAGCGTCGGCTTCGCGCAAGGCATGGGCGCGGGCGAGGCGGCCGGCGTGCTGTTCAACCGTGGCGGTGAGTTCGATTGGGCGGGTGGCGGCCCAGAAGTCCTCCCAGTCACGCTCGGCGTCGGCGAGCTCGGATTCGGTTAGGTCGTGATTGCGGGCTGCTGCAGCGAGTGCGGCGCGGACTTCGGGGTAGGCCAGGCGGCTGGACAATGCGGCGTCGCAGCCGTCCCACAGCGCGGATGCCAGCGAGCTTCCTGTCTCGGTGGTGAGAAGTTTAACGAAGGCGCTGGCGTCGAAGTAGACGAGCGGCACCGGTCAGCGCCGCTGGTCGCTGACCTGGTCAGACACCGGCCGCCGCGGTCGGGGCCGGGACCGTCCCGCAGCGACGGGCCGCTGCGCGGTGGCCCTGGCAATCACGCCTTCGGCCGTGAGACGCTCCAAGGTGCCTGCGCTGTCCAGCGCAGCGAGTCGCGCGACCGGAATCCCGCGGTCGGTGATGACGACCTCATCACCAGCCCGAACTCGATCGAGCCAATCGCTAAGGTGCGCGCGCAACTCGGTCACGGATACCTCCACACCGTGAACTGTACACTCGCTGAACCGTGATTTGTACATGTCACTTCTGAGTGTGGCAACGACGACCTGAGAGATTGACCCGCGCAAGCCGGAGGCGAGGTGGCAACGGGCCGGTACACCGATTCGTCCGCGGTGCTGGCGACGCCGAGACGGTCGATATTATGGTGGCTGGTGGCCTTCCGTCCAAGCTGCATCCGAAGGTGTTGCGGCGGAAGGTGTTTGCCGTCCCCGGTGGGACTTCGGCGCGGCTGGCGTTCGTGGTCAGCTGTATGAAGACGGCAGCGCCTCGGTGTCGGACGCCGGGTCTAGCTTGCAGCAGCGGGCTCTTGAATTCTCTGCGTGAGGTGCTGTGTGCGGTGACTGCCGACGATCGCCTTCATTGGCGTTCTGTTGCCAGCGACCCGATTGAACGACTCTCCCAGTAGTAACAGTTGGCCTGAGTCGCGAAGAACCTCGACATCCCTTGGATCGTATTCGTATGACGGAGCGTGCTTCAAGCTGGTGTAGGCGTCCCAGAACAGTTGGCTCCACATGTCCAGTTGGTGGCATTACCCCGAGACCGTGGCTAAGAGACCGAAATCACAACTACCCGTTTGAAATTCAATAGCCCACAACTGACTAGGAACATAAGGGGTAACCGAGCTTCAACTTGGGTGCGATTGCTGAACAACCGTTTTTACTCAATCGTCACGTCGAGGGGCTCGCCCATCGGGCGGCCAGGAGTCGGTACCCGACTCAAGCGGAATATTCAAGGATCGAAGCAGGATCGAAAAGAGCCGCCAATTGGCGATCGCTCCGACAAGTTCGACCAAAACCGCGTGATCGCCATTGAATGCCTTGTGGCACGCGGCCCAGTTTTCCTCGGCAATGACCCCGTCACGTACCACATCATCGGTCGCCGCCAGGACCGCACGCTCGGCATGGCCCAGACGATTGGAACTCTGCCAGTCACGCACCGCCAGAAGGTCATCCGAAGCCACACCGAGCAGCGTCGCGATTCGCCAATGCTGTGTCCACTCATATACCGACCCCGTTACCCAGCCGATGCGCATGATGATCAATTCGCGTAGCCGGGCGTCGAGCACACCGTTAAATAGCAGCGCCTCAAGCATTCCGTACAGGGCCACTGCGAGGCTCGGCTGGTGAAGTGCCACGCGAAATACTGACAGTTCTGCCATCTCTGCGGGCAGCCCACACTCGGCAGCCCGCAGCCGGGCCTGCTCAAGGTCGAGCATCGGTACGCGTTCCGTTCTCGTCACGTGTGACCTTCCTCTGTTGAAGCTCCGCATGCTGTGAGGGCGTGGGCACGAAGACGTTGTGCAGGGCCGCACTCGATTTGGCATTTTCATCTGCAAGCGAACTGAGCAGCGGCGCGAGACCAGCGAATCCGGTTGATTCTCTTGTGATCCGGTCGAACGGCCAGCGGCGCGTGGCCAGAATCTCGAGGGCTGCCCGGTAGGCGGGATACTCCACGCCGAGTGCACCGGCGATGTGTAATTCCTTATACACCAGCGTGTCTGGTTCAAAGCCGGGCGCGCCGCCTCCGCCGCGGGTGCCAGCAACCACGACCCTGCCGCCAGGCCTGGCAAGGGCGACGGCGTCGGCGAACGCGGAGGGTGCTTTGGCGGTGACATCGATGACCACGTCGGCAAGCTGTCCGCCTGTCTCACGCTGGAGCGCTGTCACTGCATCGTCCTGCGATACGTCGATGGGCAGGTCGACACCGAATGATCTGGCTATGGCCAGTCGCTGATCGTCGCGTGGACCGATGCCGGTCATCGCGACGAAAGCGGCTCCCGCCTCTTTCGCCGCCACCGCCGCGCAGATCCCGCGGATGCCCGGTCCCAGTATCGCTACGATACCCCCCGCCTTGGTGTCGGGAAGAGTTTTCCCCCATTGGATACCGGCCCCGAGAGGGTTGAACAACGTGGCGAGAACGGGGTCCATGTCTTCGGCAATCGGGAGTAGCATCGCGTCCCACGGAAGCTCCACATGGGTGGCGTATCCGCCCCATAACCCGGCGCCGATCTCCACGTCGACGAACCCGAACATGGTGGCGATGCCGTTCACCGCACATCGCCGGTATTCGCCGCGGCGACACTCCGGGCAGTCTCGGCAGGACCGGAACACCTCGACGGCCACGCGCTGGCCGGCCCGGACGCACCAGCGTTCGCTGGCCGCATTGCCGACATGTTCGACGATGCCGACGATTTCGTGACCTGGAACGAATGAGAAGCCGGCAGGCAGGTGTCCGGTGAATTGTTCGTGATCTGTACCGCATAGACCACATGCTTCAACTCGCAGGATCGCACCGCGGTCACCGACGTCGGGGATGGTCATCTGGCGCCGCTCCAGATTCCGCGGTCCGGTCAACACCATGGCCTCGGCGATCATGGAAGCTCGAATCCCGTGGACGACCCTGTGTTTCGGAGGCAAACCGTTCTGCCAACGTACATCTCGCCCGCCATCGCCTCGGCAATCTGCGGATCGTCGCTGCGTGCGACGACTCTTCGCCCGTCGGACAGGTGCGCGATGGTCGGTGTCCATCGAGGTCGCCCGTCTCGGTCGTATTCGACCGTGTACCCGTCCACTGTCGCGCGACCGGTCGCCTCGTCGACGCCTGCGACGGCCAGCCGCGATGAATCGATCGGAGTTTGTTCGTCTGCCGTGTCGATCAGTCGCCACCCGGTTGGTGGAGGGGTGGCCGACCACACACCGACCGAATGTTTCGTCGAATACCAACCGAGGCCGGTGACGACGTCGTCCCCGCGATGGGTGACTTCGCCTACGCCGACCGCCACCGGAGTACGCGCTTCTACCGACAATCGATCACTCGCTCAGGGCCACGGGCTGTTGTGAGACACGAATGCGATGGTGTCATATCTGCAGTCAAGCCACAATGGTGTGCGCCCGCGGCATACTGGCTGTTGTGTCGACGAAGTTGGTGCGATGGGGTGCCGCCGCGCCGTCAGATCGTGATTCCGCTCGCGACCGATTGCTAGATGCTGCCGAGCGGTGCCTAGAGAGTTGCGGCGTGGTAGGCACGACCATGGAGGACATCGGCAGAACAGCGGGTGTCTCCAGGGCAACGGTGTATCGCTACTTCCCTAATCGGGAGGCGGTGATGTCGGGCGTCATCATTCGCGCCGCCGAGCGCTATCTCGATCGCATCAACCCCCGGATCGCGGAGCACACCGATCTGGGCTCCGCTCTCGTCGATTTCGTGGAATACACAGTTGAGGCCGCGCGCCGCGAAGAGATCATCGGATTGTTGTTCGGCAGCGACGAGGAACTCGCCGGCGTTGGCCTCGCGGCGGGGACCTCGACGTCACTCTTCGAACTCGTCACCGAGTTTCTCCGTCCCATCTTCAGGAGACACTGGAGTTACGTAGAACCGGGCGTCTCCGTCGACGACGCCGCCGAGTGGGTTCTCCGCACGATACTGAGCCTGCTGACTGTTCGAGGACCGCGGGAGCGCAGTCGTGACGGGCTCCGGACATTTCTTTCAAGGTTTCTCCTTCCCGCAATCCTGGCGAGCGACCATTGTCGACCGATGTGACAGACAAGGCGTAATGTCTCAACCACAGCTGAGGTAGGAGGCCGGACATGTCTGTGCAGTTCACCGCGTTCAACCAGCAGGTCGCTGAACAACTGCAGAGCGCAGCAGAAACCACGGGCGGGCTGGCCGGTTACCTCGGCTTCCGGCACACTGAATTCACTGCTGGACGGCTCGTCGCGGAGATGGACGCACGCGACGACCTGAAGACGCCTTTCGGCAACTTGCATGGCGGCTGCTTGTCGGCCATGGTCGACCATTGCCTTGGAGTGGTGTTTTATCCCGTGATTCCGATGGGATCCTGGGTCGCGACGACGGAGTTCAAACTGAATTTGCTTCGTCCAGTCTCCAGCGGAACCTGTGTAGCCACGGCTGAGATCATCTCGCTGGGCAGAACCAGCGGTGTGGCACGTATCGACATCTGCAACGACGGCAGAGCGGTGTGTGCGGCGCAGGGCACCGTCACCGTCGTCGCACCGAAGGCCATCTCTTGATGTCTGCAAACAGAGCACATGATTCGTCCGCTCCTGTCGTCGAGCGCGTGCCCACGGTGGATGGGCTCTCGCTGGCGGTCGACTTCTACCGCTGTGACGGACCGCGGGCGGTCGTGTTGCTCCTTCACGGCGGTGGTCAGAGCCGGCACGCCTGGGATGTCACCGCCCAACGATTGCATCAGCGGGGCTACACCGTTGCCGCCTACGACGCAAGGGGACATGGTGACAGCGACTGGGATCCAGACGGACGCTATGACATCGAACGGCTGGGGTCCGACCTGTTGGCCGTGCGCGCGTACGCCGGCTCCGCCCGCCCAGTTGCCGCGATCGGGGCATCGTTGGGCGGTTTGACCATCCTCGGCACGCACTTGCTCGCCCCATCGGAGCTATGGCAGGCCGTCGTCCTGGTTGACATCACTCCGCGAATGCAGATGCACGGCGCCCGCCGAGTCCTATCGTTCATGTCGGCCCATCCCGAAGGTTTCGACAGCCTAGAGTCGGCCGCTGACGTGATCGCCGCCTACAACCCGCACCGCCCTCGCCCCGAAAACGTCGACGGCCTTCAAAAAGTCCTCCGCCGACGTGGAGACGGTCGCTGGGCCTGGCGATGGGATCCGGCGTTTGCGACGTCGAATTTTCAGTTCCTGCAGAGTGATTCAGACGACGGCGCAGAGGAGTTCGAGATGATGAGCGCATTCCTTGTCGATGGCGCGCGACAGGTGTCCGCGCCGGCGCTGCTGGTCCGCGGCCTGCTGTCGGACATAGTCTCCGAAGAGACAGTGAAGGATTTCCTCACCTTGGTTCCCCACGCGCAAACCGTTGACGTGTCGGGCGCGGGCCACATGGTTGCTGGCGACAACAACGACGCATTCTCGACGGCGGTCGTCGACTTTCTCGACCGTACCGTTTGACGCCAGTCGTCGGGCTGCGCGGGAGATCCCAGTTCGCCACCTATTCTGCTCGTATGCCAACTGATTCGGCGCGGATGTCGTTTCGCCGACATATCCGCGAGCAGGTCTTGAGGGCGACACGGGAACTCACCATTGAGAAGGGCTGGGAACAAGTCCGAGTGAGTGAGGTCGCCGAACTTGTCGGCGTCTCCCGACCGACGCTATACAAGGAGTTCGGCGATAAGCAGGGACTTGGTGACGCGCTCGTGGTGGCCGAGGGTCAGCGCTTCCTGGAGGGTATCCACGCCATCCTCGCCGAACACACCGGCGACGTTCAGGGCGGCATCACCGCAGCGGTGCGGTTCACCCTGCGTGAAGCAGAAGCCAGTCCGCTCCTGAAGTCGGTGCTGACGTCCAGCCACTCAGGGGATGATCGCGCCGGTGCGCCGACGACGGGCGTTCTTCCTCTCCTGCCGACATCGGCGTCCCTGCTCCAGCTCTCCTCCGCGGCTTTGGTCGCGTGGTTTCACGACCACTTCGCCGATCTCGACTCCGAAGACGTCGAGGAGGTCGCAGACGTTCTGGTGCGGCTCACCGTGAGTCACGTCGTCCTTCCCTCCGCGGACATCGCCACCACGGGTGCGCGGATCTCGCGGGTGGCGCTCCGCTACCTCGGCGTTGGCTATAGATAGCTGTGACTTGAGCGGTCTTAGCCTCGATCCACTGACAATGGACTGTTTGTCGGGGTGTCGGGATAAGGAAAGTGCGTTCTGAGCTGGGAAGATTGATATTGTTCAGGCAACAATCGGTCCAGTTCGAGAACGGCACTTCCGGCGCGAGTGTCCCACACGTTCACCCCGCGGTCCGATGTGTTCGATGAGGACATCTGGTGTCGTGCGCGGGCCTGGTGCCGGTGATGGCGCTGGCTGAGCAGGCAGGCCTATCGGAGTTGTTGGCCAACAAGATTCACATCGCAGCTCCCAGGGTCAAGTCGAGGTCGGCCAATCCGGCTCCGAAACTGGCCACCCTGATCGCGAGCATGTACGCGGGCGCGGATTACATCGATGATGTCGACCTGGTCCGCGCTGGCGGCATAAAAACCCTTTTTCCGCCGGGTGTATCCCCCGTCAACGATGGGAACGCTGTTGCGGGAGTTCACTTTCGGTTATGCCCGCCAATTGGATTCGGTGCTGGCCGAGCATCTGGCCGGCTTGTGTGACCGGGTGAATCTGCTGCCCGGCGCGCAGGCTCGGGCCTTCATCGAACACCCGGGGAGAGGCGACGCTGCAGAAAGACGCCGCAAAGGTCGGGATCTCCGGACCCGCCGGGACAGCTCAATGTGGTGAGAGCCGAAACTCGCTCGGAGAGCGGCCGGTCCATCGCTTGAAGGCGTGTGAGAAGTTGGCGAGGTCGCTGTATCCGAGATCCGTGGCGATCTCACTCACCGATAGGGATCGGTCGAGTAGCTGCAGCATCGCGCGCTCGCGCAGGAATGCTTGGCGCAACTCGCGAAAGGTGGTCTCCTCTTCGGAGAGGCGCCGCTTGAGTGTGCTGGTGGACATCGACAGCTCATGTGCGAACCAATGTTTACTTCGGCGTCCGGGCTCCTTCTGCAGCAGCCGTCTCACCTTCTCCGAGAACGACGTGGTTTCGCTCCGCTGGTCGAGAGTTCGCTGCAGATCGACGATGGCGAGTCGGTATGCGACGGGATCGGAGAACCGGCACACCTCGTTGAGCGTGTCCGCGGGAACATGGAGGAAGGACATCGGAGCGTCGAAGAACAGGCGCCCGGCGGTAAGGTCGTCCTCGCGATCTTTCAAGGCGGCGGGCGCTGGCCAACTCAAGTGGAGTGTGAGGGTCGGCGCCGCACGGACGAGCATGTCCAGCAGTCGCAACAACGCCAACCCGGCGTACGTGACGGCGAGGCAGTCCAGGGCACGATCGCTGGTGTGTCCCCAGAGCCCGACGGTGAGGCCTTGGTCATCTGGATGAAACTGTGCTTTGACAGCCGTCGTGATCAACGGCAGATAAGTCAGCAGCTCTACGATCTCGGCCACTGAGCCCGCGCTGACCAGCGGAACACTCAGCGGGCCGAAGGACGTCAACTGTGCCTGTTCGGCTAACGCAAATCCGAGCAGCGTTGCCTGATCGATGTCTAGACCGGGGTACGCCTCACGAAACCACCGTAACGGGGCCTGGATATCACGCTGAATCAGCGTCGCCTCGTCGGTTCCTTCGCGAGCCATGATGTTGCGAAGCCGCGCGACGGCGTCTGGGTCAAACGCCGGGCTCTCGAGCATTTGCACGAATGCGAGTGGGGGCACACCCGCGTCATTGGGGTTCACTGACCATGGCCCCTTTGAGCCGAAATCACAAGTTTCTGACTCCGGCGAACATAGCCGCAGCGCTCATCTGGCGCAAGACTTGTGTCAAGTAACTGAGGACACGCAAGGAGCCTGGCTATGGCAGTTGTCACATTTGTCTCCCACGGCGGCGAGAAGTATGAGGCGCCTCTCGAGGAAGGTCAGTCACTGATGCGGGTCGCGACCAACAATGCGGTGCCCGGCATCGACGGCGACTGCGGAGGCGAAGCCGCGTGCGGCACCTGCCATGTGATCGTCGATCCGCAATGGTCCGATCGGGTCGGCCTCTCCGGGGCCAATGAAGAGGAGATGCTCGCGATGAACCCCGAGCGTCAGCCGACCTCCCGGCTGTCCTGCCAGATGCAGGTCTCTGAGGCGTGGGACGGTTTGATCGTCCATCTGCCCGAGTTCCAACTGTGATGACGAAAGAGAGGTGAGACGTGAGCAATATTCGCGAGGCAGTCACTGCCAAGGCTCAGGCAACAATTCCGATGGACCGAATAATCCAGGGCGCCCACCTCTACGACAGAACGCGGCGCTGGGTCACCGGCACCAACGGTGAAAAAATCTTCATCGAGCGACCGATCCCGCCGGCTGACGAGGTTGAACTGACCGACATCGACCTTAGCAATCCTTTCCTCTATCGTCAGGGTCGCTGGAAGTCCTATTACGAGCGCCTACGCAACGAGGCTCCCGTGCACTATCAGGCCCACAGCGCGTTCGGCCCGTTCTGGTCGGTGACGCGGCATGCCGACATCGTGGCCGTCGACAAGAACCACGAGGTCTTCTCCTCCGAGCCGTTCATCGTCATCGGGAGCCCGCCGCGCTTCCTCGACATTGCGATGTTCATCGCGATGGACCCCCCAAAACACGACCGGCAACGGCAGGCTGTCCAGGGTGTGGTCGCACCGAAGAACCTGCGTGAGATGGAGGGCCTCATCCGCGAGCGGGTGGTAGACGTGCTCGACGCTCTGCCGCTTGGCGAACCGTTCAACTGGGTGCAGCACGTCTCGATCGAGCTAACCGCGCGCATGCTGGCCACGCTGCTGGACTTCCCGTTCGAGCAGCGGCGCAAGCTCGTCCAATGGTCCGATCTCGCCACCTCCATGGAGCAAGCCAACGGTGGGCCCTCGGACAACGACGAGATATTTCGCGGCATGGTCGATATGGCTAGAGGTCTCAGCGCTCACTGGCGGGACAAGGCAGCCCGGACAGCTGCCGGAGAGCTGCCCGGCTTCGATCTGATCACCATGTTGCAGAGCGACGAGAGCACCAAGGACCTGATCGATCGCCCGATGGAGTTCTTGGGCAACTTGGTATTGCTGATCGTGGGTGGCAACGATACGACCCGCAATTCCATGAGCGGTGGTGTTCTGGCGCTGAACGAGTTCCCTGACCAGTTTGAGAAGCTGAAGGCGAACCCCGAGCTGATCCCCAACATGGTCTCGGAGATCATCCGGTGGCAAACCCCGCTCGCGCATATGCGCCGGATCGCCAAGGCCGACACTGTGCTCAACGGGCAGTTCATCCGCAAGGGCGATAAGGTCCTGATGTGGTACGCCTCGGGCAACCGCGACGAGCGCGTGTTCGATCGGCCCGATGACCTGATTATCGACCGGGCCAACGCCCGTAACCACATCTCCTTCGGTTTCGGCGTGCACCGCTGTATGGGTAACCGGCTGGCCGAGATGCAGTTGCGGATCCTGTGGGAGGAGCTGCTTCCGCGGTTCGAGAACATCGAGGTCGTCGGTGAGCCCGAGTACGTGCAGTCCAACTTCGTGAGGGGGATCAGTAAGCTGATGGTCCGCCTCATCCCGAAAGGTGGCGCATGACCGTGCAGCGAGCGGTCATCGCGGGGGCCAGCCACGCGGGCACCCAGCTCGCCGCCAGTCTTCGCCGAGAAGGGTGGGACGGCGAGATCGTCCTCGTCGGCGATGAGTCGGCGTTGCCCTACCAGCGGCCCCCGCTGTCCAAGTCGTACCTGGCCGACAAATGCGAACTGGCCGAACTCGCGATCCGCAACTCGGATTTCTACGCCAAGCAGCGGATCCGACTCCTGGATGCGACGGTGGCGGCGATCGACCGCTCGTCTGGTCATGTCGTGCTGAGTACCGGCGACGCACTGCCCTACGACAAGCTCGCGCTGTGCACTGGCGCCCGGCCTCGTCGGCTCCCCACCCCGGGAGCGGACCTGGCCGGAGTCTTCTACCTACGCACCGCCGCGGACGGCGAGATGATCCGAGAGGCCGCCGGCCCCGGGCGTCGGGCGGTGATCGTGGGCGGCGGCTACATCGGACTGGAGACAGCCGCCTCGTTGCGTGCACTGGGTCTGGAGGTCACCCTGCTCGAGGCGACCGGGCGCGTCCTTGAACGGGTCACCGCCCCGGAGGTATCGGAGTTCTTCGACCGGATCCACCGGGAGGAGGGCGTCAACATCCGGACGGGCACGCTGGTCGAGGCTCTGTCCGGCGACGGCAGGGTCCGCGAAGTAATCCTGGCCAGTGGCGAATCAATTCCCGCCGACCTCGTCATTGTCGGCATCGGCGTGGAGCCGAACACCGAGCTCGCCGCCACCGCGGGCCTGGTCGTCGACAACGGCGTCGTGATCGACGATCGGGCCCGGACTAGCGACCCCGACATCGTGGCCGCCGGGGACTGCGCCAGCCACGACATGGCCCGTTACGGCCGTCGCATCCGCCTGGAGTCCGTGCCGAGCGCGGCCGAGCAGGCCAAGGTCGCCGCCGCGACCGTCTGTGGGAAGTCCAAGAAGATTGCGGCCCTTCCATGGTTCTGGTCAGATCAATACGACCTCAAGCTCCAGATCGCCGGTCTCAACACCGGGTACGACGAGGTCGTCCTCAGCGGCGACCCGACCCGGGACCGCGACTTCACCTGCTTCTACCTCCGTGCCGGCGAGCTCATTGCCGCCGACTGCATCAACCGTCCCCGCGACTTCATGTTCAGCAAGCGGGTCATCACGCAGCAAGTCGCCGTCGAACGGGCCGAACTGGTGCTCGCCGGCTCGGACTGAGGTGCCGGCGGTGCGTAGGCGGTGGGAACGACGACGGCGGATGCGACGCGTGTCTTGGAGAGGTACTTCAGTGACAATTGCCATCCAGCCCCGCTGGCAAAGGAACGCTAGCGGCTGCCCGGCGGTCGCCTTGGCGCAGCGCATCAGGACCTAGTGGGGTTTCCCAACGAGCATGACGATTCTATCCGGAGGAGCAGCGTCAGAAGTCGGTGCCTGTTCTGTTCTGTTCTGTTCTGACAATGAGGTTAGTTGAGGTTGACGGTGGCGGTATTTAGGGACGAGGACGAGGTCTATGCCTTCCTGGGCGGGATCTTTCGGCGGGGTTTGGAGAAGGAAGGTCTGGCGGACAAGCTCGCGAATTCGGGTGTGGTGTTGCGGGTGCATTACACAGATCCGGATGCGGTTGTGACGGTGGACATGCCGAACAAGGTGGTGGAGACCGGAGCGGCCAGTACCGCGGTGCCCAACGTGGAGTTGTTCATGTCGGCAGACACGGGGAACAAGTTCTGGTTGGGGAAGGTGAACTTGACGATGGCGATGGCCAAGGGAACGGTACGTGCGAAAGGTCCGGTGCCGAAGTTGATCAAGTTGATCCCGCAGGCCAAGAACCTGTTCCCCGAGTACCGGTTGATGCTGGAGAGCCAGAATCGGCAGGACCTCATCGATGCGTGACCCTCGCCTCACCGCGGGCTGTAGGGCGGGTGTGCGATGAGGAGCACGATGCAGGACGTTGCGTTGACTGTGCCCGCGATCGTGGCCCATGCTTCGGCAGTTCATGGCGATCGCGAGGTGCTGACTGCGCGCGGACCCCGGCAGATCTCTGGGGTGTCCTATCGCGAGGTGGGTGAGCGTGCGGCACGGTTGGCAAATGCTCTGCGCCAGATCGGCATCCGTGGAGATGAGCGTGTCGCGACGTTACAGTGGAGCAACCAGGAGCATCTGGACTGTTACGCGGCGGTGCCGTCGATGGGCGCGGTGCTGCATACGTTGAACCTGCGGCTGCCGCCGGAACAGCTGACGTGGATCGCCAATCATGCCGAGGATCGGGTGATCATCGTCGACAGTACGGTGCTGGCCCTTTTGGCGGCGGCGTTGCCGTCGATGACCTCGGTGCGCACGGTGCTAGTGACCGGAACCGGCGATCTTGCCGCGGTCGAGGGGTGCGGAAAGGACGTCCTACGGTACGACGATGTGGTGGCCGCCCAGTCGAGTACGTTCGACTGGCCCGACGTCGACGAGCAGTCGGCCGCAGCGATGTGCTATACGAGCGGTACCACCGGGCACCCGAAAGGTGTTGTCTACAGCCATCGTTCGACGTGGTTGCACTCGCAGGCGGCGTGCACCTCGAATGCCTTGGGCATCGGTCATGACGACACGGTGTTGGCGATCGTTCCGATGTTCCACGCCAACGCGTGGGGGTTGCCGTATGCGGCGATGATGGCCGGCGCGCAGCTTCTGCTGCCTGACCGTTTCCTGCAGGCGGGGCCTCTAGTGGAGATGATCGAGGCGGTGCGACCGACGATGGCGGGGGCGGTGCCGACGATCTGGACCGATGTTCTGCACTACCTGCGCGACAATCCCGGCCATGACGTGAGTTCGCTGAAGATGGTGGCCTGCGGTGGTTCGGCGGTTCCGCGGTCGTTGATGACCGCCTATGACGAGCTGGGCATCCGCATTGTGCAGGCTTGGGGGATGACTGAGACTTCCCCGCTGGCCTCGGTCGCTCTGCCGCGGAGTTCTGATACCCCGGAGAGGTCGCTTCACCTGCGCGCAACCCAAGGCCGGGTGGTGGCCGGTGTGCAGGCCCGCATCGTCGATGACAGCGGTGCAGAACAACCGTGGGACGGAAAATCGGTGGGGGAGATTCAAGTCCGCGGCCCGTGGATCACTCAGTCGTATTACGAGAATGACAGTCCGGCGGCGTCGCCGGACGGGTGGTTGCGTACCGGGGACGTCGGGACGATCAGCGCGGACGCGTTCATCGCGCTGACCGACCGCTCCAAGGATGTCATCAAGTCCGGGGGCGAATGGATCTCCTCGGTGGAATTGGAGAACGAGTTGGCCGCTCACCCTGCGGTGCGCACCGCCACGGTGATTGGAGTGCCCGACGACAAGTGGCAGGAACGGCCGCTGGCGGTGGTCGTCCTGGCTGCCGACCGCACCGCCACCGCGGCGGAGCTGACCGAATTTCTGCGTGCGCGGGTGGCCAAGTGGTGGCTACCGGAACGGTGGGCGTTCGTCACCGACATTCCGCTGACTTCCACTGGCAAGTTCGACAAGAAGAAGCTGCGCCGCCAGTTCGGCGACGGTGACCTCATCATCGAGACGCTGGCGTGAATCATCAATCCACTGCGACCGAAACACTGACGTTAAGGAGACACACATGAAGACACGTGCTGCAGTGCTGTGGGGCCTAGGAGAAAAGTGGGAAGTCGAGGACATCGAGTTGGATCCTCCCGGCCCCGATGAAGTGCTCGTCCAGCTGACCGCGACCGGGTTGTGCCATTCCGACGAACACCTCGTGACCGGCGACCTGCCCATTCCGCTGCCCGTCGTCGGTGGCCACGAGGGTGCCGGCACCGTGGTCGAAGTGGGTGCGGGTGTCGAGAACGTCGCCGAGGGCGATTCGGTGATCCTGACGTTCCTGCCGTCGTGTGGGCACTGTTCCTATTGCGCGCGGGGGATGGGGAACATGTGCGACTTGGGTGCCGCGCTCATGATGGGACCCCAGATCGACGGCACTTACCGTTTCCATGCCCGGGGTGAGGACGTCGGCCAGATGTGCCTGCTGGGCACGTTCTCGGAATACACCGTGGTCCCCAAGGCGTCTCTGGTCAAAATCGACCAGGGGACACCGCTGGACAAGGCGGCGTTGATCGGGTGTGGTGTGACGACCGGGTACGGGTCGGCGGTGCGCACCGGTGAGGTGCGTGCCGGGGATACCGTGGTAGTGATCGGAGCCGGTGGCATCGGCATGAATGCGATTCAGGGTGCCCGCATCGCGGGCGCGTTGAACATCGTGGCTGTCGATCCGGTGGCGTTCAAGCGTGAACAAGCCGGCGGTTTCGGTGCGACGCATGCCGTTGCCACGATCGACGAGGCCTGGTCACTGATCAGTGACATCACCCGCGGCAAACTCGCCGATGTCTGCGTCTTGACCACCGATGTCGCCGAAGGGTCCTACATCGGCGAGGCGCTGTCCTTGGTCGGTAAACGCGGCCGTGTGGTCGTTACCGCGATCGGGCACCCCGAAGACACCTCGATGTCGGGTTCACTGCTGGAATTGACGCTGTATGAAAAGCAGATCCGCGGCGCTCTGTACGGTTCGTCGAACGCCGCCCACGACATCCCGCGGCTCGTCGAGCTCTACAACGCCGGACACCTCAAGCTGGATGAGCTGATCACCCGTGAGTACACCCTCGATCAGATCAACGAAGGCTACGCGGATATGCGATCGGGCCGCAACATCCGAGGACTCATCCGATTCTGATAAAGCAGCCGAAGCGCGGGAGCGCGACCACGGGAGCAAGCGAGCTGAGTACAACGGTTGAGTGCTGCGCGTCTGTGGCTCTTACCGTTGACGTGTTGATGCAGGACTAGCGATCGAAAGTCAATGTGCCCCATCGCCATAGGCGGTCGAGATGCGCGGCTGAGGTTGGCTGCGGTCACGCGTGTTGGTGTTGGCACCTACTGTCAGCCGGGAAGCCGTGATGAAACGTAGCTTTTGACGAGTCTCAACAGTGCTACTGACAAGGAAGGAAGCGGCGATGACGAGGATTCAAATTCCCTATCCCCATAGGAGGGGAGGGCACTGTGGTTCCGGTGCGCTTCGTGACCTTACTGAATGGGCCCAACTCGGATGGGGGACAGAAGCACTCAGTGAAGGATTGGTCTTCACCCTCGGCGGAGCCTTGGACTTCTCGTACGTCCGCTCTACGCAGTTGTTCCCCCAGGTGTACCTGGTAGGACGAGGAAGCGACCTGGAACAGGATTACCTCTCCCGGGTTGGCGCAAAGTTCGTCGTGCGATCGACCGATGACCCGGACGTGGGATGGGCATTTGTGACCGACGAAATCGACAAAGGTCGACCCGTCATGGTCTGGGCTGACATCGGCGAACTTCCTTACCTGCGCGTCCGATTGCACATGAGCCGTCACGACATTGTCATCACCGGATACGATGACGAACAACGGGTCGCCTATGTGGTCGATAATGACCGCGAGACAACCCAGACGGTGGCCTACGACGACCTACGCCGGGCGCGGTCCTCGGTCGGGTTTCCCACACCTACCCGGCACACCACATATCACGTCGACTGGCCAGAGCGAGTGCCAGACCTTGGGCCGATCGCGGCCGCTGCACTCGCCGCGAGCGCAGCGTTCATGCGCGGCGGTGCCGTAGGTGCGCCGCTACTGCGCATCGAGGCAGCTGAAGTCGAATCTTCCGGTTTGAAGGGTGTGCAGGACTTCGCCGATGACGTAGGGCATTGGCCAACGCTGTTCGATGACGATGCCCTGACCGCGGCATTGTTCGGGCTCGGGGCGTTCATCGAGAAAGCCGGTACCGGCGGCGGGCTCTTTCGTACGCTGCAGGCAGACGGTTGCCAGAACATCGCCGATCTCCTAGATGACGCCGCCACTGCCGAAGCGGCTGCCGCGGCCCGACATGCTTCCAAAGCGTGGTCTACGCTTGCGGCCGCAGCCACGGATGCCGGCACATCGCTACGGAGTCGTAGTCTAGCTGCGGCCAAAGTCGCCGCGACGATCCCGGACGCCGAAACGCGCCTCGTCGAAGCCCTCGAAACGGCCAGTCGATCCGTTGGCACTGTCGATACCGGCATCGAAGCTCATCTGAAAGGCTATCTGTGAGTGGCACTTCAAATCAATCGAGTTTCCTGAAGACTACTGGTTTCTCGATTGGCAGCATGACGATGTTCAGCGCTTCGCCCAGAACGCGGTCGGTGACGTTCGTGACCCTTGTGCAGAAGGCGAGGTTGACCGTCACCGCTGTGGGGGACAGGATTTGGTATGACCCCTATAGCACCGACGACGACCCCGAGCATTATCGGGCGAGCTATGCGGCGACAGCGTCGAGGGCGTATTGCGGGGCAGGACCAAATGGCTGATAGTGACGGAACTGGAAGGTGTACCGCAGCGATGATCTCGGCGGGCTAACGAGTCCTTTACATACTGTCTTCGGGCGATCAGCCCAGCCGACGTCGGCGCAGTTCTTCAGTCGCATGGTGGTCCATGCACTGCGTGGTCCTATTTAGGAGGATTTCGTCATCGACGAGCAAGCGGAAGAAGATTCGGCCATCGCGTGGTGGCATAACTTTCAGAATCGTGTTATCGCCGCCGACGGCGACTACCTCGATGCGCACCATCCGTGGTGCCTTGGTTGCGGCACAGACAATCCGCACGGTCATCGCCTGCGAGCGCGTCGGCGTGGCGACGGGGTGGGCGCCAGGCATATCTTCGACGGCCGACATCGCGGCGCACCCGGGATCGCACATGGCGGCGCAGTCATGACGGTTCTTGACGACACGGTGGGCATGCTGCTCTACGTCGTCGGTGAGATGGCCGTCACCCGTAAGCTCGACACCGAGTTCTTCGCGCCGGTATTGCTGGGGGTTCCCTACGAGGTCAGCGCGGAGCTCGTGTCCAGAACCGGCCGGAAACTCGAAGTGCGGACAGAATTGCGCGAGGAAGCCACCGGCCAGCTGGTCGCGTCCGCGTCCGGGTTATTCGTCGTCGTCACGCTGGATCACTTCACTAGCTCCATACAGAAGGCGTCGTCAATACGCTGCACTGCGCGACCACCCTGGGAAGGATGACTCAACCCGTAAATCTGCTCATTTTTCAACCGGCGCAGGCTGCTCAGGATTGAACCGGGGCCGACAGGGGGTTTGCTAAGCAAACGCGTACTCGACCACATCGTGGTGTACCAGCCTTCGGTAGCGTGACGCCGCAGCGTGTCGGCGAAAATACCGCCGGTCTCATCTGTTGTGGCCCGCCGGGGAGTTGATATCGACCTGGATGTGCGAAGCGGCCGGGTCAGGTTTCTGGCCGAGGGTATACAGGCCAAGACTGCCGAGAAAACCCGCACAATGCTCGATAAGCACTTCGGTCGATAGGTTTAGTTGTCCGTCTATCCAGCGACGGAGAATCTCGAACAGGCCCCCGACACCGTAGGTAGCGGCGAGATCTGCGACCTGAATCACCTCGCTGGGTATATCGAGATGCAGGCGGGCCTCTCTGAGGACGAGCTCCGCAAATTCGGACATCAGTTCGCTTCGCAGCTGCCGAAGCAGGGGTTCAGCGCCCGATTCGACAAACAATATGCGGGCCATGCTGGGATCGTTCTCGATCATCTGAACCAGGGCCTTTATCGGAGCGTAAGCGAGTTCTTGAGGAGCAACGGTGTCATCCGGTATCGCCTTGGTGATCACGGCTTGGAAGGTGGTGGAGATCTTGGTGAACATCGCACGCAGGAGCGCGTCTCTGTCGCGAAACTGCTGGTAGAAGTACCGGCTCGTCACTCCTGACTCCGTACACACAGCGGTCACGGTGCACGCGGCGGCTCCCTGCTTGCCCATGAGCGCGACCGCGGCGTCAATCAGCAGTGCGCGGCGCTGCGCATCGCGTTGAGTTGCGGACAGCCCGCCATAAACACGTGCTGGACTCATGCCCTACATTCTGGCAGTCTCATGTGACAAGGCCTAAAGTCAGATCACGCAACGGAGGAAGGACCCCGTCAAGATGCCGGAAGATCGAGCCTCGACCAAGAGCCGTGTATTGCCAAAACCCCGGCGCGTTCGTTTCCCCATGCCCACCTCCACGAAGCGGCGACACTTCGTGGATGGCGACCTGGTGATGAGCCATTTCATCTCGGTGCTTTCTGCGACCTTCCCGGAAGGGGAAGACTTCTTCATCCGCTCGGTCAAGTATTTCCAGAGTTCCATCGACGATCCCCAATTGCTGACAGCGGTCAAGGGTTTCATCGGGCAAGAGGCCACACACCGACACCAGCATCGGCTCCTCAACGAACGGCTCCAGGCCATGGGTTATCCGACCGCGCGGATCGACCGCCACGTCGCACGCCTGATCAAGCGATTGGAGCGGCGCTTTTCGCCAGAAATGCGGCTGTCGATGACCTCTGCATTGGAGCACTACACCGCGACGCTCGCTGAAATCATTCTCACCAGCGATGACGCGCAGAAGCTCATCGGACAGACAGAGGTTCGACCGATTCTGCTGTGGCATGCGTTCGAGGAGTCGGAGCACAAAGCCGTCGCCTTCGACGCCTATCGGCTGATTGGAGGCACCGAGCGCACCCGCGTACGGGGCATGCGGATCGCCTCTGCAATTCTGTTCGGCGAACTCATTCTGCAGACTGCGCTGTCGATGGCCTCTGACAAGGCCTCGTATAACCCGGTCACGTTGGTGCGTAGCCTACGTCGCTTCAGTCGCACCCCGATGTTCACCGCCGATGCGCTGCAGCGATTCCGTTCGTACAACCGCCCCGGCTTCCACCCTGATGATTGGGACAGCACCGCGGTCCTGGAGCGATGGAGCAAGGAACTGTTCGACCAAGACGGCTCACAGAAGGTCATCGCTCAGCCGGGGTAGCAAAAGTGCGTGAGGAGGGCGACGCAGAAAGACACTGTTTCTGCGTCGTTCCTCCAAACAATCGACAGCGCGCCTGTCGTCACGGATTGGATGCCCGGTGGCGGGTCAAGGCGACAGTCATACAGACAAGTGCAGTCGGCCTCGAAACTCACGGAAAGGTTAAGCCTCAGCCGCTGACGACGTAGCGTTGAGCCAAGGTTTCAGCCAGTCGGCTCGTGTGCGCGACCACTTCCTTTTCGGTCACCGCGAGCAAACCGGAGTGCCAGGCCGTGATGACTTCGACGAACCCCCCCACCGCAACCAAAGTGTCCATACGAAGGGCCGTCTCGTCGGCGTCTTCTCTGAGATGTGGCCGGCTTGCCTCGACGACCAACTGCGTTGCCTCCTGCAGCGCCACAGCGCGGCGATCTTGCAGCGGTGAGCTACCTACATGCTGAGCGAGGAGGATGTGCGCCCGGCCAGGATCGCGTGCGATCCGGTCGACCACGATGGCGATCGCCGCGGTGATGGTTTCGATCGGCGGCCGATCCACACGCTCGTCGAAGAGCGCGGAAACCTCGCCGAGCATGTCATTGCGAACGCCATCCCACGCTGCGACGAGAAGATCCTCGCGCGTCTTGAAGTCCTCGTAGAAGTATCGATCGTTGAGCCCTGTCCGGGCGCACACGCCGCGCATAGTCACTGCGGCCCAACCGCTCTCACTCCAAATCTCGGTCGCAGCCTCGATCAATTGCTGCCGTCGCTCTGCTCGACGCTCAGCACCGGTCCGACCACCCCAGCGCGTGTTTCTCGACCGCACATCAAACATCTTGACAAAACGTCGGGCTCACGACCAAACTGGTGGCATGCGACACCAATGGTGGCTGATGCCCCCAAATCAATGGTCTCCCGCACCGGAAATCAGTGTCGCGATCCGAAAGGCAAGCAGATGAGGTTCTTGCCGTTCGGTAGTTCACCAGGTAGAACCCACCGCGCCCACGCAGTAGTCACAGGCGCAGGGAGCGGTATCGGCCGCGCGTTCGCCGTTGAGCTTGCACGCCGAGGTGGACGTGTTGTGTGTGCGGACAAAGACCCCATCACTGCGAAAGAGTCGGCCGAGTTGGTGAGGCAGGCCGGCGGCGAGGGTTTCGACGTCGTATGCGACGTCACCGACCTTGAGCAGGTCCGTAACCTCGCTGATGCCAGTGAAGACTGGTTTGGCAAGGCGGCGAGCCTGGTGATCAACAACGCCGGAATCGGTGCGGGCGGCAATCGCATCGGCGCTACGTCGGTCGAGGACTGGAACGCTGCGATTTCTGTCAACCTTTGGGGTGTTATCTACGGGTGCGAGACTTTCGTTCCCCGGCTCCGGAGCAACGGCCGTGGCGGAGTGATCAATGTGGCGTCCGCCGCGAGTTTCGGCTCGGCGCCCCGAATGGGGGCATACAACGTGAGTAAGGCCGGAGTGCTCGCTCTGTCCGAGACCTTGGCGGCCGAACTGAGCGGTACTAACGTCAATGTCACAGTGCTTTGCCCCACCTTCGTCAAGACGAACATCGCCAAAAATCCTCAGATTGAGGAGTCGGCGGCGAAACTCGCGACCAACCTGATGAGGTGGACCGGCATTTCGCCGGATCAAGTGGCTCGAACGACCTTGAACGCGCACGATCGCGGACAAATCTATGTAGTGCCCCAACTGGACGCGAAAATTTTGTGGCAACTGAAAAGAGCTTTACCCGGTCAGTTTACGCGGGCGTTGGGGCTGGTGGAGCGCGTGGCCTCATGGAACGATCCAGCCGAACAGAGGGAGCAGTGAAATGGCGTTCGCATATAGCGACATGCTCGAGACGATCAAGAACAAGCAATGGGCTCTCGCCGATATCGATTGGGGCGCCCCTGGTGCGGAGTTGATCACCGACGAACAGCGTCCCAAACTCAAGCAATTCATGTCCGACGTGGTGTGGATTGAGCATGTCGGAGCGCGCGCCTTTGCTGCGATGGCCCCGAAGGCGCCCTTCGAAGCGCTCGGAGACATTTACCGTTACTTTCACGCCGAGGAGCAGCGTCACGCCAACGCCGAACTTGCTCTGATGCGTCGCTGGGGCATGATCGAGGAAGGCGAAAAGCCTGTACCGAATAAGAACATCCGTCTCGTGATCGAGTGGCTAGATCGGTACGCTGAGGCTCTTCCTCTGACTGTCATCGGCGCCGCGATTCCCGCACTGGAGACCGCGCTGGACGGGGCCCTGCTGAAATTTCTCCTTGATGAGGTCGACGACCCAATTTGCGGGGAAGTATTCAATAAGGTCAACAGCGACGAATCGCGGCACCTTGCAGTAGGTTTTCAAGTCCTGAATGACCTCGGCGCCAGTCCCATGCGAATCCATGCAATCCAAACGGTCGGCGCTGTGATGGACCCCCGTATTCTCACTGGCGCGTTGCTGTATATACCGCTTCTCACGCGCATGTTGATGAATCTCAACGCGATGGGGCTATCCGAAGAGAAGCTGTACAACGCGGTGACGCGATATGGCAATGTCGGGGACCGCAGTGAGCACACGCGGAGGGTGCCTGGATATCACATCTTGAAGGCCCACATGTCCTCCTCGATCAAGCGGTCCCAACCCCTTCACTTCGTTTCCCAGCGCTTAGGCAATGCGATCGACATCTTCCCCGTGCAAGTACTCGGGCGACCGCCTTCATGGACGGATGAACTGACCTATGAACCGGTCGCTAAATGACGGACACGGTAACGACTTTGATCGTCGGCGCCGGCTTCGCGGGTATCGGTACGGCGATGAGAATGCTTCAAGCGGGCGTTAACGACTTTGTCATCTTGGAGCGATCACATCGCGTCGGGGGCACCTGGCGTGACAACACTTACCCCGGCGCCGCCTGCGACATTCCGTCATTGCTGTACTCCTACTCGTTCGAGCCGAACCCAGGCTGGACTCGCGCATACTCGGGGAGCGCAGAGATCCTCGCCTATATCGACGCGATTGTCGCGAAATACGATCTTGGGAGGTTCATTCATTTCGGTGCGGACGTGAGTGCACTGGAATTCGACGAGGATGCCGGAGAGTGGGTTGTCGACACGACCGGCGGCAGGCGGTATCGGGGCCGTTCAGTCGTGATGGCTAGCGGACCACTTGCTGACGCCAGTTTCCCGGATATTCGTGGCATCGAGTCGTACGAGGGGAAAAAGATTCACAGTGCTCGGTGGGACCACTCCTATGACATGAGCGGTAAGAGGGTGGCGGTTATCGGGACCGGGGCGAGCGCTGTGCAGATCGTTCCCGAATTGGTCCAGTTGGCGGCGTCGGTCAAGGTGTTTCAGAGGACGCCCGGCTGGGTCCTACCGAGGGTGAATTTCCGGCATCCGGCCTGGGCGCGTTCGACTTTCAAGCGCATGCCGGCAACCGAACAGGCCCTACGAGGTGCGTGGTTTTGGGCGCATGAGGTCATGGCCGTGGGCATGGTTTGGGATACCGCTGCCACATCTGTCATCCAAGCGGCCGCGAAGGCGAATCTGCGTCGGCAGGTGAAGGATACCTGGTTGAGACGTCAGCTAACACCGCAGTTCAGACCTGGGTGCAAACGCATGCTTATGACTAACGACTATTACCCTGCTCTCCAGGCCGATAACTGCAAACTCGTCAGCTGGCCGATCGCCACACTGGCTCCGAACGGAATTCGAACCGCCGACGGCATCGAGCATGAGGTGGACTGCATAGTATTCGCGACAGGCTTCGATGTGTGTAAACGCGGTACGCCATTTCCGATCCTGGGGCGCGACGGCGTGCGAAAACTCGAAGACGCGTGGTCTGAGGGGAGATTTGCCTACAAGAGCGTGAGTGTGGCCGGGTATCCGAATTTGTTCTTCACTTTCGGGCCTAATTCCGGTCCTGGCCACAACTCCGCTCTTCTATATATGGAGGCGGCAATCGATTACATCGTAAAAGCGATCGAGCTCTTGCGCGACCAAGGTAACGGAGTCCATACCCTGGATGTGAAAGAGAATAGCCAAAACGCGTACCACTCCAATATTCAGCGGCGGTTACGACGCACGACATGGAACTCGGGTTGCAGCAGCTGGTATTTAACAGAGGATGGCTATAACGGCACGATGTATCCGGGCTTTGCGACTCAGTTCACCAGGGAACTGTCCCGTCTGGATATGCGGGATTACGATATCACTCGGCGTGACGATGCTGACCTGAAGTTGACACAAACACGCTGAACTGCAGCAGCGGATAGGGTAAACATCAAAGCGCACGTGAGGAAGTAATGGGTTCTGAGTCTGGGCAGCACTACGAAATTGTAATAGTCGGAGCCGGGTTTTCTGGGATTGGTACAGCGATCAGCCTGTTGAAGGCCGGATTTGCGGACTTTCTTATAGTCGATGACGCCGATGGCGTCGGCGGTACATGGCACTGGAATACGTATCCGGGAATAGCGGTCGATATTCCGTCCTATAGTTACCAGTTCTCTTATGAGATGCGAACATCCTGGTCACGTACTTACGCTCACGGGGATGAGTTGAAGGCTTATGCAGAGCGGTGTGTAGAAAAATACGGACTCCAAAATTACATCCGGTTCAACACGACTGTGGACGAAGCCTGTTTCGACGAAGGCGCCGCACTATGGCGGCTGAGCTGCTCCTCTGGTCAGAATCTGACCGCGCGTTTTGTGATAAATTGCTCTGGCGTTCTCAGTCGGCCGAAGTGGCCTGATATTCCAGGAGTGCGCGACTTCGCCGGCGTGACGCTGCATACGGCCAGATGGGACCATACGAAAGATCTCACCGGTAAGCGGGTGGCGGTGATCGGGACTGGGGCATCTGCGGTGCAGCTGATTCCCGAAGTCGCGAAGATCGCATCAAGTCTGACGGTCTTCCAGCGAACGCCGATTTACTGCTTGCCGAAGCCGGATTTCTCCATACCGAGCTGGGCCGCGACAGTGATGCGGTTGGTGCCAGGGGCACAACTGATGACGCGCACTGCGAGTCAGGCGTTCGTCGAGTTCACATTTCCCATCGCAGCTCATTTTCACTCGTTGATCCCTGTGTCGGACCTCATGGAAGAGGCGGCGAAACGCTATATGCGTCGGGCGGTCGACGATCCGGTGACTCGAGACCAACTCATTCCTCGCTATTCGTTGGGTTGTAAGCGACCGAGTTTCCACAATTCCTATCTCGCAACGTACAACCGTCGCAATGTTTCGCTCGAGACCAGCGGCATCACCCATGTCGACCATGCCTCGGTTCACACTGAAGATGGCAAGAGTTATCCGATCGATGTCATGGTCTTGGCCACCGGGTTCAAAGTGATGGAGTCGGGCAATATGCCGACTTATGTGCTGAAGGGACGCGGTGGAGTGGAGCAGTCTGCCTGGTGGGATGAGCACCGCCTCCAAGCCTTCGAGGGTGTGAGCGTCCCAGGGTTCCCGAATCACTTCAATATCTTCGGTCCCTATGGTTACAACGGCTCCTCGTACTTCACACTCATCGAGGCGCAAAGTCGGCATATCGTCCGCTGTCTTCGTCGTGCGCGCACGCTGAAGGCTGATTACGTAGAGGTCAGACAGCAGGCGAACGATCGCTACTTCGGTGACATGGTTAGCCGCCGACATCGACAGGTTTTCTGGCAGCCGAGCTGTTCCAATGCCAACAGTTACTATTTCGACAAACACGGCGATGTTCCGTTGCGTCCGTCAACTACCCTGGAGACTTACTGGCGTAGCCGCACCTTCCGGCTCTCCGATTACCGATTTGAACGTCGCGCAGAATCCGTTGGCGCACGGTGACCAACACTGATGCGGCGGACCGGCGCCCCAGTCTTGCAAGTCATTTCGTGGCAATGACTTCGCGAAACACACTGCGTCCGCTGTCGCAACTCATCCCGTCGAGCGCCCACGGCCTCGCGGTGATGGATCGCGTACTCCGGATGGCGCTTGTGGGATCGCGGCCCCGCCGAAGCGTGGCGGTTCGCACAATAGATACCGAGTTCGCCGGGAATCAGATACGCGGGGATTGGATCACTTCTCCTGCAGTCGATCCACACGCGGTTCCGTTGCTCTACATTCATGGCGGCGCCTACTCCATGTGCTCACCGGCTACCCACCGCGGCCTGCTCGGTGAACTTGCCTCCGCGAGCGGTCGGCCCATCTTTGCGGTGAGGTATCGGCTAGCTCCACGCTATCCCTTTCCCGCTGCCGCCGACGATGCACTGAACGCATACCGCTGGCTCGTCACAGGGCAGCCTTCGGCTTCCGGCGAACGCGGTGTTGCGGTGGCCGGGGACTCGGCGGGCGGCCAGCTCACGATGGCCACCGCCCTTGGCGCACGTAGTGACGGACTGCCGCTGCCGGATTCGATGCTTCTCATGTCTCCGGTCCTGGATCTGACATGTGAACTCGCGAGGGCACGCGAACTTCGCCGCCGTGATCCTTTCGCCTCTGCTCGGTCCGCGGCCCGCGCTCTTGACCTGTACGTGGCTGGTGCAGATCACCGCAATGAGCGAATCAGCGTGCTCGACGCAGACCTCAGGTCCATGCCACCGATCCTGATTCAGGTAGGCGGAAGAGAAATGTTGATCGATGACTCGAGGCATCTTGCCGACCGCCTCCGATCGGCCGGATCAAGCGTTGAGATACAGGTGTACCGGGGACAGATCCACGTGTTCCAAGCCATGTTCCGAATCCTGCCCGAGGCTCGTGAGGCGATCCACCGCGCTGGAAACTTCCTGAAAGCTTCGGCCCACCGGTGAAAGTGTTGGGACCGTGGATGCTCCACTGCCACCGCGCCATCAACTGCTTCTTAGCTGTCTCATGACAGGCGGCTTTGCGAGGGATCCTCGAGGACACGATCCGTCGATAGTGATCATCGGGGCCGGCGTCGCGGGTATCGCCATGGCCCATCAGCTGAAGAGGGACGGATTCACCAACTTCACCATGGTGGAAAAGGCTGCAGACATCGGCGGCGTCTGGCGCGACAACACCTATCCAGGAGCGGCTTGCGACGTGCCGTCAGCGTTGTACTCACTCTCGGACAAGCCCAACACTCGTTGGTCGAGACGTTATGCAGAACAGCCCGAGATACTCCAATATCTTCGCCGACTCGTCCTGGCCGACGGAATGGACCTGCATTTGCGCACGCGGACCGAAGTCGTCGAGATGACCTTCGATGAACAGGCCGGCCGTTGGCGTTTGGTGACCGGATCCAGCGAGACGATCTGGTGCGATGTCGTGATTTCGGCCGTGGGGCAGCTCTCGCGACCTCATACGCCGAATATTGCCGGCGAAGACACCTTCGAGGGGCCGCGTTTTCATTCGGCGCGTTGGGACCATTCGGTATCGCTGCGCGGCAAGGAAGTAGCCGTCATCGGGACAGGCGCAAGCGCGATACAGTTTGTGCCACGGATCGCACACGAGGCACAGCGCGTAACGCTGTATCAGCGCACGGCGCCTTGGATTTTGCCGAAGTGGGACAGCAGGTACGGACGTCTTCACCAACAGCTGATTAAGGTTCTGCCGCTGTGGCTGCGTCTTGAGCGTTTCGCGGTATGGCTGATTTTTGAAGTGCTCGCAGTGACGTTGGTCGACGCGAAGCCCTTGTCACGCATTCTCGGCGCGGTCGCCCGCTACCACCTCCATCGGCAGGTTGCCGATCCAATGCTGCGCCGGCAACTCACGCCATCAGATGCGCCGGGGTGCAAGCGGGTGTTGTTCTCGAATGATTACTACCCCGCGATTGCCAACGGTGAAGTCTCGTTGGTGACCAACGCGGTTGCGAAGCTTTGCGACAAGGGAGTCGTGACCGACGATGGCGTACTCCATCGCGCGGATGTCGTCATTTACGGAACAGGTTTCCGCGCTACCGACTTCCTCGCCCCGATGCGTGTTCGCGGCTGGGGCGGAGTGACTCTGGACGAGGTGTGGGGGACGCAGGCGCACGCATACCTGGGCATTACAGTCCCGATGTTCCCGAATCTCTTTCTCCTCTATGGCCCGAACACGAATGTCGGTTCCGGGTCGATCATTTACATGATCGAGTCTCAGGTCCGCTATGTCGGTGCCCTCATCAAGATTTTGGCGAGTGACCCAGGGCGTACGGTCGACGTCAGGCCAGACATCGAGCAAAGCTACAACACACGATTGAGCCGGCGGCTGCGAAGGTCGGTGTGGGCGCTTTGCGCGAGCTGGTACACGACCTCGAGTGGCGCGATCCCGACGAACTGGCCTGGGCCTACATTTGCCTACCGGATCCTCACCCGCAAACCACGCAGTCACGATTATCTATTCAGGCACGTTGAACGCCTTCAGTTAGACGGCCCGAGTGAGAACCGCGCGAGGCTGCGCAGATGATCCGGGTCGCAGGCGGTGTCTAACATTTCACTGTTAACTGTTCGAATATTGACATTCAGCACATCTATGTAAACTATTACCAGATACCCGTGCAGCAGAGCGCCCAGGAGGCATCGTGGCTAATCAGCTTCTCGCAATCACGCGTCACCCCAAGGAGCGGTTGACGTCTGTCCTGTTGGCGCCCGCCCCCCGCGTCGTCGATGACAAATGGCGACAGTGGAGTCGGGACTGGAGAGTCCGGGAACTTGCGCCGGCCCCCGCCGGATCTGGGCTGAGAGCCGTCCTAGGGGACGCTGGACTCCCGTTGCTGGGGCACACTGTCGACTACATCCGATTTGGTTCAGAATTCAGTCGGGAGCGTTACGAACGTTTGGGCTCGGTGTCGTGGATGGGCGCATTCGGTACCAAAATGGTGGTCATCGCCGGTCCAGACGCAACGCGTGAGGCGTTCACAAGCGAAGCCAAGGCCT
Organism: Mycobacterium sp. NGS40; assembly: GCF_059812735.1. NCBI lineage: Bacteria > Bacillati > Actinomycetota > Actinomycetes > Mycobacteriales > Mycobacteriaceae > Mycobacterium > Mycobacterium sp. NGS40. Next base: position 27,587 of record NZ_JCALDG010000022.1, read on the forward strand.
TTTCTCAAGATGGCTGGTCCTTCCTGATCGATGCTTTCTTCCATCGCGGGTTGATGCTCATGAGCTTCGACGAACATTTGATGCACCGGCGCATCATGCAGGAGGCGTTCACGCGTCCTCGCCTGACCGGATATGTCGGGCAGGTGGCCCCGTGCGTTCGCGCAGCCGTGCCCGCGTGGCCGACCGGTCCGTCGGTCCGGATCTACCCGTTGTTGAAGAATCTCACCCTCGATATTGCCACGGATGTCTTCATGGGTGGCCGCGGCAAGGACGAGAGCGCTGCTGTCAACGAGGCGTTCGTGTCCACTGTTCGCGCGGCGAGTTCCTTTGTGCGAGTTCCACTCCCGGGCACCAGGTTCCGCGCCGGCGTGCATGGGCGGCGCGTGTTGGAGGACTACTTCTCCCGACACCTGCCGGCCGCGCGTGCAGGCGAGACCGACGATCTATTCGCCGCCCTCTGCCAGGCGACCACAGAAGACGGTGAACGGTTCTCCGACGAGGATGTGATCAACCACATGATCTTTCTCATGATGGCCGCCCATGACACCTCCACGATCACCACCACTGCTGTCACCTACTTCCTCGCTAAACATCCTGAGTGGCAGGAGAAGGCAGCGGCGGAGGCGCGGTCCTTCGGTCACGATTCGCCAGATATCGACGAACTGGAGCGGATGACGGTCCTCGATCTGATCCTCAAAGAAGCTCTGCGTCTGCTGGCGCCCGTTCCGCTGGTGATGCGCAAGACCGTCCGCGATGTCGCCATCGACGGCTATCACATCCCCCGTGAAACCTTGTGCGCAATCACACCCGCCGTAAATCACTTCGACCGCAGAATATGGAGCGACCCGGACCGTTTCGATCCGTCGCGCTTCGATGAGCCCCGGCGCGAGGACCAACAGCACCGATTCGCCTGGGTGCCGTTCGGCGGGGGGGCGCACAAATGCATTGGGATGCAGTTCGGCACACTCGAGGTGAAGGCAATCCTGCACCAGATGTTGCGTACCTACACTTGGACGGTCCCAAACGACTATCACGTGCGTTGGGACAACACCTCGCTGCCCATTCCCGTGGACGGACTGCCTGTGACGTTGCGGCACCGATGAGCGGTGAGAACTCGCCTTACCTGGAGCCCACGGAGTTCCTCGATTGGCAACATGAATCGGTACGCGACTTCGTTGCATCGGCGACCCGCGGCGCGGTCGACGACACCACGAAGGCCATAGCCATCTTCACTGCGGTCCGCGACTCGATTTGGTATGACCCCTACACCGTGACCGATGACCCGCATGCGTATCGCGCCAGCACCATCGCAACTGCAGACCGCGCTTACTGCGTCCCGAAGGCGGTGCTCTTGACGGCGGCCTGCCGAGCAGCAGGCATCCCAGCGCGGCTGGGGTTCGCCGATGTCCGAAACCACCTTCAGACCGAGACATTGCGTGAGCGGATGGGCGGTACCGACGTCTTCGTCTACCACGGATACAGCCTCATGCATCTCTGCGGTGTCTGGGTCAAGGCAACTCCGGCGTTCAATCGCGAGCTATGCGCACGGTTCGGCGTCCCGCCAATTGATTTCGACGGGCGCACAGACGCCCTGCTGCACGGGTTCGCCGGTGACGGCACACAACACATGGAATATCTGAGGGATCGAGGCGCCTTCGACGATCTACCGCTGGCAGAGATCCTGCAAGCGCTCAGAACCCACTACGGGACGCTCATAGGCGATGCGAGTCGCCATCCAGACCTGTTCGCCTGAAGGGCCGATGCGTAATGCACAGCACGATGCAAGACGTCCAGCTCACAATCTCGGCAATTGTCCGCCATGCCGCCTCCATTCACGGAAACAGCGAGGTGATCACCCCCGACGGAATTGGATACCGAAGTATGTCCTACCGTAGCGTCCTGGGGCGAGCGGGCCGACTTGCCAATGCGTTGCGCGGGCTCGGAATAACGGCAGATCAACGGGTGGCCACTTTTCAGTGGAGTAACCAAGAACATCTCGAGGCCTACTGCGCGGTTCCCTCCATGGGCGCGGTGCTGCACACCCTCAACATTCGTTTGGCTCCAGAGCAACTCGCGTACATCGCCAACCATGCCAGCGATCAGATCATCCTGGTGGATGCGTCGGTTGCGCCATTGTTGGCTAGTGCGCTACCAGCGATGGAGTCGGTGCATACGGTCATCGCCACCGGGGGCGGCGACCTCGCTCCGCTGCAGCGATGCGGGAAGACGGTGTTGCGTTACGAGGAGATCCTGGCGCAGCAACCGGAGACTTTCGATTGGCCCGAGATCGATGAGCGTTCCGCCGCGGCCATGTGCTACACCAGCGGGACTACTGGAAATCCCAAAGGTGTTGTCTACAGCCACCGTTCGACCTACCTACATGCACTGACCGCCTGCACGTCGAACGCCCTGGCAGTGAGCGAGGCCGACCGTATCCTGGCCATTGTCCCGATGTTTCACGCCAATGCGTGGGGACTGATCTACGCGGCGTTGATGTCTGGTGCGGACTTGGTATTACCCGATCGCCATCTGCAAGCCGCGCCGCTGGTGTCGATCATCGAAGAGACTCAGCCGACTATCGCCGGTGCAGTGCCGACGATCTGGAACGATGTCGATCGATACCTGGAATCGAATCCCGCCCGGGACATCTCCTCACTTCGGCTGGTTGCCTGCGGGGGATCGGCAGTCCCCGTCTCGCTGATGCGGGCATTCGAAGACAAGTACAACGTGCCTATCGTGCAGGCATGGGGCATGACCGAAACCTCGCCGCTGGCTACCGTCGCACGCGCAGCGCACGGAGTAGGCGAGACCCGTGCGTGGGAGATGCGCGAAAGCCAGGGTCGGCCGATGTGCGGTGTCGAGATCCGGTTGCGTGACGACCACAAGAAGACAGTGCCGTGGGACGGTCGATCAGCGGGTGAAATACAGGCGCGAGGCCCGTGGATCACCGGCGCCTACTTCGGCGACGATGATCCGGACAAGTTCGACGGAGGGTGGCTGCGCACCGGCGACGTCGGCCGGATCGACCCGGACGGGTATCTCACGCTGACCGATCGTGCGAAGGACGTCATCAAGTCAGGTGGAGAATGGATCTCCTCAGTCGAGCTGGAAAACACGCTGATTGGTCACCCGGCGATCTACGAGGCTGCGGTGGTGGCAGTTCCCGACGACAAATGGCAGGAAAGACCGCTCGCCCTGGTCGTGGTTCACCGTGGAGCCGAGGTCGACATCGACCGACTGCGCGCGTTTCTGTTGGACAAGGTCGCCAAGTGGTGGATCCCGGAGCGGTGGAGCTTCGTGTCTGAGATTCCCCGAACAAGCGTCGGGAAATACGACAAGAAGGCCATACGCGCGCGTCACTCCGCCGGCGAGTATCAGATCGAAACGTCCTAAGAAATCAAACCCATTGATATTGAACAGCCGAGAGGGAATCCTGTGACAGCATCAATTTCTCCCTGGATGAGCGCCGAATTGCTCGAGCTTCGTGACCTTGCCGCGAAGTTCTTCTCGACCGAATTGGCCCCACATGCGCAACGTTTCGCAGACCAGCACCAAGTTGACCGAGAATTGTGGCACAAAGCCGGCGAACTAGGCCTGCTCTGCATGTCCATACCCGAAGAATACGGCGGGGGAGGCGGCACATTCGCGCACGAAGCCGTCGTACTCGAAGAGCAAGCCCGAGTCGGGGACAGCTCATGGGGCGCAGGGCTGCACAGCGGAATCGTCGCGCACTACATCCTCCAGTATGCGGCCGAAGAACTACGGAGGCAGTGGCTGCCCAAGATGGCCTCAGGCGAAATGATCGGTGCTATCGCCATGACGGAGCCAGGGACCGGTTCTGATCTGCAGAGTGTCAAGACCAAAGCAATTCTTGACGGTGACGAGTACGTGATCACCGGCGCAAAGACCTTCATCACCAACGGTCAGCAAGCCGACCTGATCATCGTCGTCGCCAAGACAGATCCAAGTCAGGGCGCCGCCGGCATCTCGCTGATCGTCGCCGAAGCCGATCGACCCGGATTCCGGCGCGGCAAGGTCCTCGACAAAATCGGCCAACGCGGACAAGACACCTCCGAGTTGTTCTTCGACGACGTAAGAGTGCCCCGCTCGCACCTCCTGGGCGAGACCGAGGGTCAGGGTTTCATTCAGCTGATGACGCAGCTACCTCAAGAGCGGCTCATCGTCGCGGTTGGGGCGGTCGCGGCGATGGAACTTGCCGTGGAGCAGACACTCAAATACACCCGTGAGCGGGAAGCGTTCGGACGGCCCGTCTTCGGCTTCCAGAACACGAAATTCATCTTGGCCGAAGCTGCAACCGAAACGCGCATCGCACGAGTATTTTTGGACTACTGCATCGACCTACACCTCGCGGGCCAACTCGACGTCCAGACCGTCGCCATGGCGAAATGGTGGACCACTGAGCGAGCGATGAAGGTGCTCGATGACTGTTTGCAGCTCCACGGCGGATATGGGTACATGACCGAGTACCCCATCTCGAGATTGTGGGTGGACCAGCGCGTGCAGAAAATCTACGCCGGCACAAATGAGGTGATGAAGGAAATCATCTCGCGTTCCCTATGACCCTGAACGATTAGCCACCTGCACATTACTCACCTGGGAGGATTGATGGCATCTACAGAGGTGCCATATCGCCACGAAATGGGTGGACATTGCGGATCGGGTGCCCTTCGGGAGTTGATACCAGATGCTCCTATCTTCAGGCAATGAGTTCTTCAGGCAATGAGTTCGTTGGTTCTTCTGCTGGGTTGGCGGAGGGCGTGGTAGATCTCGCGGGCGATGTACGCTTGATGCAGCGCATGATCTCGTTCTTGGTTTTGCCTTCGGCCAGGCGGTGAACGAAGTAGTCGCGGGTGGGCTGGTGACGGCGCATGCGCACCACCAGGATGACGTGCAGGGCACGGTTGGCGTCGCGATTGCCTCCCCAATTGAGCCGGTGGCGGATCGTTTTGCCGCTGGAGGCTTCCAGTGGGCTGACCCCGCAGAGTTTGGCGAAAGCGGCGTCGCTGCCGATCCGAGCGGGGTTGTCGCCGAGGGCGGTCAGCAGCGTGGCAGCGGTGTCGGGCCCGACGCTGTAGCTCGGGTGCGGCGGTGGCGGTGATGGTGTCGACGTGGCGTTCGAGTCGGGCGGCTGCGGTGTCGAGCTGGTGGCAACGTGCCGCCATCGACTTGATAGCAGTAAAGAAAGTTCTCACATCGCAGGCCAGCGGCGGTCAGGCGGGCGTTGGTCGCGCCTGCTGCCCGCGGCGTCTCGATGCGGCGAGGAGCGAGGACAGTCCTGGCTTGTCGTGGTGCCAGGATGCCGTGGCCGTTGAGATGTACAGCGCTCGTCGTCGTGTGCAAGCTTGTGTGGCGGCGGACGGAGGGCGAAGCGTAGCGAGCGGCGCGGACGGGAGCGCCAGCGGACGGGAGCAGAGGGAGTGTAGCGAAGCCCGCAGGTAGCCGCCGGTTCCTCGCGGGCTATGGCGGCCCGGGCTCCGCTGAGCATCAGTTGCGGGTCTGCGCCATGGCGATGGGACTCGTAGGATGGCGGTTGTGAGCGGGATGCTGGCGCAGCGTGCACGGCGAGAGGCCGAGACGCGACTGGTGGGGCAGCTGCGGCGGTTGGCGCATGTGCGGGGTGTCGCGACGACTGCCGAGCGGCTGAGTCGGCGGTTCGATGCCCAGACAGCGGACTCTTTGGTGGCAGCGGCGTGGCTGCACGATATCGGCTACGCACCGTCGTTGCGCCGGACCGGGTTTCATCCGCTCGATGGCGCAGAGTTTGCCCGGGCGGCGGGTTTTCGGGAGCTGGTCGCCTCCCTGGTGGCGTTCCATACTGGGGCGCACGCGGAAGCTGCCGAGCGCGGCTTGTCAGGTTTAGCGGCGTTCAGCGATCCGCCCAGCGATGTTCTGGATGTGTTGACCTTTTGCGATCTGACGACCGGGCCGGACGGGGCGCCGGTATCACCGCGAGATCGATTGATCGAGGTGTTGGGCCGCTATGGACCCGAGGACCCGGTGCACCGCGCGGTCGACGCGGGGCGCGACGAACTGTTGGCGGCGGTCCGACGGGTACGCGATTGGCTGTAAACCCAGCCGGTTAGCCGAGGTAGGGGCTGTCGCGGTGTTGCAGGTAGTGCTCGATGCGCAGTCGCATCGACGGGTGCATGTCCAGATTGGGGATGTCGTCGGGATCGGTCCAGGCGATGTCGGTGCTTTCGTGATCGATGGCCAGGGTACCGCCGAGAACCTTGGTGGTGAAGGACAGAGAGAACTGTTGGCGGACTTCGCCATCGGTGAACGCGACGACATGCTGCGGGTTGGTGTAGACACCGACAAGGCCGGTGACTTCAATGTCGAGCCCGGTTTCCTCTTTGACTTCCCGGACGGCGGTGTCGGCAATCGTTTCGCCGATGTCGTGTCCGCCGCCGGGTAGCGCCCACAGGGTGTTGTCGCGGCGTTTGATCAGCAGGATACGACCCTGTTCGTCGGTGACGATGGCCGAGGCTGACGGAACGACGCTGTTGGGCAGCGGGGCGTTGGGGTCGTTGTAGTAGTCGGTTCGCATAGGGTTCAGCCTTTCGCGCTGAGCGGTCTGGCGCGATCCCAGACCTGGGTGAAAGCGTCTTCGAGGGTGGCCCAGAGCCGTGGTTCGTGGTGGCGCGACAGCACAAGCACGGGGTTGTTGCGCCCGGGTGAGCCGTAGATGTGGAAGTTGACGATCATGGCGTCGTCGACCCGGAAGATCGACGTGTAGAGCGTGGTGTCGTGGGTGCGGATATCCAGCCCCGGGGTATCGGCATGCGGGGCGAGCAACTCCACGGACGTGCGGCAGCGGGCGATGACGGCCTCGCCGATGCCTTCCTCCTTGCCGCGCAGGATCGTGGTGGCAGTGTCAGGATCCCCGACGAGAAACCGCACCGCCACACCGCGGGCGGCGGCGTCGAGCAGAATGTCGAGGAAGCCGTCGAGGGTGTCAAACAGGAACGTGGCCGCCAGGACGAGGATGTCGATGCCGGTGGTGGCGTCGCCGAAATGCTGCTGCCACGTCGTGATCGGCAGCTGGGTGCGGCTGGCATACAGCGTCGCGGTGAACGGACCACCCAGCGACGTCGTCGCCAGCGCGCTCGCGGTAGGGGCAGGATACTGGTTGGGCCACAGGTTGTGCGGTGTGCAGCCAAGCAGCTTAGCGGCGCGGCGGGCGTTGTCCTCGCGGACGTTGTAGTCGATGTTGGCCAGCCAGCGGCGCACCGTCTTGATATCCACGCCCACCGCAGTGGCGAACCTCTGTGGGGAGAGTCCCTTGGCGTGCAGCCGTTGGGTGAGGCGATCGTTGGGGATCGTGGCGGCCTCGGCGTCGCCGTCCTGATCGCCCGTCGTCTCAGCGCACATCTTTCCGTGTCATCCCTGTCCATCCTCAGCGCGTGGTTCCTAGTTTGCCATGCGACTGCCGCCGCCCCGCGGCGGTGATGCCCGTCCGATGCCCACGGGCATGTCCCTGTCGTGTCCGAAATGTCTGCGGCAGTGTCGGCAATGCCTGCCAACGTCCCTCGCTACGTCCGCGATGTCCACGTGAACTGAGCCCAGCGCCGCAACGGGCGCAAACAGATCACGAAAGGAACAGCGGGACAATGCGTTTAAGAATCGACACATCAGGCACACGGTTCATCGTCACCCGAGCGGCCGAGCCGCGGCTGAACTTCGAGACCGGCAGCCCAAAAGTGGACACCGCCACCGGCGTGCCACTGTATGCCGCGCAGCTGTTGGCGTTGGATGACACCGGTGGTGAAGTGCTCAACGTCACCGTCGCCGGGGATCCGAAAGTGACAGTCACCCAACCTGTTTCAGTCGCGGGTCTGGTTGCTATCCCTTGGGCTCAAGGTGATCGCAGCGGCGTGGCGTTCCGTGCCGACGCCATCACCCCCACCAACCCCGCGGCTGCGCCGAGCGATCAAGCGTCCCGCGCGCAGAAATAACCCCATTTGCTGGGGCGCGGCGCTCGTGGGTGTCGCGCCCCAGCACGTGAGCTGCTATCGACCATTCACTCACCAGAGGGACGCCTGTCATGGCATCAAACTACAAAAACAGCAAGAACTCTCAATCCAACGACGACGACTGGATCACCGACCTCATCCTCTCACTGTTCAAAGCGGCCGGGTATCTGCTGTGGTGGGCGGTCCTGTTCCCGGCCATCAGCATCCCGATCATCGCCAGCGTGGCGATGGCCATTACCCATGGCTCACGCGCGGGTCTGATCATCGGTATTGCTTTCGCTGCCGCGTATGCGGGCTGGGCGTGGCTGGACCCGCGATCGTTTCACGGATGGGTCACCGAGCCGGTGCGGCGGCGCTGGTTGACCTGGTCGCGCTACACCCGCACCTGGCAATCGGTGTGCACCCTGCACGGCCTGACCGCCACACTTGGCGAACGCACCTTGGTGCCGACCTTGCAGTCGGTGCGCATCGGCAAGACGACCGACGTCCTGGCGCTGCGAGTGGTCACCGGCCACTCCCTGGCTGATTGGCACAAGCAATCCGAGGCGCTAGCCGCCGCCTGGCGTGCCGACCGGATCGCCATCCGCGCGACCGCGCCCGGAGAGCTACGCATCACCCTGATGCGCGGCGACGTGCTGGCCGACCCGATTGCCCTGCCCATGCCCACGACGGCGACTGCGGTGGATGTGGGGTCGGTGCGGGTCGGGATCACCGAAACCCGCCACTGGTGGCACCTACCTCTGCTTGGCCACCACCTGCTCGTGGCTGGCGCGACCGGCGCGGGGAAAGGTTCAGTGTTGTGGTCACTGATCGCTGGCCTCGCCCCCGCCGTGAAAACCGGACAAGTGCGGCTCTGCGTCATCGACCCGAAAGGCGGCATGGAACTGGGCGCCGGAGCACCCATGTTCACGGTGTTCACCCACGACGCCACTGGCACCACCCTGTACCTGCTGCGGCAACTAGTGGAGGTGATGCACGCCCGCGCCAATCGGTTACGGGGCAAGACGCGCATGCACACCCCGACTCCGACTGAGCCGTTATTCGTGGTGGTGATCGATGAGATCGCCGCGCTGACTGCGTATGTGACCGACCGCAAGGTGCGCAGCGAAATTGAACAGCTGTTGGGCCTGCTGCTCTCCCAAGGCCGGGCCGTCGGCATTTCGGTGGTGGCAGCGGTGCAAGATCCGGCCAAAGACACCCTGCCGGTGCGGCAGCTGTTTACCGTGCGAATCGGGTTGCGGTTGACCGAAGCCACCCAAACCACCATGGTTTTGGGCCAGGGCGCCCGCGACGCGGGGGCCGACTGCGATCACATCCCCGACACCACTCCCGGTGTGGGCTACATGATGATCGATGGCACGGCCCAACCGGTGCGGGTACGGGCATTTCACGTCGCCGACCACGACATCGCCACTCTGGCAGCACGATTCCGGCCACCTCGTGCCGCGACCCGAACCAACCAGTCCAACAGCGGGCGCACCGACACCGCCCGGGGTCAACGGTGACTACTGCAACGACAGCCCCCACGCTGGTGTTGCCCGGGGTTCCCGGCTCGATCGACACCAATGCGGTGGTGGATCAGATGGTGCGCCGCGCGTCCTCGACGGGGTTCGAATCGTGGTGGCGGCGCGCGGAATCTGTTGGCTTCTGCGCCCACCCCATCCAACTCAGAGGTACCGACGAGATAGGCCGCGATCGGGTGGTGTGGACACGGTGCAACAACCGCCGCGCACAGGTATGCCCATCGTGCTCAGACCTGTACGCCCGCGACACGTGGCAGCTCGTGCACGCTGGCACCGCCGGCGGCCACCACAACATCCCCGCAGCAGTGGCCGATCGTCCGCAGGTGTTCGTCACCCTCACCGCACCTAGCTACGGGCCTGTTCACGCCGCCGCGCGTGCAGGCGACAAGAAGCAGCGTGTGTGTCGCGACCACCACCACACTGGCGGCTACCGCCGATGCCCGCATGGAAAACCACTGTGGTGCAGCACAACCCACGGCGAAGGTGATATCTATGCGGGACAGCCGATCTGCGCGGACTGCTACGACTACACCGGGCATGTCCTGTTCACATGGCACCTGCCCGAACTGTGGCGACGCTTCACCATCACCCTGCGACGCACACTGCGCCGAGAGCTACGTGCTTCGGGCGCCGACCCGGATGCGGTGCAGGTCAGCTTCATCAAAGTCGTCGAACTGCAAGCCCGGCTCATCCCGCACATTCATGCCCTGATCCGCCTCGACCCGCCCGACAGCGATGACTCTGGCGGTCATGACTGGCATGCGCCCCTTGCGGCAACCGAACTGGCCACCATCATCCAACAGGCCGTTCGAACCGTGGCCGTGACGGTCACCGACTCATCCTCAAATACAGCGACACGGGTGATCAGGTTCGGCACACAAGTCGACACCCAACCCATCGACAACCGGCACGCCGGCACGGACGGCTCTGCTGTGCAGGAGGATTCACCACACGGCGGGGTTCTTCCAGGCCGCCGCGTAGCTCGCTACCTCGCGAAATACGTCACCAAATCCTTAGCTGACGTCGGGATCAGCGCGCGACGCATCTCCACCGAGGCCATCGCTGACCTCGATGTCTGCGACCACGTTCGGGCGATCCTGACCGCCATCAGCCAACTCGCCGATAAGGGACTGGCCGGTGTCGGTCGGTGGCTGCACACCCTGGGCTACCGGGGCCACATCACCAGCAAATCCCGCCGCTATTCCACCACGATGACCGCGCTGCGCGAACGTCGCGCGGCCTGGACCCGTGAACAACGTTTAAAAAGCACTGCGCACCAACATGATCTCGGCCTCGACTCCACCGATGGCGATGATCTGGTGGCATGGGAATTCGATCGTGCCGGCCCCACCAGCCTCGGCGACCGGACCCTCATCTACTCCGCGGCCGTCCAACACATCCACACCCGCCGCATCGGACTGATCGAAGTCCGTGGCCAAGCCCGCAATCAACAATGGGATCCGCCAGGGGGAAGCGATGGCTGACAGGTCCCGAGCAGCACGTGCTCGCTCCGGGTGTGACGCTCGTCCCGATGCGCCGACGGTGTCAGAGGGGGGTGTTGAAATTGTTGTGCCCAACCAATATCGACTTCCGTCCGAGGCCAACCGCGCGCTGGTACACGTGATAATGGCTGTGCGGGACCGGATGCTTGGATCAGGGAGGGGAGTGGCGTGAGCCTGAGGTTCGCCTTCTATGGCCGAGTGAGCACGGAGGACGCTCAAGACCCGGAGGCGAGCCGCAGCTGGCAGAAGCGGCGTGCCATGGACCTGATCACTCCGCACGGCGGATTCATCGCCGCCGACTACTTCGATGTGGGACAGAGCCGTTCACTGCCGTGGAAGCGCAGGCCAGAGGCGTCACGTCTGCTTGCTGATGTCGCTTGTCGGGACCGTAGCTTTGATGCCGTAGTGATTGGGGAACCCGCCCGTGCGTTCTACGGGCCGCAGTTCGCGCTCACCTTCCCTGTCCTCACGCACTACGGAGTTGGCCTGTGGGTACCCGAGGTCGGCGGAGCGGTCGATCCCGGCTCCGAGGCACACGACCTGGTGATGACTCTGTTCGGCGGCATGAGCAAGGGAGAGCGCGCTCGAATCCAGATGCGCGTCCGTACGGCGATGTCAGCACTCGCGCACGACACCGCCAGATATCTCGGTGGTCGACCACCCTACGGTTACCGGCTCGTCGATGCCGGCCCGCATCCAAACCCTGCCAAGGCCAATCTTGGGCAGCGGCTTCACCGCCTCGAACCCGACCCCGCGACATCTTCGGTCGTCGAGCGGATCTACCGCATGTACGCCGACGGAGCGGGCCTGCGCTATATCGCGCAACGGCTCACCGACGATGGTGTACCGTCACCGAGCCAGTACGACCCGGCACGGAATCGGCATCGTGACCCACGAGGATGGTCCCATTCGGCGATCCGCGCGATACTCGACAACCCGGCGTACCGCGGTATCCGTGTTTGGGGCAAGCAGGAGAAATACGAGGTTCTGGTCAACCCCGATGATGTCGCTGCGGGGTATGAGACTCGTATGCGGTGGCGTGATGAGGCCGACTGGATCGCACCAGAACGCCGCACGCATGAAGCGCTGATCCGTGACGAACTAGCGCAGGCTGTTCGTCTTCGGATGCAGGCGCGGCGGGGTCCCGGTCTTGTTTGCAGCAGAGAGTCAACAGTGCCATATGCACTGCGTGGGCTGCTGTTCTGTGCCGCATGTGGACGGCGGATGCAGGGCGCTGCCCGCGCCGGGAAGCGAACAACACGCATCCTCTACCGTTGTGAGCTCGGTAAGTCGCGTTCGGTACCCGCGGACCTGAGTGATCACCCGCGCACCGTCTACCTCCGTGAAGATGAGGTGACTGCGCGACTTGACGAATGGATCGCCACCCTGGCCGATCCGGCCGACTTGGCACGCGGGCAAGACGCGGACCCGGTAGCAGGGGCTGGCTACGCGGCCTTGCGGCGCCAGCTCAGCGAGGCGAATGCGAAGGTTGCTGCTCTGGTTACCGCCGTGGAGTCTGGTGTGGCCGTTGAGGATTTGACTGTTGCATTGCGCCGCCGCACCGCCGAGCGCGACGAGCTGAAGGTCCGTCTTGAGCAAGCGGAGCGACCTCGCGTCATGACTGCCGCACAAATCAGCGAGTTGGTTGAGGAATTGGGCGGGCTGTCAGCAGTGCTTGGTGAGGCAACCGGGGCGGAACGCGCTCAGGTATACGCAAGCCTGGGCCTGCGCCTCGACTACGACCCGCATCTTCAGCGAGTCACGGCGACTGCCGACTTAAGTCGTGTCGCCGGACGTGTCCGAGGGGGGACTTGAACCCCCACGCCCATTAGTAGGGCACTAGCACCTCAAGCTAGCGCGTCTGCCATTCCGCCACTCGGACCAGACCAACGAGAGTTGGCAGCTAAGGCTAGCGGATCGGCCCGCACCGGCCCAACTTAGCTCGCCGACGGCGGTGTGAATCGACGGCGAGCTAGCGGTGGTGGTGGCGTACGCGACAGGGCAGACAACCGCCCTGATGACCCTCTATCGCACGCCCGGCGACTTGGGCGCGTCCGGGAGCGGCGGTAGCCACCTCAACCAGCCCCAGGACGGCGGCTCCGAGAACGGTCACGGCCACCACGATCGCTAGTCTCCGCATCCGCAGAAAATACCATACCCCCCTTGGGTACTAGCGGAGGCTCGCGGCGTGCCCAGCCCGTCCGCGGACCGCCTGGGTTCCGCTGCCTGAGCCGGGCATCCTCGGCAGTGGTAGGAAAGGTGGTTGTGACAGTTGAGAACGGAGTTCCCAACCATCCGAGCGACGATGTGGTCGAAGTCGTCAGCCGGCTGATCCGGTTCGACACCACCAACACCGGTGACCCCGAGACCACACAGGGCGAGGCCGAATGCGCCCACTGGGTTGCCGAACAGCTCGCGGAGGTCGGCTACCAGCCCCAATACCTCGAATCCGGCGCCCCGGGGCGGGGCAATGTGTTCGTCCGCCTCAAGGGCGCCGACAGCGCACGCGGCGCACTGCTGATCCATGGGCATCTCGACGTCGTGCCGGCCGAACCCGCCGATTGGAGCGTGCATCCGTTTTCCGGCGCGGTCGAGGACGGCTATGTCTGGGGCCGCGGCGCGGTCGACATGAAAGACATGGTCGGCATGATGATCGTCGTCGCCCGCCAGTTGAAGCAGGCCGGCATCGTGCCGCCACGCGATTTGGTGTTCGCGTTCGTGGCCGATGAGGAGCACGGTGGCAAGTACGGGTCACACTGGCTGGTCGACAACCGCCCGGAGCTGTTCGAGGGTGTCACCGAGGCGATCGGCGAGGTGGGCGGGTTCTCGCTGACCGTGCCGCGTCGTGACGGCGGTGAACGCCGGCTGTATCTGATCGAGACGGCCGAGAAGGGCATCCAGTGGATGAAGCTGACCGCCCGGGGCCAGGCCGGGCACGGCTCGATGGCCAACGACCGCAACGCGGTCACGCTGCTTTCCGAGGCCGTTGCCCGGATTGGCCGGCACCAGTTTCCGCTGGTAATGACCGACACCGTGGTCGAGTTCCTGGCCGCCATCAGTGACGAGACCGGCCTGACCTTCGACACCGACTCCGGCGATCTGGAGGGCGTGATCGAAAAACTCGGCCCGATGGCTCGCATGCTGAAGGCGATCGTGCGCGATACCGCCAACCCGACGATGCTGAAGGCGGGGTACAAGGCCAATGTGATCCCCGGCAGCGCCGAGGCGGTGATCGACTGCCGCGTGCTACCCGGCCGGCAGGCCGCGTTCGAGGCGGAGATCGACGGGTTGCTCGGCCCGGACGTGACGCGGGAGTGGATCCGGGACTTGCCTTCCTACGAGACCACTTTCGACGGGGATCTGGTCGACGCGATGAACGCCGCAGTGCTGGCGGTCGACCCGGACGGCCGCATCGTGCCCTATATGCTCTCCGGTGGTACCGATGCGAAAGCCTTCGCGCGCATAGGAATTCGTTGCTTCGGCTTCGCGCCGCTGCGGTTGCCGCCGGAATTGGATTTCGCTTCACTGTTCCACGGCGTCGATGAGCGGGTACCCGTCGACGCGCTGCGGTTCGGCACCGACGTGCTGGCCCACTTCCTGACCCACTGTTAGAACGAACCGACACGAGAGGATCGCCATGAGCGTGAAGCCCGACCCGTATGAGGCGCTGCCGAAGCTACCGACATTCACCGTGACCTCGACCTCGATCACCGACGGTCAACCGCTGGCCATGCCGCAGGTCAGCGGCATCATGGGCGCCGGAGGAGAAGACGTGAGCCCGCAGCTGAGCTGGTCGGGATTCCCCGCGGAGACGCGCAGCTTCGCGGTCACCGTCTATGACCCCGACGCGCCGACGCTGTCTGGGTTCTGGCACTGGGCCGTGGCCAACCTGCCGGCCGATGTCACCGAGCTGCCCGAGGACGCCGGGGACGGGCGCGAGCTGCCCGGCGGCGCACAGCAACTGGTCAACGACGCCGGCATGCGGCGCTTCATCGGAGCCGCGCCGCCGCCCGGACACGGTCCGCATCGCTACTACATCGCGGTGCATGCCGTCGACGTCGACAAGCTCGACCTCTCCGAGGACGCGAGCCCGGCGTTCCTCGGCTTCAACCTGTTCCAGCACGCGATCGCGCGGGCCTACATCCACGGCACCTACGAACAGCAGTAGGTGAAACCTCGCGCGTGTGTGCTCGTCCTCCCGGGTGGGCGGGTGCGCAGCGACGAGGCGTCGCGGTGGTGGCAGCTGGCCAACGTCCGGATGATGTTGGTCGTTGCCGCCCTGCGATGGCGGCTGGGCCGCGACGTCGAGGTGCGACGCGTGCAGTACCGACTGCGCGGCTGGAACAGTCCGAGCTACGACGCGGTCGCCGACGCCACCGCGGTACTTGACGTCGTTCGGGATCGTTTCGACGCGAAAAGCATTGTGCTGGTTGGCCATTCGATGGGTGGTCGAGTCGCGACCCGGCTCGCCGCCGGCGGACAGGTCGGTGCGGTGGTCGCGCTGGCACCGTATTGGCCCCGCGACGACGGCGACCTGATTCCGCCGTCGACCCGGCTGCTGGTGGTACACGGCACCGCCGACACCCGCACCGACCCCGAAGCCTCGAGGATCCAAACGTTACGAGCCCGTCAGCGCGGTCTGGACGCCCAATGGGTGGGCATCGCGGGTGCAGGTCATTCGATGATGCGGCCGTACCGTGAATGGCAGCGCCGCACAGTCGATTTCGTCGCCGAGTACCTTCAGTAAGTGTTCAGCATAGGGCATATTTGCTTGAGCCAGTTGGCAATTGAACTGCGATTGGCGTCGAGAGTGGGATCGCTGGGTTGGGCGCCGACCGTGGTGACGAAATGCTCGATCGCGGCTTTGACCGCGTCGGGCGGGCTGTAATGCTCCAGCGTGTCGGCAGCCTTACGGGCGGTCTCCGGTTTCGACGCGACCATGAGGTTGTCCTTAGCGCTGCCAAGGTCGTAACACGTCGCGGTGTCGGGCGGCTCGCCGTTCGCCGTGCCACCGAAGCAGCCCGCGATGACCACTGCTATGCCAGTCGTTCCGACAATCGTCAATCGGTTGAATCGCACCGCAAGCCTCCTCAGGAGGATCGATTGTGGTGCGGCCACCATACAGCGATCGCCGGGCTGAGACAGCGAATCTGCCGGAGATCTGCGAGCCGGCGAAAGGCCCGGGGCGGCCTAGGTCGCGCTAGCCCGCCGCCGACCCGACCGCGTCGCTCAGTGAGGCGAACCCGCCGTCGTGCAGCCGCCTCGCGATGCCGTCGTGAATGTGCTTGGGCCACAAGCCACCCCCGTAGACGAAGCCGGTATAGCCCTGCAGCAGTGAGGCGCCCGCGGTGATGCGCTGCCACGCGTCGTCGGCGGTCTCGATACCGCCGACGCTGATCAGCACCAGCCGACCGCCGACCCGGCGGTAGAGCCGGCGCAGTATCTCGACCGCACGGTGTGCCACCGGCGGCCCGGAGATGCCGCCGGGCCCCAGCTCGTCGACACCCGGGGTGCGCAGACCCTCGCGCGACACCGTGGTGTTGGTCGCGACGATGCCGGCCAGTCCCAGCTCGACGGCCAGGTCCGCGATGTCGTCGACGTCGGAATCGCTGACATCCGGGGCGATCTTGACCAGCACCGGCACCGACGTCTCGGCGAGGACCGCGGCCAGGATGGGCCGCAACGATTCGACTGCCTGCAGATCACGCAGCCCCGGCGTGTTCGGCGAGCTGACGTTGACCACCAGATACGACGCCAGCGGGCCGACCAGCCGCGCGCTGGCCCGGTAGTCGTCGACGGCATCGGCGGGCGGCGTGGCCTTGGTCTTGCCGATGTTCACCCCGATCGGCACGTCCGGCCGATGGCGGGCCAGCCGGGTGGCCAGCTCGCCGGCACCGTGATTGTTGAAACCCATCCGGTTCAGCAGCGCCCGATCCGCTGGCAACCGGAACAGGCGCGGCGCCGGGTTGCCCGGTTGCGGGTGCGCGGTCACGGTGCCGACCTCGGCGTACCCGAAACCCAAGGCGCCCCAGGTGCGCAGCCCCATGCCGTCCTTGTCGAAGCCGGCGGCCAGCCCCAGCGGCGCGGGGAAGCGCACACCGAACACCGTGCTGGCCAACACCGGATCCGTCGGGCCCAGCAGCCGGTGCAGCAGCCGGCGCGGCACCCCTACGCCGGTCGCGGCGCGCAGCGCGGCGAAGACCAGCGTGTGAATCCGCTCGGGCGGGATCAAGAAGAACAGGCGGCGCAGCAGACCGTACAGACCGTTGTCCACCGTCACAGTTCCGGCTGATCGGGCCGTCGGTCGCTGACACGTGTTTTCTTGCGGCGTAACAACACCCGTCTGCTGCCGTCGTTATACAGCCGCACCCGGGTGAGCTCCCAGCCACGGTATTCGGCCTCGATGGACAGCCGGATGGAGGCACTGAGCCGGGTCACCTCGGGGGGCAGGCGCAACGGCACCCATTCGTAGTCGTCGGACATGTCCGAGACCCAGCCGGCGGGCAGGCGACTCCACCGCGGCGCCGTCAACGCGTGCCCGCCGCGCGCTCGATGACCTGGACTCCCGCACCGGACCCCGACACCACGTACAAGGTGTCCGACGCCTCGTCAAAGGCCAACGAGTTGGGTTGCTGCACAGTTGGGTAACGCACCTTTTCGACGGGAATTCCGGTTGCTAAATCGTAACCAATAACCGTATTCGATGCGGTTTGTGACACCCAGGCCAAATCCCGAGAACCGGCCAGTCCGTACGGGGCCTGCCGCACCGGGTAGGCCTGCCGCAGGATCAGCGGGTCGACGCCGTATACCAGCAGTTCGTCGCCGCGGGTGTCGGCCACCAGGACCCGCCCCGCCGGATCGGCGATCATCGTGGTCGCACCCGCGCCGGCCCGCAGCGACTGTGCGACACGGCCGTCGGGGCCGATCGTCGTCACCGAGGTCTGTCCACGATCCAGCACCACCGTCGTATTTCCCTGTGTCACAAGCCCGTCAACCCGGGCGAAGATCTTCGTCCGGTTCTGTACCGGCGCAGTGCCCCCGCTCGGTGAGCCCACGGTGTACACCGCACCGTCAACGCTGCCCAGCATCACCTTGCCGTCGGCTCGGCGCGCGATCGCGGTGAAGTCCACCCCGGCTGAATCGGCGACATTGACCTGCCTGGCGTGGCCGCCCGTCAGGTCCAGCACGACGTAGCCGCCGCGGGCGGCGAGGTAGGCATTGCCGTGGCCGTCGCTGGTCAGCGCGGTCGCCGGGCCCGGCAGCGCGATCACCCGCGGCGCGAGCTGCCCTGGGCCGAACACCGCGACACCGGCGGGCGCTGCCGGATCGGCGCCGGGGATCAGCACCGCCAGCTGCCGGGTGCCGTCGTCGAAGACGCTCGCCGCGGCGTGAGCGGCCAGCGGCCACACCGTGCCGGCCGGATTCTGCGACACCGGCGGTGACTGGGCGGGATACGCGGATTCGATGGTCGGCCCCGCGCGCTCGAGCGGATTGGATGAACAGCCAGCGACCAATGCCAGCAAAGTGATCAGGCCAACAAAAGATCGTTGAGCTGTCCGTTTCTTGGCCTCACGACGTGATAGCAACAACCAACCTTGAATCGGTGGACATGGAATACAAATTCTAAGGAACGGCTCCGCATCCAATAGGGCGATGTTGCCGACATGCGCCCGTACTGGAGAGGTATGGTCGGACTATGACCGTCATCGCCGACCGGCATACCGCAGACAAAGAGTTTGCTGTCGAAGACATTTCGACGGGCATCTTTGCCAGCGGGTATGGACAAGTTGGTGACGGACGCAGTTTTTCGTTCCACATCGAGCATCGCTCGCTCGTCGTCGAAATTTACCGGCCGTGCCTTGCCGGGCCCGTTCCGCAGGCCGAGGACGTGGTCGCGACGGCGGTGCGCGGTCTGGTTGACATCGACCTCACCGACGAGCGCAGTTTGACCGCGGCGGTGCGCGACTCGGTCGCCGCCGCGGTCCCCGTGTCTCGCTAGTCACTTCCCAGCCCGGCGATTCGCAGCGGGTACGGTCGTCGTCGTGACACAAACGGTGGCCGCGACGTGACGGTGATCCTGTTGCGCCACGGTCGTTCGACCTCGAACACCGCGGGCGTCCTGGCCGGCCGTTCCGAGGGCGTCGACCTCGACGACAAGGGCCGCGAGCAGGCGGTGGGCCTGATCGACCGGATCGGCGACCTGCCGATCCGTGCGGTGATCACCTCGCCGCTGCTGCGCTGCCGGAACACGGTCGCGCCGCTGGCCGGGTCGCTGTGCCTGGAGCCGTTCGTCGAGGACCGGCTGGCCGAGGTGGACTATGGCGAGTGGACCGGCCGCAAGATCGGCGAGCTGGGCAAGGAGCCGCTGTGGCGGGTCGTGCAGGCGCACCCCAGCGCGGCGGTGTTTCCTGGCGGCGAGGGGTTGGCCCAGGTGCAGACGCGCGCGGTGGCCGCGGTGCGGGAACACGACCGGCGGCTCAGCGAGGAGCACGGCGGTGACGCGCTGTGGGTGGCTTGCACTCACGGTGATGTCATCAAGTCGTTGATCGCCGACGCGTACGGCATGCATCTGGACGGCTTCCAGCGCGTCACCGCCGATCCGGCGTCGGTGAGCGTCATCCGGTACACCCCGTTGCGACCGTTCGTGTTACACGTCAACCACACCGGTGGACGGCTGGCGGCGGCGCTGCGGGCCGGTCCGCCGGCCAAGATGGGCGACGAGGGCGACAAATCAGAAGAGCCGCAACAACAACCGGCCGACCCGGAGCCGTCGAGCGACGCGGTCGTCGGGGGATCCACTGACTAAGTCGGTTGCTGCAACCGAATCGAATCGCCCTGCGACGGCAACAGCCGGTATTTTGGAGGTGCCATGGCTCGCGCAATCCATGTATTCCGCACTCCCGACCGCTTCGTGGCCGGGACCGTCGGTCAGCCCGGAAATCGGACGTTCTACATCCAGGCGGTGGGCGATTCCCGGGTCGTGTCGGTCGTCCTGGAGAAGCAACAGGTCGCGGTGCTCGCCGAACGCATCGGTGCGCTGCTGCTCGAGGTGAACCGCCGGTTCGGCACGCCGGTGCCGCCGGAACCGTCCGAGGTGGACGACCTCAACCCGCTCATCACGCCCGTCGACGCGGAGTTCCGGGTCGGGACCATGGGCCTGGGCTGGGACTCGGAGGCCCAGACGGTCGTGGTCGAACTGCTGGCCGTCACCGACGCCGAGTTCGACGCCTCGGTGGTGCTCGACGACACCGACGAGGGCCCGGACGCGGTGCGCGTGTTCTTGACCCCCGAATCGGCACGGCAGTTCGCCACCCGTTCCACTCGCGTGATTTCGGCGGGACGGCCGCCCTGCCCCCTGTGCGACGAACCGCTGGACCCAGAGGGCCACATTTGCGCGCGCACGAACGGATACAAGCGCGGCGCGCTGCTCGGGTCGAGCGATGACCCGCCTGAATAACAAGAATGACGATCGAGAGGTCTTGCGGGACGGCGAGCTGACGGTTCTCGGACGGATCCGCTCGGCCAGCAACGCCACCTTCCTGTGCGAGGCCACGTTGGGCGAGTCCAGCGTGCACTGCGTCTACAAGCCCATCTCCGGTGAGCAGCCGCTGTGGGACTTCCCGGACGGGACGCTGGCCGGCCGCGAGCTTGCCGCGTACCAGGTGTCGGCGCAGCTGGGCTGGAACCTGGTGCCCTACACCATCATTCGTCATGGTCCGGCGGGACCGGGCATGCTGCAGCTGTGGGTGAAGCAGCCGGGCGACGAGGTGGACAGCGATCCGCGGCCGGGGCCGGATCTGGTGGACCTGTTTCCCGCCGGCCGCCAGCAGCCGGGTTATCTGCCGGTGCTGCGCGCCCAGGATTACCGCGGCGACGAGGTCATCCTGATGCACGCCGACGACATTCGGCTGTGGCGGATGGCGGTGTTCGACGTGCTGATCAACAACGCCGATCGCAAGGGCGGCCACGTCCTGCGTGACCTCGAGGGCCACATCTACGGCGTCGACCACGGCGTGTCCCTGCACGTCGAGAACAAGTTGCGCACGGTGCTGTGGGGCTGGGCCGGCAAGCCGATCGACGATCAGACGTGCCAGGCCATCGCCGGCCTGTGCGACGTGCTGGGCGGCGAATTCGGCGACGCGCTGGCCGGGCAGATCAGCCGAACCGAGATCGCGGCGTTGGGCATGCGGGCGCACGCGCTGCTGGACAACCCCGTGATGCCCGTCCCCAACCGGCATCGCCCCATTCCCTGGCCAGCCTTTTAGGCTCCGGCATCGCCGTCGGCGATACTGAGACGGTGAGCCCGGCCTCCCACGACCAATCGGCGGAGATGACGGACGCCGAATTGGCCGCCGATCTCGCCGCCGACGCGGGGGAGCTGCTGCTGAAAGTCCGCGAGGAGGTCGGCTTCGGTCATCCGTGGATGCTCGGCGACGCGGGTGACAGCCTGGCCAACGAGCTGATCCTGCGCCGGCTGCGGGCCGAGCGTCCCGACGATGCCGTGCTCAGCGAGGAAGCCTACGACGATCTCAAGCGGCTCCAGCACGACCGGGTGTGGATCATCGACCCGGTCGACGGCACCCGCGAGTTCTCCACCCCGGGGCGTGACGACTGGGCGGTACATATCGCGCTGTGGCAGCGTCCCGTCGATGGCCGGCGCGAAATCACCGATGCGGCAGTCTCTTTGCCCGCGCGCGACAACGTCGTGTATCGCAGCGACACCGTGGACGGCAGCCAGGCGCGGGTCGGGATTCCGCACACACTGCGCATCGCCGTCAGCGCGACCCGGCCGCCGGCCGTGCTGCACCGCATCCGGCAGTCGCTGGCGATCCAGCCGGTGGGGATCGGTTCGGCGGGCGCCAAGGCGATGGCCATCATCGACGGCGACGTCGACGCCTACCTGCACGCCGGCGGTCAATGGGAGTGGGATTCGGCGGCGCCGGCCGGGGTGGTGATGGCGGCGGGTATGCACGCGTCGCGGCTGGACGGCTCGCCGATGCGCTACAACCAGGAAGACCCATACCTGCCCGACTTCGTGATGTGTCGCGCGGAGGTGGCACCGATCCTGCTCGGCGCCATCCGCGACGCGTGGCGCTGACCACCGGCCCGGCCCGATTGCCCGCCTCGCCCCCTCGCCGCAGCGCGGCTGGGAAGTACCCCCACAACGGCCCGCTGCGCGGGCCGCATCGTCACCGGGCCGGCCCGATTGCCCGCCTCGCCCCCTCGCCGCAGCGCGGCTGGGAGGTACCCCCACAACGGCCCGCTGCGCGGGCCGCATCGTCACCGGGCCTAAAGTCGACAGCATGCAGTCGTGGTCTCCCGCACAGGTTCCGGTGCTGCCCGGACGCGGCCCGGAGCTACGGCTTTACGACACTTCCGACCGCCAGGTCCGCCCGGTGGCGGCCGGGTCCGGTCCTGGTTCAGTCGCCACCATGTACGTCTGCGGGATCACCCCGTACGACGCCACGCATCTGGGCCACGCGGCCACCTATCTCGCCTTCGACCTGATTCACCGGCTGTGGCTTGATCTCGGGCACGACGTGCACTACGTGCAGAACGTCACCGACGTCGACGACCCGCTGTTCGAGCGGGCCGCGCGCGACGGCATCGACTGGCGTGAGCTCGGCGATCGTGAGGTGCAGCTGTTCCGCGAGGACATGACCGCGCTGCGGGTGCTGCCGCCGCGCGAGTATGTCGGCGCCACCGAAGCCATTCCCGAAGTCGTGGAGCTCGTCGAAAAGATGCTGGCGTCGGGGGCGGCCTACGTCGTCGACCCCGAAATCGGGGAATATCCGGACGTCTACTACCGGGCGGATGCCACGCCGCAGTTCGGCTACGAGTCGGGCTATGACCGCGACACCATGCTGCGGCTGTTCGCCGAGCGCGGCGGCGACCCGGACCGCACCGGCAAGTCCGACCAACTCGACGCGCTGTTGTGGAAGGCCGAGCGGCCGGGCGAACCCAGCTGGCCGTCACCGTTCGGCGCCGGGCGGCCCGGTTGGCACGTCGAGTGCGCGGCGATCGCACTCAGCCGCATCGGCAGTGGCATCGACATTCAGGGTGGCGGCCGCGACCTGATCTTCCCGCACCACGAATTCACCGCCGCGCACGCCGAATGTGTAAGGGGAGAAAGGCGATTCGCCCGGCACTATGTGCATGCCGGGATGATCGGCTGGGACGGGCACAAGATGTCGAAGAGCCGCGGCAACCTGGTGCTGGTGTCGGTGCTGCGCGCGCAGGGCGCCCCGCCGGCCGCCATTCGGCTCGGTCTGCTGGCCGGGCATTACCGCGCGGACCGCTCCTGGAGCCAGCAGCTGCTCGACGAGTCCGCCGCGCGGTTGCAGCGCTGGCGCACCGCGACGACGTTGCCCGCCGGCCCGGATGCCACCGACGTCATCGCCCGGGTGCGCAAGTACCTGGCCGACGACCTCGATACTCCCAAAGCGATTGCGGCACTTGATGGTTGGACCACCGACGCGCTCGAGTACGGCGGACACGACGAGGCTGCGCCAAAGTTGGTGGCCACCGCGATCGACGCGCTGCTCGGCGTGGAACTGTGAAAGGTAGTTGACGGCCATGACATCGCTACAGGGCAAAGTCGTTCTCATCACCGGGGGCGCAAGAGGAATCGGCGCCGAGGTCGCCCGCCGGCTGCGTGGCAAGGGCGCCAAACTCGTCCTGACCGATCTCGACAAGGCCGCGCTGGACACCCTGGCCGCCGAACTCGGTGGCGACGAGCACGTGCTGACGGCCGTCGCCGACGTGCGTGACCTGCCCACCATGCAGGCCGCCGTCGAGGCCGGCGTGCAACGCTTCGGCGGGCTCGACGTTGCCGTGGCCAACGCCGGGATCGCCAGCTACGGCTCGGTGCTGCAGGTCGACCCGGAGGCATTCAAGCGGGTGCTCGACGTCAACCTGCTCGGCGTCTTTCACACCGCGCGCGCCGCGCTGCCCGCGTTGATTGAGCGGCGTGGTTACCTGCTGATCGTGTCGTCGCTGGCGGCGTTCGCGGCGGCCCCGGGAATGGCGTCCTACGACATGTCGAAGGCCGGCACCGAGCACTTCGCCCACGCGCTGCGACTCGAGGTGGGTTACCGCGGCGTCGGCATCGGGGTGGCGCACATGTCGTGGATCGACACGGCTCTGGTCCGCGACACCAAGGCCGACCTGCCCGCGTTCACCACCCTGCTCAGGAAACTGCCCTGGCCGTTGAACACGACCACCGACGTGGACAGTTGCGCGACCACCTTCGTCAGAGGCATCGAGGGGCGCAAGGACCGGGTCTACTGCCCGGGCTGGGTGGCCGCGTTCCGCTGGCTCAAGCCGGTGCTGTCCACTCGCGCCGGCGAACTGCCGATTCGCCGAACCACCGCGGAACTGATGCCCCAGATGGACGCCGAGGTTGCCGCGCTCGGCCGTTCCACCAGCGCCTACAACCAGGAGCTGGGCCAGCCCTAGCGCCCGCTCACCAGCGCGTCGTGGTCGCGGCGACCCGCTTGCGCACTACGAACCAACCCACGACCAGCGCCGGACCGATCACCAGCAACGAGCCGACGGTGAAGATGCCGACCGGTTTGTCGAAGGCCATCAGCACCACGACGCAGACCAGGAACACCAAGGTGAGATAGCCGCTGTACGGGGTGAGCGGCATCCGGAAGCGAGGGCGCTCCAGGATTCCGGCCTGGGTCTGCTGGTAGAACCGGAGCTGACACAACACGATCATCGCCCAGGACGCGACGATGCCCAACGAGGCGCTGTGCAGCACGATCTCGAAGGCTTTACCGGGATTGAAGGCGTTGAGCGCGACGCCGAAAAGACAGATGACAGCGGTCATCGCGATACCGCCGAACGGCACGCCACGGCTAGTCATCCGTTTCGCGAACTTAGGGCCGCTGCCGCTCATCGCCAGCGAGTGCATGACGCGGCCGGTCGAATAAAGTCCAGCGTTGAGGCTGGACAGCGCCGCGGTGAGCACCACGATGTTCATCAAGTCGCCGGCACCGTGGAAGCCGATGCTGGAGAAGAACGTGACGAACGGGCTCTCCCCGGCTTTGAATGCGGTGTAGGGCAACATCACCCCCAGCAGGGCGACCGAACCGACGTAAAACACCGCGACTCGGGCGATCACCGAGTTGATCGCCCGCGGCATGATCTTCTCCGGCTCGGCGGTCTCGCCGGCGGCAATGCCGACCAATTCGACTGCGGCATAAGCGAATACCACCCCTGAGGTCGTCACCAACAGGGCTATCGCACCGGTCGGGAACAGACCGCCATGGTCGTCCCAGATGCCGGTCCCGGTGTCGTGGCCCTGGATCTGAAAGCGCCCGGCCAGGAACACAAGTGCGATGATCAGAAAGGCGACGAGCGCGAACACCTTGATCAGCGCCGCCCAGAATTCGAGCTCGCCGAACCACTCGACGGAGATCAGGTTCATCGACAACACCACCACGAGGGCGATCAGCGCGAGAACCCATTGGGGGACCACCGCGAACGTCGTCCAGTGGCGCAGGTAGGTGGCGATCGCGGTGGTGTCGACGATCGACGTCATCGCCCAGTTCAGGAAGTACATCCAGCCCACGACGTAGGCGGCCTTCTCGCCGAAGAATTCGCGCGCATAGGACACGAACGAACCCGACGACGGACGGTGCAGTACCAGCTCGCCCAATGCGCGCAGGATCAGGAAGACGAAGACGCCGCACACCCCGTAGACGATGAACAGCCCGGGCCCGGCGTTGGCCAGGCGTCCGCCGGCGCCCAGGAACAAGCCGGTTCCGATCGCGCCGCCGATCGCGATCATCTGCAGCTGGCGGGGTTTGAGCCCTTTGTGGTAGCCGGCTTCCTCGTTGAGAGTGGCCGGCGGGACGTCGGGTTGCGGCGTGTCAGGCAGGGCGGTCATCGAGGTCCCATCGTCGTCGTTCGCCCAACCTGCGGCGCGGCCCCGAATCGCCAAGACCGGGGATTGTTGATCCGGTTGGTGCCCGCGATTTTTTCGCAGTCGGCCGCCGACGGCAACAGGACAGGCCCGTCGATTACTTCCCGAATCCGGGGCGGCGGCGGCGCAGGTAGCGCTCGAACTCGGCGGCAAGCGCATCGCCGTCGATCTTGCCCAGGGCTTCGTTCACATCGACCTCGGCGTCGCCGCGCTGCTCGAGCGACAGCACGTATTCGGCCAAGTCCTCGTCCTCGGTGGCCATCTCGGTGACCGCCAGCTCCCACTCCTCGGCCTGGGCGGGCAGATCGGCCAGCGGAACCTCGATATCGAGCACGTCTTCGACCCGGCGCAGCAGCGCCACCGTCGCCTTCGGGTTCGGCGGGTGCGACACGTAGTGCGGCACCGCGGCCCAGAACGTCACCGCCGGGATCCCGGCGGCCACGCAAGCGTCCTGGAAGACCCCGGCGATCCCGGTCGGACCTTCGTAGCGGGTCTCCTGCAGGCCGAAACGTTCCGCCGACTCGGGGGAGTAGGCGGCGCCCGAAACGGGGACGGGCCGCGTGTGCGGGGTGTCGGCCAGTAGCGCACCGAGGATCACCACCGTGTCGACGTTGAGCTTGTCGGCGATGGCCACCAGCTCGGCACAGAACGTGCGCCAGCGCATGTTGGGCTCCACGCCGTGCATCAGAACGATGTCGCGGTCGCTGCCCGGTGGCCGGCAGTGGGTGATCCGCATCGCCGGCCACACCAGTTCGCGGGTCACCCCGTCGACCTGACGGATGACCGGGCGGTTCACCTGGTAGTCGTAGTACGCCTCGTCGTCGATCTCCACGATCGGGTGGGCTTCCCAGATCGCGTCGAGGTGCTCCAACGCGTCGCTGGCCGCGTCACCGGCGTCATTCCAGCCCTCGAACGCCGCCACAACAATCGTGTTGTGGAGGTCGGGGAGCGCTGATGCTTCCGGGCCACGATCCGGCGGAGTCACAGAATCAGCCTAAGGCCTGCCCGCCCCGCGACGATTCCCAGCCGCGCGGGCGGCCGGCGCACCTCGGTATTGCATAGGCCGACTATCCTTGTGGCGTGGTTGCTACCAGCGCACACGACGGCGTCACGGGCCTGCCCGACGCGGTCGACACGAAATACGCTCGGCAGCAAACTGGTTACCATTGGTAATTACTACACTGCCGACACGATCCGCGAGCACCGAGTGGGTCTGATCGAGCTGGGCGTCCAGACGTCGGGGGAGGACGTAGACTTTTCTGGTCGAGAGGCGTTGCAACGGTTTGCCGGTTCCTGCCGGTAGCCGCCACGCTCGGCAGAGTCAAGGACGCCTTCCGCTATGGAAGGAACGTACGTGAGCGCCTCCGAATCGAGCACGGTGTCGAAAACCTTCGCGCCGAACATCCGCCCCGACTGCACCGACGAACTGACGACGGCGCTGCGCCAGCGGATCATGGTGATCGACGGCGCGATGGGCACGGCGATCCAGCGCGACCGCCCGGACGAGGCCGGCTACCGCGGCGACCGCTTCACCGAATGGCCGACCGCCCTTCAGGGCAACAACGACCTGCTCACCCTGACGCAGCCGCAGATCATCGAGGGGATCCACCGCGAATACCTCGAGGCCGGCGCCGACATCCTCGAGACCAACACCTTCAACGCGAACGCGATCTCGCTCTCCGACTACGACATGGCCGACCTGGCCTACGAGCTGAATTACGCCGGCGCCGCCCTGGCCCGTAAGGCCGCCGACGAGTACAGCACCCCGGACAAGCCGCGCTACGTCGCCGGCGCCATCGGACCGACGACCCGGACCGCGTCGATCTCGCCGGACGTCAACGACCCCGGCGCCCGCAACGTCTCCTACGACCAGCTGGTCGCGGCTTACCTCGAGGCTGTCAACGGCCTGGTCGACGGCGGTGCCGACCTGCTGATCATCGAGACGATCTTCGACTCGCTGAACGCCAAGGCGGCGGTGTTCGCCGTCGAGACGCTGTTCGAGGAGCGCGGCCGCCGCTGGCCGTTGATCATCTCGGGCACCATCACCGACGCATCCGGGCGGACGTTGTCCGGTCAGGTCACCGAGGCGTTCTGGAACGCGATCAGGCACGCGAAGCCGATCGCGGTGGGCCTCAACTGCGCACTGGGTGCACCGGAGATGAGGCCCTACATCGCCGAGGTGTCGCGGATCGCGGACACCTTCGTGTCCTGCTACCCGAATGCCGGTCTGCCCAACGCCTTTGGCGAGTACGACGAGTCCCCGGAGCGGCAGGCCTCCTACATCGCCGACTTCGCCGAGGCCGGCCTGGTCAACCTGGTCGGCGGCTGCTGCGGAACGGCGCCGCCGCACATCGCCGAAATCGCCAAGGTCGTCGAGGGCAAAGCGCCGCGCGAGTTGCCGGAGATCCCGGTGGCCACCCGGCTCTCGGGGCTGGAGCCGCTCAACATCACCGACGACTCCCTGTTCGTCAACATCGGTGAGCGCACCAACATCACCGGGTCGGCGCGATTCCGCAACCTGATCAAGGCCGAGGACTACGACACCGCGCTGTCGGTCGCCCTGCAGCAGGTCGAGGTCGGCGCGCAGGTCATCGACATCAACATGGACGAGGGCATGATCGACGGCGTCGCCGCGATGGACCGGTTCACCAAGTTGATCGCGGCCGAGCCCGACATCAGCCGCGTCCCGGTGATGATCGACTCCTCCAAGTGGGAGGTCATCGAGGCGGGCCTGAAGAACGTGCAGGGCAAGCCGATCGTCAACTCGATCTCCATGAAGGAGGGCGAGGAGAAGTTTATCCGCGAAGCACGGCTGTGCCGCAAGTATGGTGCCGCCGTCGTCGTGATGGCCTTCGACGAGCAGGGGCAGGCCGACAACCTGGAGCGCCGCAAGGAGATCTGCGGGCGTGCCTACCGGATCCTGACCGAGGAGGTCGGCTTCCCGCCCGAGGACATCATCTTCGACCCGAACTGCTTCGCGCTGGCCACCGGTATCGAAGAGCACGCGACCTACGGCATCGACTTCATCGAGGCCTGCGCGTGGATCAAGGAGAACCTGCCCGGGGTGCACATCTCCGGCGGTATCTCGAACGTGTCGTTCTCGTTCCGGGGCAACAACCCCGTCCGCGAGGCGATCCACGCGGTGTTCCTGTTCCACGCGATCAAGGCCGGCCTGGACATGGGCATCGTCAACGCCGGTGCGCTGGTGCCCTACGACTCCATCGACCCCGAGCTGCGCGAGCGCATCGAGGACGTGGTGCTGAACCGACGCGAGGACGCGGCCGAGCGGCTTCTCGAGATTGCCGAGCGGTTCAACAGCACGGAGAAGTCCGACGAAGCGGCGGTGGCCGAGTGGCGCAACTTGCCGGTCCGCGAGCGGATCACCCACGCGCTGGTCAAGGGCATCGACGCCCACGTCGACGAGGACACCGAGGAACTGCGGGCCGAGATCGCCGCCGCGGGTGGCCGCCCGATCGAGGTGATCGAGGGCCCGCTGATGGACGGCATGAACGTCGTCGGCGACCTGTTCGGCTCGGGCAAGATGTTCCTGCCCCAGGTGGTGAAGTCGGCCCGGGTGATGAAGAAGGCCGTGGCGTACCTGCTGCCGTTCATCGAGGAGGAGAAGGTCACCTCCGGCGCGGCCGCCGGTAAGGACACCAACGGCACGATCATCATGGCGACCGTAAAGGGCGACGTCCACGACATCGGCAAGAACATCGTCGGAGTTGTCCTGCAGTGCAACAACTTCGAAGTGATCGACCTCGGTGTCATGGTGCCCGCCGAGAAGATCCTGGCCGCGGCGAAGGAGCACGGGGCCGACATCATCGGGTTGTCCGGGCTGATCACCCCGTCGTTGGACGAGATGGTCAACTTCGCCGTCGAGATGGAACGCGAGGGGCTGGAAATTCCGCTGCTGATCGGGGGCGCGACCACCTCGCGCGCCCACACGGCCGTGAAGGTGTCGCCGCGTCGCAGCGGTCCGGTGGTCTGGGTCAAGGACGCGTCGCGCTCGGTGCCGGTCGCCGCGGCGTTGCTCGACGACAAGCAGCGTCCGGCCCTGCTGGAGGCCACCGAGAAGGACTACGCGGCCCTTCGCGAGCGGCACTCGCAGAAGAACGAGCGGCCGATGCTGACGCTGGAGAAAGCCCGCGCGAACCGGACGCCGATCGAGTGGGACGGCTACACGCCGCCGGTGCCCGCGATCGGTGCGGGAATACGAGAATTTCAGGACTACGACCTTGCCGAGTTGCGCGAATACATCGACTGGCAGCCGTTTTTCAACGCCTGGGAGATGAAGGGCCGGTTCCCCGACATCCTCAACAACCCGACCTCGGGCGAGGCCGCCCGCAAGCTGTACGACGAAGCCCAGGAGATGCTCGACACCCTGATCAAGGAGAAGTGGCTGACGGCCAATGGCGTGATCGGGTTCTTCCCGGCCAACGCGGTGGGTGACGACATCGAGATCTACACCGACGAGACCCGTACCGAGGTGCTGACCACGTTGCACAACCTGCGCCAGCAGGGCGAGCACCGCGACGGCATTCCGAACCGGTCGCTCAGTGATTACATCGCCCCCAAAGATACGGGTCACCGGGACTACGTCGGTGCCTTTGCCGTCACCGCGGGGCTGGGCAGCGGTGACAAGATCGCGGAGTTCAAGGCGGCCAACGACGACTACAGCGCGATCCTGCTGGAGTCGCTCGCCGACCGGCTGGCCGAGGCGTTCGCCGAACGGATGCACCAGCGGGTCCGCAAGGAGTTCTGGGGATTCCAGCCGGACGAGCAGCTGGACAACGAGGCCCTGATCGGCGAGAAATACCGGGGAATCCGTCCGGCACCTGGCTACCCGGCTTGCCCGGAGCACACCGAGAAGGTGACGCTCTTCCAATTGATGGACGTCACTCAGCGGTCCGGCATCGAGCTGACCGAGTCGATGGCGATGTGGCCGGGTGCCGCCGTCAGCGGCTGGTATTTCTCGCATCCGCAGTCGCAGTACTTCGTGATCGGCCGGATGGCTCAGGACCAGGTCGCCGACTATGCCAAGCGCAAGGGCTGGACCCTGGCCGAAGCCGAGCGCTGGCTCGGCCCCAACCTCGGCTACAACCCGGAGGACTGAGCCTTAAACTCGATAGGCATCTGGGAGGGATGTCATGGTTGAGCGAGAGCGCAATCGCATTGCGGATATAGCGGTTGAGGCCGTCGGCGTGACGGTGCTGCATGTCCGGCGCATCGTCGGGGCGCTGCACACCGCGGTGGGCCGGGCCAAGCGCGAAATCGGCGATTTGGCGTGGGATTACCACGAATTGGCGGCAAGCGTGCGCTGGTCCACCCACCGCAGCAGGACGGCCGCGGACGATCATGACCAGCGCGTGCACGACGAGCACATCGCGGATGTCATTTCGATCGACCTGCGCCGCCGCCAGGCCAACTGACGAACTACCCGGGTCAGCTTTCGGCGGCGGCCTGGAAGACGGTGGCGATCTCGGACACTCGTGGATCGACACGCAGCTGCTCGAGCGTCTGCGGCAGGGGCAGCCGCCAATTCGGATATTCGTCGATGGTGCCAGGCAAGTTGGGCTGCCGCGGTTCGGCGATGATGTCGTACGGCGAGATCAGCTTCAACCGGCTCGGGGTCGCCGCCAAGAAGCGATGCATCGCCGAGATGATCGCGGCTTCGTCCGGATCGGCCGGCAATAGCCCGTGGGCACGCAACAATGCCAGCCACTCGGCTTTTTCCTTGTCGGCCGTGGCTTGTTCGGCCGGTATGTCGTTGAGCAGATCGAGTTCGGCGCGCACGCGCACATGTTCACCACGCAAAAAACCCGCCGCGGTGGGTAAGTCGTGCGTGGAGAGGCTGGCGGCCACCCGCGTTGGCCAGTCCGATGCGGCCAGTAGCGGTTGTTCGGGCTTTGATTCGTCGCGGGTAAACCAGGACACGGCAGAACCCAGCATGCCGTTTTCGCCGAGTGCTTCGGTGACTTCCGGTTCGACGGTGCCCAGGTCCTCGCCGACGACGGTCGCGCCCGCCCGGTGTGCCTCGAGAGCAAGGACCGCGAGCATGACATCGGCGTCGTAATGCACATAGGTGCCTCGATCGGGGGTGTCGCCGGGAGGAATCCACCACAGCCGCCACAAGCCGGCGACGTGATCGATCCGTAAGCCGTCGGCGTGAACGACTATCGCGCGCAACATGTCTCGCAACGCGGTGTATCCGGTGGCGGCGAGCCGGTCCGGACGCCATGGCGGTAATCCCCAATCCTGGCCGCGTGGGGTGAAGTTGTCCGGCGGTGCACCGACGTGCACCCCGGCCGCCAGCATGTCTGCCAGCGCCCACGCGTCAGCCCCGTCCGAATCGACCCCCACCGGCAGGTCGTGCAGAACGCCGAGCGCCATACCGGCATTGCGCGCGGTATCGCGCACCGCGCGGAGTTGCTCCGCGCAACGCTGCTGAACCCACGCGTGGAAGGCGATTCGGTGCGCCAGTTCGCTGCGGGCCGCAATCACGGCCGGTCCGTTGACATCTCGTAGAGGTTGAGGCCATTGCGGCCAGCGGCCGCCGTGGCGCTCGGCCAACGCGCAGTAGGTGGCCCAATCGCGTAGCCCCGTGGACGACCCCGGTTCGTCCAGCGGGCTGGGCCGGCCCTCGGCCCGCCACAACAATTCCAGCGCGGAGCGCTTGGCCGCCCACACGAGATCGTGGTCGACGCGCTCGGTATCGGGCGCGACGCGCAGCGCATCGACTTCCGCGCGCATCGCGGGGTCGGCCCGACGGTAAGCGTCGAGGTCCTCGATGTGCAGCGCCAGCGGATTGGCGAATCGTCTGCTGGACGGCGTGTAGGGCGAGGGCTGCACGGGGTGCGTCGGCCCGGGCGCATTCAGCGGGTTGAGTAAGACCGCGCCCGCGCCGTGTTCGGCCGCGGTCCACTCGATGAACTCGCGCAGGTCCGCCAAATCGCCGATGCCCCACGATCGTCCGGAACGCAGCCCGTAGAGCTGCAGCATCCATCCCCAGGTGGCCGGTGTCTGCGGCACCCGGGGCGGGGCTGCCACCAGGGTGACTTCCTGGCCGTCACGCGTGTGCAGCCGATACCACCCCGGTGATAGATCGGCCGGCAGTTCCTCGCGCAGGGTGGTCTCGGCCCCATCCTCGCCGACCAATCCCACCGCACCGGGGAACGGCCGGCTGCGGCCGTCCACCCGTACGGCGATCGTGGGTGCCAGGGCTCCCTCCCGCTCGGCCAGCTTGTCCAGCTCGCGCAGGCGGGCGGGTTCGGTCGCGGCCTCCACCTCTAGCAGGGAAAGCACCTTGACCACGACGTCGGCGTCGACCTCTACCGGCTCACGCCGTTCATTGCGGTAAAAGGTCGCCACCCCATGGGCTTTGGCGAGTCGGCGTAGATCGTCGGGCAGCGAGGACACCACCGAGGTGTACCCGCGTCAGCCCGGCTTACACGGACTCCGTCGCCTCGGTGTCCGCGCCCAGCTCCGCCGACAGGTAACCGGAGGATCCACCGAACGACGCCAGCTCGTCTTGCGGAAGCTGGAAACCCTGGGCGGAGAAGGCCTGCTCGGTCGTGGTGATGTCGACCCGCCAACCGCGCTCGCTGAGGTACTCGCCGGCGGCGTTGCGATCACCGGTGTAGAACAACTCGGCCAGATTGATCTTCGAGCCGATGCGCCGCGACCTCTCGGTGAGCTTGTCTGCCCAATCCGCGGGAATGTTGCGGAAATCCATGTGCTCACAGGCGATTCGGCTGCTCGGGGCCGACAGTGCGGCGACGTTGTCGAACAAGCGGTCCTGCGCCTCCGGTGGCAGATAGACGAGTAGGCCTTCGGCGCTCCACGCGGTCGGCTTGGAGGGATCGAATCCGGCGTCGACGAGCGCGCCGGGCCAGTCCTCGCGCAAGTCGATCGCGACCGTGCGACGTTGCGCGGGCGGCTGTGCACCGAGGTCGGCCAGCGTGCGGGTCTTGAAATCGATCACCCCGGGCTGGTCGATTTCGTAGACCACCGTGTCGGCCGGCCACGGCAGCCGGTAGGCCCGGGTGTCCAGACCGGACGCCAGAATCACCGCCTGCCGCACGCCGGCACCGGCGGCTTGCAGGAAGAAGTCGTCGAAGAACCGGGTGCGCACGGTGATCTGCTCGATCACAGCCTTTCGGTTCATCACCGGATCGTTGGTGTCGCCGAGCTCACCGTCGATCAGCTTGATGAAGGTGTCGCTGCCCACCGCGCGCACCAGGGGATCGGCCCAGGGGTCGTCGAGCAGCGCATCCGGTCCCTGCGACGCCATCGCGCGTTGCGTCGCGACTGCCGTCGCGGTCGCGCCGACGCTGGAGGCCAGATCCCAGGTGTCATTCTCGGTGCGCGCCATGGGCATTCCCTTCCTGGTTCCGCGTTAGTTAGGTGACTTAACCACTGCCACTGTACGCGGCGAGGCCGCCGACTAGATGCGCAGGACCGGGGCCAGCGCCGCCAGGGGGATGTGGGCCTGGACGGTGCCGCCGTCCATGTACCACTGCGGCAGCCCCGGCGAGAAGTTGATCGGCTCGTCGTGGCCGACGGGATAGTCCGGCATGTAGAGGATCAACTCGTCGGGAGTCAGTGCCCACGCCTTGTACGCCCCGGAGTAGACCTTGTCGGGAGTCCAGCGATCGACGATGAACGGGTAGGTCCCGCGGTCGTGCGGGGGCGGTGCTTGATTGAGCGCGGTTTCGATGAAGGGCTGCGCCAGCGGTGGGATCGCGGTCAGCGGATTCGACGTCGTCACATCGGACAGCTGCAACCGCCGGCCGCTGGCCATGTCGAACGTGAAGGTGCGGTAGGCATTGTTCGGCTTGGGCCCGTCGGCGTGGTAGTCCTCGTGGAACACCGCGCTCAGCAGGTTGCCGTGCCGGAAGATTTCGTAGTTCTCCTCGCCATAGCTGTCGGCGGCCATGTGCGCGTTGGCATTGCGCCAGTTGTTGACCAGGGTGTGCAGATAGTCGCGCACCACACCACTGGTGGCGGGGTTGTCGATCAGCTCACCGGGCAGCGCGACCTTGATGTCACGGACGGCATTGCGTTCCGAGGTCACCGTGGTGTGGCAGTACTGGCCGTCCCAGTCGCCGCCGAGCTCACCGCAGAACGACGGGGCGGAGGCCCGCGCGGTGGCCGCATCGGGAATCGCCGTCGCGGCGAGCAACAGGAGTGCGGCGCTCAGTCTCTTACGCATGGCCTGGCTCATCGGCTCAGAGGAGCTGGACTTTGCTGGCCCGCCAGCGGCCGTCGACCTTCTCCATCGTCATCTTGATCCGGCTGCGGTCGATGCGTGGATCGGGCGACTGCGAATTGGCCACGGTCTGGTCGATAAAGACCAGCACCACAACCTTGTTCGTGGATGCGGACTGAATCGCCGAATCCACCACCACGCCGTGCGCGCTTGCCTTGTTGTCGATCAGCAGCTGCCGAAGTTGCACGCTGGATTGGGTGTACATGTCTTTGAACTCGCCGGTCGCGCCATCGAGCACCTGCCGAAAATTCTCGTCGACCTTGTTGGAGTCGATGCTCGTGAGCACCTGTGCGTAGGCGATCGCGGCCTGTTGAGCCTGCTGGCCGGCCTCCTTCACCTGATGCTCTTGCCACAGCTTCCAGCCCAGCAGGCCGCTAACCGCAAGCGAGGCAACGAGTAACAGGGGCAACGCGCTGCGGCGCAGGTAGCGCCCCCAGGGCCGATCGCGCAGCCGGGTCTTGTCGGCTTTGTCCTTGTTGGCCTGGCGCCCGAACGGAATGTCCTCGTCGTCCTCGTCGGCCACTTCGGCGTCCTTGACGCCCTCGTCTATGCCGTCGGTGCCCTCGGCGTCATCGTCTTTGACGTCGGTGCCCTCGACGTCTTCGGGTTCTGAGCTTGGCGCTTCGGGCATTTCGGCCTCGGCAACTTTCTCGGATGTAGCGGTCACAGTCAACTCCTCCGTCAGAGTTTAGGTCGGTCTCAGTGGGGCGGTTCGATCGGCAGCGGGGGTCCGCCGTACGGCGTCGGAATCGTGAAGCGGCCGTTGGGTGTTGGGTCGGTTCTGCGGCCCAGGTCCGCTCCCGGCGGCGGACCGGCGGTGTCGTCGCCGCCCGGGCGCGGCGCGTTCTTGGCCCCGCGGATCGACACGGCGGGGTCGGTGTCGCGGCAATAGGTGTACATGAACGGCTCGTAGTAGTCCGCGGCCGAAGGCGGGTGCGCGGGCGTCCCGTAATCACACACATAACGGGGATAGAGGTCGGCGATTGCCCAGACTCCCTGGTCGTGGAAGGAGCTCGACACCGCGTCCAGCACCGAGCCACGGTAGTCGGGGAACAGCGCGTTGAGCGCCGGCACCCGCTGATAGAGCAATTGCGACATGGTGGCCATGCTGCCCAGCAGCTGCACCATCGTCTCGGAATTGTCCGAGAACAATTTGTCGACCGCCGACAGCGTCTGCGGTGTCTGCGCGGTCAGCCGCCGGTAGCCGGCTTGCATGCGCGCAACCCCGGACAACGTGCGGTTGAGTTCGGTTGCGGTGGAGGCTAATCCGGCGTTCTTATCACTCGCCAGGGTGAGCACCACCCGGCTGGTCTTGATGATGCTGGTCGTCTGGGGCAGCACCGAGTCGAGCGTCGACAACAAGAACGTGCCGCCGTCGACGATGGCGGCCAGCTTCGCCGGGCCCTGGCTGCTCAGGCTCAGTTCCTTCTTGATCAGCTCGACCTTGCGGGGGTCGACCTGGGCCAGCATCCCGTCGGCGTCGCCGAGCAACTGCGCCAGGCTGACCGGAACACTGGTGTGGGCCGGCGCGATCAGGCTGCCGTCGTGGAGGTACGGCCCGGCGTCGGATTCGGCTTGGAAGTCGATGTACTGCTCGCCGGCCGGCGAGAGCGCCGACACGCGCGCGACGCTGCTGGCCGGAATCCGCACCTTCGAGGAGATGCTGGCGATCGCGTTGACTCCACTGTCGGTGATCTGCAACGACTCGACGCGACCAATCCGCACGCCGCGCAACGCCACATCCTGATTGGGCAGCAGGCCACCGGATTCGGGTAGCTGCACGGTGACTCGATAGGACGACGCCAGCGGTGCTACTCGCAATGCCCCGATCAGCAGGTAAGCGGTTCCGACCACCAGGGTGAGCACCAGTCCGGCCACCGACAGCCAGACCTGCTGGCGGTGAGCCGCCCGCACCACCCGGACCACGACGTTGGCCGCCGCGGCGATCATGGCCGCGGTCCCGGCGCCGGCGACAAAGGACCGGGGGCGATGTCGATTTGGCCCGGGACGTTCGGGTCGGGCACGACGGGAACCTGCGGGGAGTTCGGGCCGCGCCCGACCACGCGTTCTTGCAGGCGCCAGAGGGTGTATTTCAGGGTGCCGACGAGAAGGTTCATGTTGTAGTGGTGCGGCCCGTGCAGCCCGATGTCGCCGGGATATCCGATGTCGGGCAACGATCCGAGGATCAGCTTGTCGACGCCCACGTGCACCGAAATCGCGCTTCCCGACGTCGATTTGACCAAGGGGGGAATCAGCCGGTTGATCGCGTAAAAGCTGGTATCCGGGCTTACCGCAACGTCGTTGGCGGCCCCGGCGATCGTGTTGAGGTCGCGGATCATGCTGCGCCCGCTGGTGTCGGTTCCCCCGATCGACGGGAACCTGGCCAGCAACCGGGAGGTGTTGCCCACCTGCACCGCCAGATCCGACAGCTGGGTGGTGTTGTCGGCCAGGGCCGAGGTGGCGGGCCGGGCCGCGGTCATCAAGTCGGTGACGGTGGCGTCTTTGGCATCGAGTTCGTCTGCCAGACGTGATAATTCGGTCAGCGCGCCCGAGATCTGGCCCGATCTGCCGTCGAGCGTTGCGACCAGTTGGTTGGACTTGCGGATCAGCTCACCGAACGCCTGGCCCTGATCACCGGTGGCCTTCCCGAAACCGTTGATGATGTTGGTGAAATTGCGCACCGCTCCGCCGTTGACGAGGATCGCCGCCGAGCTCAGCACCGATTCGACGGTCGCCGCCGCGGCCGTCGAATCCAGGCCGATGGTGTCGCCGTCGTGCAGCATCGGATCGTCGACGGGATCGTCGGCGGGGGGCTTCAGCGCGACGAACACGTCGCCCAGCGGTGTGGCGGTGCGCAATTCGGCGGTACTACCGCGGGCCAGCCGCACCCCGTTTCTGATCCGCAGCGTGGTGACCGCGGTGTAGTCACGTGCGACCATCGCTTCGACCTGCCCGACGTCGGCGCCGGCGAGCTTCACCTTGGCGTTCATCGGAAGGTTGAGTGCATTGGAGAACACCGCGGTCAAGCTGTATCCGCCCGAACCCAGCCCCGGAGCCGGAAGAGGCAGGCTGGCAAGACCATTCGTGCCGCATCCGGAGGCGATCAGCACCGTGGCCGCGATGGCCAGTGCGACGCGGGCGCGGGCGGTGATCATTTCTGCCCCATCGCGGCCATGCCGTCCAGCACGTAGGTCAACCCGAAATCCGGCCCGAAGTCCTGGATTGTTCCGGTGCTGCATCCGAGTTGCCGCAGGCCCATCAGGTTGCAGATCTCTTTGGTGTATTGGCTGTCGAAGACCAATCGGTCGGTGAGGAAACGGGCGCGCACGGCACCGTTGGCGCGGTCGATCATGTTGTAGGCGTTGTCGGCCAGCATCGGTGCCACATCGAGGAGCTCGGCGAGGTCGCGCCGCTGATTGGTCACCATCGTCAGCATTTTGTTGCCGCTGGACAGAGATTTCTTGATGGTGTCCCGGTTGGTGTCGAGCAGCTCACCGGCCCGTTGCACCAGCTGGTCGAATCTCCGTCCGGTACTGCCGCCGCCGATGTCCTCGTCGGCCATGATCTGGCTGACTTGGTGGATGGTGGAGGCGAATTCGCGCAGCTTGCCGTCGTTGGCGGCAACCGCGTCGAACAGCGCGCTGATGTTCTTGACGATTGTGGTGATCTGCTCGCGGGTCGCCGCACCGCCGTCGCTGGACAGGCGCAGCGCCCGGGACAGCTCGTCGAGCGCCGATTTGATCTGCCCGCCGTTGCCTTCGACAACCTTGGTTCCGTTGTTGAGTACGTCGGCGACGGGGCCACCGCCGTGGCCGTCGCCCTCGAGCGACTTGGTGACCTTGTCGAGAACGCTGAGCACGCGGCTGAATTCGACGGGCGTCTTGGTTCGGGTCAGGCCGATGGTGTCGTGGTTCTGCAGCACCGGACCGCCGCGATAGGGCGGCGTCAGCTCGATCTGCCGGTCGGTGAGGATCGAGGTGGACACCGTGACGGCTTGGGCGGTAGCGGGTACCTTGACGTGGCGATCGACGGTGAATTCGACTTCGACATAGCCGCCCTTGGCGTTGATTCTGGTGATCTTGCCCACCGGCATTCCCAATACGGCGACCACGTTGCCCTCGTAAAGGCCTGAGGCGCTGTCGAATTGGGCCGTTACCGTGATGGTGTCCTGATCAGGTGCCAGGTACCACCAGCCGACCCCGGCGGCCGCGGCCACCACCACCAGGGCGGCGACGATGGCCACCGCCCTGGACCGGATCTTCGAGGCCATCACTTGCAGTCCTTGAAGTATTGGATCATCCCGAACTGTTTGGCGCGGCCGCTGATGGCGCACATCCACGAGTCGACGAGCGGGACGTTGTTGGCGTTGAAATTCAGCGCGTTGCCCTCGCCGGTGAGGTTGGCCGCCTCCCGGAAGAAGATTGGGCTGATTTGCAGCAGGTTGCTCATCAGGTCGTCGTGTTGCGCCATCATCGCGGTGAAGTCGCGCATGTCCGCGATCAGCGAGTCAAGACCGGACCGGTCGTTGACCATGATCTGGCTCATGGTGTCGACGAGGTTGGTCAGCGATTGCATCATCGCGTGGAAAACGGCTCGCCGCGCGACGAATTGGCCCAGCAGGTCCTGTCCCTGGTTGATCAGGTTGCCGAGGCCGGCCTGCTGGCGCCGCAATGTGTTGGTCACCCGTTCGGTGCTCCCCAGCAGCTGACCGAGTTGGTCGCGTCGCACAGCGATGATGGACGACAGCGAGTGAATGTTCGTCATCGCCTGTGGCACCACCGCGGGCAAGCCCTCGAGTTGCTTGCCCAGCACCGCGAGCGATTGCGCGAACCGGTCGGAGTCGACCTGCTCGAATGTCGTGGTGGCATCCTGCAATGCGGATTGCAAGTCGTAGGGAACCTCGGTGTGCGCCAGGTCAAAGGTTCCGCGGGGCAGTGCGGCCGAGCCGTTGGGCTGCACCGAGAGATAACGCGATCCCAGAATCGTGGTGACCTTGATCGTGGCTCGAGAATCCTTGCCCAGCACGATGTTGTCGCGAATCTTCAGCCCCGCCTCGACGTGATCGCCGTCGAGTTTCATGCTGGTCACTTCGCCGACCGGGATGCCCGCGACCACGATCGGGTTGCCGGGCCGCAGCGAGGCGGCCTGCAGAAACTCGGCGGTGTAGTGCCGGTAACCGGCACCGAGCGCGTGGACCGCCAGCATGCCCCCGATCACGACCGCCACCACCGTGACGGCGATAAACCCCATCCAGGTGGTGTTGTAGCTTTCCAGCGGACGCTTCCTGATCCTCGAAAGCCGAAGCCGGACAGACGTATCAGCCACCGGCGGTGCTCCTGCATCTGGGTGTGTGCCACGTCTTGTTTCCCGGGGTGGCGGCGGCGACGATGATCGGCACGACGTCGTTCAGGCCGGGAAAGAAGCCCATGAAGTTGACGTCGCACACATAGGCGTTGCCGTAGGCGCCCTGGTTACCCACTCGGACAAGCCCTTTGAGGAGCAGCGGGATGTTGTCGCCGAAAAAGGCCACCTGAGGCTCGACATCCATCAGGTGCCTGGCCACCCCGGGTTTGCGGTCGATGAATTCACGCAGCGCGGGGTAGACGTCGTTGGCCGACGTCGAGAGCCGGCCCATCACCCGGGACAGGGAACCCAGCGAGGCCACCAGCTCGGGACGCCGGCGGTCGAGTTGGTCGACCACGTCGCGGGTTTGGGTGATGACGCCGTCGAAATTGTCGTTCTGCCGCGCCAGGTTGCCGACCACCTTGTTGAGGTTGGTGATCACGTCGCCGAGGGCCTGGTCTCGTCCGGCGAATGTCTGTGTGAGCGTTGACGTCTGGCTGATCAGCGTGGTCAGTGACGAGGTGTCGCCCTGCAGCGACGCGATGATTCCCTTGGTGAGGTTGTCGGCGTCCTGCGGGTTCAGCAGACTGAACAGCGGCTCGTAACCGTTGAGCAGCGCGGTGACGTCAAAGGATGGTTCGGTGCGTTCCAGCGGCAGCACACTGCCCGGCGGCAGCAGGCCTCGACTGCCCTGGGGCCCCAACGACAGCCCGAGGTAACGTTGTCCGACGATGTTTTGGTACGTCACCGACGCGACGGTGTTGCCGTACAGGTGCTGAGCGGTTTGCACCACGAAAGCGACTCTCGCGAGTTTTCCGTCGAGTTCGACGCTTTCCACCCGGCCCACCCGCACTCCGGCCATCCGGACATCGTCGCCTTCGCGCAGCCCGTAGACATCGGTGAACAGTGCCGAATACTTGGTCGTGTCGCCGGCGACGTCACGTCGCAGGCTCACGTACACCAGCCAGGTCAGCGTCAGCGCGACGACCATGAACAGCGTCAGACCGATCAGCGGCGCACGAAATCTCATCTCGCTGCTCCGGACTTCAAAGAGACCGTGGATCCGCGGGCCACGGGTCCCAGCAGTAGCTCGGTGGCCGGCGTGGCGGTCTGGCCGGTGATCACGCTGAGCATATTCCGCTCGTATTGGCTGCCGACGGGTCCGACGTTGCCTCCGAAGGACGATTGCGGTATCCACGGTGCTTTCGGCGCCACCGGCGGAACCCACGGTGCGTTCGGCGACGGAGTTGCCGGAGCACCGGGTGCCGGGTTATCGGGGTTGGCGCTGCCGGGTACCGGCGGCGACGGTGTAATCCCAGGGGCCAGTGGGGGATTGGGGTCGGTCAGGTCGGGATTCGGGTTGATCAACGGTGGTCCGACGGCGACGAGGTTTCCGTTGGGCCCGATGACGGTTCCCGGCGGCGGCGCCAGATCCTTGGGCGGCTGATAGTTCTGCGGCAGCAGCACTTCCGGCAGGTCGGGGCGCACCGGGATCAGCGGTGCGGTAAAGCAGCTGGGCCCCTTCAGGTCTCCGTAATGTGGACAGTCCGCGCGGGTGTAGGTGGAGCTAGGAGTAAAGGTCAGCATCGCGCGCATATTGCCGACGTCTTGGCCCGGCACCCAGACTTCCTCCATGAACCTGTTGGCGAGGTTGTCCAACTTGGTGACCGCGGGCACGAAGTTGTTCGACTTCATCGCCAACACACCCAGCACCGGGGTGAAATCGCTGGTGATGTGGATGAGCTGGTCGATGTGATGGTCGAAGGACTGATGCACGGTGGCGACGGTGTCTTCGGCGCCGGAGAGCAGCGCGGTCAACTGCCCCCGCGTCTCGGCGAAGGTTTGCATCGGTTCGACGGCCTGGTGCAAGGCGTCGAGCAGATCGGGTGCGGTGGCCTGCAGCCCACGAGCCGCGTCAACCAGCGCGGACACGGTCGACGGCCCGGTGTCGGTGCTGACGATCGAATTCAGTTGGTCGAGAAGGCGATTCAGCTGCGCCCCGGCGTTCAGCAACGGAACGCGGCGGTGGTCGGTGGCCGCTCCCAGCGCGGCCAGGATCCCGATGGATCTGTCGTCGCGGCCACGGCCGGCGGCGGCGAGCAGGTCGCGCAACTTGCTGACGGTGGTCTGGAACAGCACGGTCGGAAGCCGGGTGTCTTCGGGGATGTGCGCGCCGGGGCGGATCGCCCCGCCCGGGCCCTGCTGTCTCGCCGAGCCCACCAGCTGCACCGACGACACCGCGAAAACGTTGCTGGGCACCACGCGAGCGGTGACCCCGGCCGGAATCGACTTGGCGTACTCGGTTTTGAGATCGATGTGGACGTAGTTGGGTTTTCCGTTGGACGCCGGGATCACATCATCGACCGTCCCGACGAGCACGCCGTGATACTTGACGTCGGACTTCTGCGGCAGCCCGTCGCCGACGTTGACCAGATCGGCGACCACCCGGACATAGTCGTTGAGCCGGCCGGTGGACTTGAGCAGCATCGCGACGGTGAGCAGCGCCGCGACCACTACCACCACGGTGCCGGTGAGAAGCAACTGCCGGTCCGAGGGCCCGCGGCCGTCCAGCTCAAAGGAATTCGGCTTACCCATCTGGCTAACCACCGAACCTTGCGCCGGCGTCTACCCCCCACAACGCCATGGTGAGCAGCATGTTCACCATGATCACGACGGTGATGCTGGCCCGCATTCCGTGCCCGGCGGCCACCCCGACGCCCTCCGGCCCGCCGGTCGCGTAATAGCCGTAGTAGCACTGAATGGTGGACGCGATCCAGACGAAGATCACGGCCTTGATCAAGGAGTAGACGATGTCCTGGCCGGCCAGCATCAGCGTGAAGTAATGCAGGTAGGAGCCCGTCGAGCCACCGCTGCTGATCCCCACCACCAGCTGGGTGGTCAGATAGCCGATCGCCAGGCACGCCACATACAGCGGGACGATGGCCGCGACCGAGGCGATCAGTCGCGTCGTCACCAGATACGGAATCGGGCGGATCGCAATGGATTCCAGCGCATCGATCTCCTCGGCGATCCGCATCGACCCCAACTGGGCGGTGAAGCGGCAACCACCCTGCATGGCGAACGCCAGCGACGCCATCAGCG
Organism: Mycobacterium sp. NGS40; assembly: GCF_059812735.1. Classification (NCBI taxonomy): domain Bacteria; kingdom Bacillati; phylum Actinomycetota; class Actinomycetes; order Mycobacteriales; family Mycobacteriaceae; genus Mycobacterium; species Mycobacterium sp. NGS40. The sequence continues at coordinate 71,254 of NZ_JCALDG010000022.1, forward strand.
GTGCCAGCTCGCGGGTGTTGACCAACGACGAGACGAAGCCGGTGGCCGGCCCGAGGCCCAGCAGGTCCAGGAAGTTGTAACCCTCGATGCCGACCAGCGCGCCCACGGTCATGCCGAGAACGACGGCCACACCGGCGGTTCCGCCACCCACCACGATTGAGCCGTTGCCCCAGGTGATGTTCGACAGCAGCCGCAGGAACTCGCCGCGGTACTGGCGCAACGCGAGCGGCACCGCGACCAGCGCCCGGATGAAAAAGACCAGCAAATGGCCCAGCCGGATAATCGGCACCGTGCCCCGGCGATACAGCCGCAGCATCGGGACGGTGATGGGGGCCAACGGCAGGTAGGGGGCGGCCGCCATGTCAGAGCCCCGTCCTGGGCACCAACATGATGTAGAGCTGGCTGATCGCGACGTTGACGATCATCAGCAGCAGGATCGCTTCGACGACAGCGGCATTGACCGAGTTCGCGACGCCCGTTGGGCCACCGACGGTGGACAGGCCCTTCTGCGCCGACACAACGGCGACGATCGCACCGAAAATGACCGCTTTCACCAACGCCAAAACCATGTCGTCGGTGGTCGCGAACGACGCGAAGGTCGACACGAAGCTGCCGGGCGCGCCGTTCTGGAAATACACGTTGAACATGTAGCTCGCGAAAAATCCGACGAAGCACACCACACCGGTGAGCGCGACGCCGATCATGATGGCCGCGGCAAAGCGGGGCACCACCAGGCGGCGGATCACCGATACGCCCATCACCTCCATCGCGTCGGTTTCCTCCCGCATGGTTCGTGACCCCAGATCGGCGGTGATCGCCGAGCCGACGGCCGAGGCCATCAACACGGCGGCGACCAACGACGCGCCCTGCCGGATGACGGCCAGACCGCTGGCCGCGCCGGCCAGCGAGGTGGCGCCCACCTGGCCGGCGAGCAGGGCGAATTGAATGGACAGGGTGACGCTGATCGGCAGTGACACCAGAATCGTCGGCAATACCGCGGTGCCCGCCATGAACGCACCCTGTCGAACAAACTCCTGCCACTGAAATCGGCCCGTCAACAGGTCGAAAAAGAAGTACTGAATGGTGCGCACACCAAGGACGAACTGTTCGCCCACCGTCGTCAGCGAGGCAATCGGGTGACGTTTGACGTAGCCGACAGACCAGTTCTGGATGGCGATGACGCCGTCTTCCCGGGTCGTCATCGCGCGACTATTTGTCGTATGTCTAGCAAACTCACGGCACCCGTCATCGCGAACCAGTTACGTCCTGACCGCCGAGCGGAGGGTTCGGAGCTCGTGAAGCCTAACTTTACAAAAATAGCCTTATCAGGTTCCGTAACTTCGCAGCTCATAGGCGTGTGCTGAGTCACATTAGCCTACTTGATAGGGACTTTCAATAGTGTAGAGTCACTCATCTGGATCGCCGCTGAGCGACTCCATGGGCTGAAACGTCGGACTGGCGAAGGTGAACGCATGCCCTCAGCAAACACCGGCTCGTTGCGAGACCGTCGCCGTGCTGAGCTAGTTTCGCAGATCCAGCAGACCGCCCAGCGGCTTTTCGCAGAACGTGGTTTCGACGCGGTGACCACCGAGGACATCGCCGCGGCGGCCGGCGTATCGATCAGCACCTATTTCCGGTACGCGCCCACCAAGGAGAGCCTGCTGGTCGGTCCCGTCCGGGAGGCCAGCGCGGAGATCGTCGAGTCCTACAGCGCCAGACCATCGGACGAGTCACCGGTCGAGGCGTTGATCCGGCTGTTCGTCGCGCGTGCGCAAGAGGTGATCGAAGTCCAGACGCTGGACACCTGGCGCCAGGCCGTCGCCACCGCCCCGCACCTGTTGAGCCAATCGGTGCTGGTCACCGAAACCGAACATCGCGAATTCATCGCGCAGGTGGCTTCCCGCATGGGCGTCGACGCAGCGTCAGACATCCGGCCCGCACTGTTGGTGCACACCAGTTTGGCCACGGCCAAATTCGTCATCGATCGCTGGCTCACCGAACCCGTCGACGGACCGGAGTTTCACGTTCAGCTCGAAAAGGCGCTGCGCATGACGCTCGCCGGGTTCGACTAGCGGGTTGCCCGCACTGCGAAACAACCTGTGCAACTTCGGGATTCCGGTAGGCAACGTCACCAGGAGAAACCGAGGTGACTTTGCTCGCTGCCTCGTGAAACAATCGCTGGCCGTGAAGACATTCGAGGACCTGTTCGCCGAACTCGGCGACCGTGCCCGCACCCGACCGGCCGGCAGTGCCACGGTCGCCGCGCTCGACGGCGGGATCCATGGGCTGGGCAAGAAGATCCTGGAGGAGGCCGGCGAGGTGTGGCTGGCCGCCGAGCATGAATCCAACGACGCATTGGCCGAGGAGATCAGTCAGTTGCTGTACTGGGCTCAGGTGCTGATGATCGCGCGCGGACTGTCCCTCGACGACGTTTATCGGAAGCTATGAGCATGCTGCGAGTCGCCGTGCCGAACAAGGGCACGCTCAGTGAGCCGGCCAGTGAGATCCTCTCGGAGGCCGGCTACCGGCGGCGCACCGATTCCAAAGACCTCACCGTCATCGACCGCGCCAACCATGTCGAGTTCTTCTTCCTGCGGCCCAAAGACATTGCCATCTACGTCGGTTCGGGACAGCTCGACTTCGGCATCACCGGGCGCGACCTGGTGCTCGACTCGGACGCGCCGGTGACCGAATGCCTGGCACTGGGTTTCGGTTCGTCCAGCTTCCGCTATGCGGGGCCGGCCGGTTTCGACTGGACGACGGCCGACCTGGCCGGCAAGAGGATCGCCACCGCATACCCGAATCTGGTACGAAAAGATCTGGCGGACAAGGGAATTGAAGCGACGGTCATCAGACTTGACGGCGCCGTGGAGATTTCGGTGCAGCTCGGCGTGGCCGACGCGATCGCCGACGTGGTCGGATCCGGCCGCACCCTGAGCCTGCACGATCTGGTGGCCTTCGGTGAGCCGCTGTGTGATTCGGAGGCGGTGCTGATCGAGCGCGCCACCGGGGACCGCGACGGAGCGCAGCGGGCGGCACGCGATCAGCTGGTCGCGCGGATTCAGGGTGTGGTGTTCGGGCAGCAGTATTTGATGCTCGACTACGACTGCCCGCGCTCGGTGCTGGATCAAGCCACGTCGATCACGCCGGGCCTGGAGTCGCCGACCATCGCCCCGCTCGCCGACCCGGACTGGGTCGCGATCCGCGCGCTGGTGCCGCGTCGGGGTGTCAACGAGATCATGGACGAGCTCGCGTCCATCGGCGCCAAAGCGATCCTGGCGTCCGATATCAGGTTCTGCCGATTCTGATCTCACCAGCTCGGCCCCGGCTGTGTTAGCGTCCGGCTAGGGGTAGGGGCCCGAACGGCCGCCGCCCGCTCTTTTGGTTGCCGCGCTGTTCATCCCCCAGGAGGGTCGCCGTGACGCATGTCCTTGTTCTGTTGCTGGCTTTGCTGATTGGCGTTGTCGCGGGGTTGCGCTCCCTGACGGCGCCCGCGGTGGTCGCGTGGGCCGCGTACCTCGGCTGGATCGACTTGCACGGCACCTGGGCATCGTGGCTGGGCAACATCATCACCGTCGTCATCTTCAGCGTTCTGGCCGTCGGCGAATTGGTGAACGACAAGCTGCCCAAGACGCCGCCGCGGACGGCGCCACCAGTCTTCGCGGCCCGGCTGCTGATGGGCGGGCTCGCGGGCGCGGCGCTGGGCGCGTGGCCGCACTGGACGTTCACCGCCCTCGGGGCCGGCATCATCGGCGCGGTGCTGGGCACCCTCGGTGGCTATCAGGCGCGCAAGCGGCTGGTGGCGGTCAGCGGTGGGCGGGACCTGCCGATCGCGCTGCTCGAGGATGCGGTCGCGATCCTGGGCGGGTTCGCCGTCGCGGCACTGACGGGTCACGTACTGGCCGAATACCTGATCTCGGCCGTTAAGTGAGCGAGCATTTCGATGCGATCATCGTCGGCGCCGGCCAAGCGGGACCCCCGCTTGCGGGTCGGCTGACCGCCGCGGGGCAGCGCGTCGCGATCGTCGAGCGCAAGCTGATCGGTGGCACTTGCGTCAACAACGGATGCATCCCGACCAAAACACTGGTCGCCAGCGCGCACGCCGCCCATCTGGCCCGCCGCGGCGGCGAATACGGTGTGGCGACCGGGTGGATCAGCGTGGACATGGTGAAAGTCAAGGACCGCAAAGAGGGCATCGTGCTCGCCGACCGCAAGGGTGTCGAGGACTGGCTCGAGGGCATGGACGGCTGCACCGTTGTTCGCGGCCATGCCCGTTTCATCGACCCGCACACCCTGCGCGTCGACGACCGGGAGCTGCACGCCGACCGGATCTTCCTCAACGTCGGTGGCCGCGCCGTCGTGCCCGACGTCCCAGGCCTGGCCGATGTCGACTACCTCACCAACGTGTCCATCCTCGAACTCGACACGCTGCCAACGCATCTCGTTATCGTCGGCGGTAGTTACATCGCTCTGGAGTTCGCCCAGATGTACCGTCGCTTCGGCGCTGCGGTCACCGTGGTGGAGCGGGGTCCGCGGTTGGCCTCCCGCGAAGACGAGGACGTCTCGGCCACCATCAAGGAAATTCTGGAATCCGAAGGCATCGCGATCATCCTGGGTGCCGACGATGTGCGGATCGCCAAGACAGACAACGGATTCGAACTCACCCCACGCGCCGGTGCCGACCCCATTGTGGGAAGCCACCTGCTGATGGCGGTGGGCCGCCGGCCCAACACCGACGATCTGGGACTCGAGGCTGCCGGTGTGCAGACCGACGCGCGAGGCTACGTCGTCGTCGACGACGCGCTCAAGACCAACGTTGATCACATCTGGGCGATGGGCGACTGCAACGGCAAGGGCGCCTTCACTCACACCTCGTACAACGACTACGAGATCGTGGCCGCCAATCTGCTCGACGACGATCCACGCCGGGTCAGCGACCGCATCACCACCTACGCGCTCTACATCGATCCACCGCTGGGCCGCGCCGGGATGACGGTCGGCGAGGTCCGCGCGTCGGGCCGCAAGGCGCTGATCGGTACGCGGCCGATGACCAGAGTCGGCCGAGCAGTGGAAAAGGGTGAGACGCAAGGCTTTATGCAGGTGGTCGTCGACGCGGAAACCGACCAGATCCTCGGTGCGGCCATCCTCGGGGTCGGCGGTGACGGGGCCATCCACGCCATTCTGGATGTCATGTCGGCCAAGGTGCCCTACACCACGTTGTCGCGCACGATGCACATTCATCCGACCGTCAGCGAGCTCATTCCCACCATGCTGCAGGAGATGACACCGCTCGACTAGCGGCGTCTAGGCCGCCGGTTCGCTCGAACACGAAATGGCTTGCGCCCGAACGTCGTCCGGCCAGCCGGGGTAGGGCGGCGGGGTGCCGCCGAAAACCGGGCAGAATTCCTGGTGCGGACACCAGTCGCACAACCGCGACTTGCTGGGGCGGAAATCGCCTGTCGCACCGGCAGATTGGATGGCACGCCAGATCGCCATCAAGGTCTTCTCGAAGCGCTCCAGCTCGTCGAGCTCGGGCGAGTAGTCCAGCACCTGGCCGTCAGCGAGGTAGATCAGGCGCAGTCGGGTCGGCGGCACCCCGCGGGTGCGCAGCAGCGCCACCGCATAGAACTTCATCTGAAACATCGCCTTGAACTCGGCCAGTGCCCGCGCCTCCGGCGGCGCCTTGCCGGTCTTGTAGTCGACCACCCGCAGCTCGCCGGTGGCCGCGACGTCGATGCGGTCGATGAAGCCACGCAGCAGCGTGCCGTCGGCGAGTTCCACCTCCACCCGCTGCTCGCAGCACTGCGGGTCGAATCGGGTCGGGTCTTCCAGCCGGTAATAGCCGGACAGCAGCGCGCGAGCATCCTCGAGTACCTGGGCGCGCTGCACGGCGTCCAGCTCGCCGAACCGGCCGGGTTCGGCGGCGATCACCTGCTCCCACGCGGGCTCCAGCAGCGAGATCGCCGTCTGGGGATCGCGCGATGCCGCGGGCAGACCGTAGAGCTGCTCGAGCGCGGCGTGCACGACCGACCCGCGGATCTGCGCGGTCGACGGCGGCTCGGGCAGGCGGTCGATCGCCCGGAACCGGTACAACAACGGGCACTGCTTGAAGTCGGCCGCACGCGACGGCGACAGTGCCGGCCGCGAAGCCGGTCTGGAAGCCGCCCGCGCCTGGTCTTCTGGCTGGTCGGTCATATTCGCAGCCTAGGACGCCGTGCCGACAACCCCGAGCATCGCCAACGGCGAGTCGGCTGGCACGCTGAACGGCGTGTCCAACACCGGTCCATTCGTCGTCGGCGAGCGTGTTCAGCTCACCGACGCCAAGGGCCGTCACTACACGGTGGAGCTGACCGAGGGTGCGGAGTTCCACACTCACCGCGGTGCGATCCCGCACGACACGATCATCGGGCTGCAGCAGGGCAGCGTGGTCAAATCCAGCAACGGCAACCCGTACCTGGTGCTGCGCCCGCTACTGGTCGACTACATCATGTCCATGCCGCGCGGGCCGCAGGTCATCTATCCCAAGGACGCCGCGCAGATCGTGCACGAGGGCGACATCTTTCCGGGAGCCCGCGTCCTGGAGGCCGGAGCCGGCTCCGGCGCGCTGACCTGTTCGCTGTTGCGCGCGGTGGGTCCCGAGGGGCGGGTGGTGTCCTACGAAGTGCGTGCGGATCACGCCGAACATGCGCGGCGCAACGTGGACGTCTTCTTCGGCGGGGCGCCGGGCAACTGGGAGCTGATCATCGGCGACGTCGTCGACTCCGGGCTGCCCGACGGCTCCTTCGACCGGGCGGTGCTGGACATGCTGTCGCCGTGGGAGGTGCTGGAAGCGGTATCGCGGCTCGTCGTCGCAGGCGGGGTGCTGCTGATCTACGTGGCCACGGTCACCCAGCTGTCGAAGGTGGTGGAGGCGCTGCGGGCCCGGCAGTGCTGGACCGAACCACGCGCCTGGGAGACGATGCAGCGCGGCTGGCATGTCGTCGGCCTGGCCGTCCGGCCACAGCACACCATGCGCGGCCACACCGCCTTCCTGGTGGCGTCGCGACGGCTCGCGCCGGGCACAGTGGCCCCGATGCCGTTGGGCCGCAAGCGGGCGGGCCGGGACGGCTAGGGCCAGCTAGTCCCAGCTAGGCCCGGCTAGTCCCAGCTAGTCTTGGTCCTCGCTGCGCACCAGCGAGCGTCGCACCGACAGCAGCTCGAACTCGGGATGCGCGGCGACCAGACGTTCGGCCGCATCCAGGACGTCGACGGCATGCGCCCGGTCACCGGACACCAGGGCCACCCCGATGCCCGCTCGCCGATACAGCTCCTGCGAACCGGTCTCGGCGGCCGACACGCTGAACTTGCGGCGCAACTCGGCGACGACGGGACGGATCATTGAGCGCTTCTCCTTGAGCGATCGCACCCCAAGCTCCGGGCCCAGCAGCACGTCGAATTCCAGCCAGGCGATCCACATCAGCCGGGTGCGGGTTGGGCGGGCGCGGACTCGGCAGGAGGCGCGGGCGTCGGCGGTGAAGCGGGTGCCGGCGGCGCAGCCGGGGCGGCTGACGGCGGAGCGGGCGAGGGAGAAGGTGGCTGGACCGGTTCCGGCGGCGGGGGCAGCGGAATGGTCGGGCTGGGTGGCGGGGGTGGCGGGGCCGGCGAGTTGCCCAGCGCCAACAGCATTTCCGCCGTCTTCCGGGAAAGCTGCCAGCCGCCCGTCAACGGAGCGAACTCCATCGGAAAGGTGAACGCGCCGTTGGGCCCCTTGGCGGTGTTGACGCCGACCGTGGCCACCACGTTGGCCGGATTCTTGTCCGACCATGCGATGTTGTTCGCCACGAACGTCATCGGGAGGTAGCCGTTGTCGCGCAGCGCGTTGACGAACTTGTCCAGCGTGGCCGCGCTTTCCGGCGTCGCGCCTTCGACGAGGTTCACCTTGTTCATCCCGGGGACATTCGGATCGACAAGCCGGTTCAGCACCTCGACCAGAGCTTCGGGCACGGGCAGCGGCGCGGTCGGTGGAGCCGCGACGATCAGCGGACTCGACGTCGGCACCGGCACCGCCAGACTCGTCGACGGCAGCACCTTGGGTTCGCTGTGCGAGCATGCCGCGACCCCGAACGCCGCCACGGCGGTGGCGGCGCTCAGCGCTAGCGACAGGTGTCGGTGCATCCGTTGACCGCCCGGGCTATTCGGCGCCGTCTGATTCGAGGCCTGATTCTTGGAGGGCGGTGGTTGCCGCGATCTGGCCAACTGGTGCAATGGAAGTCACAGTTGGAAACATTGCGTTGACGACCGCGACCACGGCAGGGCCTGTGGTGAGGGGTTTTGCGGTCAAGGGGTGTCCTTTCGGTGGTCCCAAATCGACGCCGAGGTTACCAGCGGGAGTAAAGACGCGACTTTTGATGGCTTTTGAGTTCACGCATGAACGGCCAATCGCCGGTAGCGTTGTAAGGATCCACCGCATCAATTCGGGGCGGGAAAGGAGCGCAACATGGGTGAGTCAGAGCGTTCTGAAGCATTCGGGATCAATCATGAAACCGGCATGTCCAGCAGCGATGCTGCCGAGCTGGAACAGCTGCGCCGCGAAGCCGCGGTGCTGCGTGAGCAACTTGAGCAAGCCGCCGAATCGCCGGCCGGCACGCGCTCCGCACGCGATGTGCATCAACTCGAAGCGCGGATCGACTCGCTTGCGGCCCGCAATTCCAAATTAATGGAAACTCTTAAAGAGGCCCGGCAACAACTGCTGGCGCTGCGGGAAGAAGTCGACCGGCTCGGGCAGCCGCCGAGTGGTTACGGCGTTTTGCTTGCGTCGCATGAGGACGAAACCGTCGACGTGTTCACCTCGGGTCGCAAGATGCGACTGACCTGCTCGCCCAACATCGACGTGCCGGCGCTGCGCAAGGGACAGACGGTTCGGCTCAACGAAGCCCTGACCGTCGTCGAGGCCGGGACGTACGAATCCGTGGGTGAGATCTCGACTCTGCGTGAGGTGCTCAACGACGGACACCGCGCACTGGTCGTGGGCCACGCCGACGAGGAACGGATCGTCTGGCTGGCCGAGCCGCTGGTGGCCGAGGACTTGCCCGACGGGGTTCCCGACGCACTCAACGATGACACCAGGCCGCGCAAGTTGCGGCCTGGCGATTCTCTGCTGGTCGACACCAAAGCCGGCTACGCGTTCGAGCGCATTCCCAAGGCCGAGGTCGAGGACCTGGTGCTCGAAGAGGTGCCCGACGTCAGCTACCAGGACATCGGCGGTCTGACCCGGCAGATCGAGCAGATCCGCGACGCGGTGGAGCTGCCGTTCCTGCACAAGGAGCTGTACCGGGAGTACGCGCTGCGTCCGCCCAAGGGTGTGTTGCTCTACGGTCCGCCCGGTTGCGGTAAGACGCTGATCGCCAAGGCGGTCGCCAATTCGCTGGCCAAGAAGATGGCCGAGGTGCGCGGCGACGACGCCCGCGAGGCGAAGTCGTACTTCCTCAACATCAAGGGTCCCGAGCTGCTGAACAAGTTCGTCGGCGAGACCGAGCGGCACATCCGGCTGATCTTCCAGCGGGCCCGCGAGAAGGCGTCGGAGGGTACGCCGGTGATCGTGTTCTTCGACGAGATGGACTCGATCTTCCGTACCCGCGGTACCGGGGTGTCGTCGGACGTCGAGACCACGGTGGTCCCGCAGCTGCTGAGCGAGATCGACGGTGTCGAGGGTCTGGAGAACGTCATCGTGATCGGCGCCTCCAACCGCGAGGACATGATCGACCCCGCGATCCTGCGGCCCGGACGTCTCGATGTGAAGATCAAGATCGAGCGGCCCGATGCCGAAGCGGCACAAGACATCTTCTCGAAGTATCTGGTCGAGACGCTGCCCGTGCACGCCGACGATCTCGCCGAGTTCGACGGCGACCGGTCGGCCTGCGTCCACGCGATGATCGAGAAGGTCGTCGAGCGGATGTACGCCGAGATCGACGACAACCGGTTCCTGGAGGTCACCTACGCCAACGGTGACAAGGAAGTCATGTACTTCAAGGACTTCAACTCCGGGGCCATGATTCAGAACGTCGTCGACCGGGCGAAGAAGAACGCGATCAAGTCGGTGCTGGAGACCGGTCAGCCCGGTCTGCGGATACAGCACCTGCTGGACTCCATCGTCGACGAGTTCGCCGAGAACGAGGACCTGCCCAACACCACCAACCCCGACGACTGGGCGCGGATCTCGGGCAAGAAGGGTGAGCGGATCGTGTACATCCGCACCCTGGTCACCGGCAAGTCGTCGAGCGCGTCGCGCGCCATCGACACCGAGTCGAACCTCGGCCAGTACCTCTAGGGATCCAATCCCTAAGCGGCTCAGTCGAATTCGAACGAGTAGGTGTTCGTCAGGTCGTCCTGCGTCACACGCGCGGGACGATCTGTCGTGTCGACCCGCAGCGTCTCGGTGAGCACCCGCGGCTGATAGCTCCACCCTTCGGGCAGTGTCAGTCGCTCGGCCAGCCCGGCCAGATCGGCGCGCGACAGGTTGGGGTCGGCGACCTGGCTCCAGGTCTGCATGACCCAGCGCTTGCCGTCGGGATCGATCAGTTCGTAGATCTCTTCGCCGGCGTTGAAGACGAAGACCGTATTGCGACTCACTTCGTTGACGGTGTAGGGCGCGGGGTTCATCGACGACAGCTCCACGGTGGCCTGCTTGATCATCTCGATGCCGCCGAACGTCATCCGCTCTTGCGGACCATCGGCCTGCTTTTCGATCGCGTTCATCAGCCAGTAGCGCGGGCCGTTGAGCAAGGCCGCGGCGGCGCCGTGTTCGGCCGCGATGGCCGTCGCGTCGAGCTTGGACCACAACTCGGCCGGACAGTCGTTGAGCGGAAAGCTGTTGTAAACGGTGGCTTGTGGGCCGGATTCACCCACCTCGACGAGAAGTACTTCGCCATAACGTTTCCCGGACAGGTCGGTCACTTGCTTACTCGCTTTCTCTCGTTGTGTCGGATTCGTCGGCGACGTTGCCCAGGTAGCGGTTGCGCGCGGCCAGGGCGGTGTGCAGGTCGTCGACCAGTGGATCGAGGAACATCGCTCGGTACTCGGCATCGTCGACCGCGCGGGCCGCGATGTACATGAACGTCAGCGCGCCGAGGAACAGGCACATGTGGATCAGCGAATCCGGTACGGGCAGCGTCCATCCCAGCACCGTCGCGGTGCTCACCGAGGTGTGCGTCCATTCGTTGAGCAGCGACGGCGTCAGGACGATCAGGCCGAGAATGAGATACATGGTGGCGCCGACGAGCGCGACCACCAGGATCTCGACCAGCTGCGAGGTCGCCAGCAGGAACACCACGTTGAGGCGTTCCGCTTTCTTCAGCGCCGAGCCGGGCGACGGGTCGGCCATCGCGGCGAACGGAGTTTCGGCGAGGGCCTCGTTGCCCTCGGGTAGTGACGCCGTCGACCTGAGCAGCGGCCTGACCCGCTCGACGGTTTTGGAGACGACGAATGCCCCCGCGATGCCGAGCAGAAAGGCGATCGCCAGTGAGAGCCGTTCGCCGTTGATGGTGGCCGCCATCAGCCAGACGTAGGTGTTGAAGAACACCAACGCGGTCAGCAGCACGATCGGCAGGGCCCGGACCGCGAGCGTGCCGACCGTCGCGAGGTGTTCGACCGTCATCCGCACCGCCCACGCGAGCACCGACCCGACACCGGAACCGGTCAGCACCAACACCAGCGCCAGAATCACCGCGTCGCGCGTCAGCCGGACGGGGCCGCTTTCTACGACTCCACAGAAAATGACGAACGCCAGCGCCAGCGATGCGACCGCCGCGCGGGTGCGCCCGCTCGACATGCGCGACACCAGCCAGCCGAACAGGGCGGCCAGCGGCAGGGCGGCCGCGAGCAAGGCCAGGATCACCCACTGCCGCGTCGTGGGTGTCCCGTCGATGAAGACCTCATTGCCGTCGCTGGCGAAGAAGCAACCCAGCAGGCAGGCTTCGATGGTCGCCCATGCGGTCAGCATCGGTGACGACCGCGGCCAGAGCCGTCGCCATCGGCCCCGCGTCGTGAGCACCGACGGCAAACCGCGCTCCAAGAACCACTTTTCAGCCGCGGCCGTCGCCGCCTTCTGGCTGTTCGGCGTGCGGCGCGCAGTTATGTCCACACCGGCACACCCTAATGGCGCAGACGCCTGATGCGCTGGCGGTTCTCAAGTGCCAAGCGTTAGTG
>NZ_JCALDG010000023.1:0-62431 GCF_059812735.1 Mycobacterium sp. NGS40
ACGGTTGAGAACGTGGTCCGGTGGATTTGGGAACGCGTCGACGTGCGGGATCATGGGCCACGCCGTTATGGGAACCGATCTGTGATGACCGCCTCCACGATCTGAAACGTGTGGGCTTCAGGCGCTGGTTTTAGAATTGGCTGCTTGTGCGCCCGCCGCCGTGGCCGCCGAGGTCATCGATGTCGTGTTGCCACGCGGTGGCGCGGATGCTGTCAAGCACAAACCGAGTGAAGGCGAACAGGGTGGGCCGCTGCGGCAGCCACGCTCGACCAGATTCCGACTGCGGCGAGCACCGCGTCGGTTTCGGCATTAGAAATCGGTGTCGGGCTTGTCGACCTGATGGACCGTCGTTGTCCACCCAGAGGTCGATTCGGTCGCCAGTCTTGACCGTCGCGCGGTGACTGCGCGCGTGTATTCGCGGCCGCCGACAAACCATCACGCATCCACGGTGATCGTCTTCCTTGTCGACGGTGGCTGGTCCGCGGCGCGGTCGTTGATCACGGTCGCGGTGACGGTATGCCGAGTCTGGGCATGCTCGGTGTAGCAGTCGCTCATGGACTCGTGCACCGCGGTGCCGATGGCAGCGGCGGCCGGGGCGGCCGGAATCGATACCACCACGGCGAGCACCAATATCACTGACTCGACGCGATCACTGGTGCGCACCAACGGATTACGGCCCAAAACCCGCACAATCCGCCATCGCGGTCGGCGCAGAGTGTGTGTGTGTCCATGACGACTCCTTGAGCCAACCTGCTGGATGTTGACCCGTTGATCATCACCGCGGCGGGCTGGTGCCTCTAGGGTCGGACGGCCTATGCACCAATGGCAGTGGTCATCGGTCACCGCTCACTGTTGGACCGGCGACCCTGGGGTCAAAGGACCACAGGCAGGGGCGAAGGGGCTCAGTCCAATGGTGGCCACCGCTACCTACCGTCTTGATCTGTCTTGACACCGCACGTTGCTTCGGGCCGGGGAGGACACGATGAGTGGGCGCCAACAGGCATCGACGCCGGTTGTTGTCGGCGGCTCACGTGCGGCACTTCGGGCGGCCGCATGGGCGCTCGACGAAGCCCTCGGCCGCAAGGCCATCGGGCCGCCGGGGACCCGCCTTGGCCAGAGGTCGCAAGGCCGGTCCGGCGGTGCGATCGATCACGAACGGCAGCCCGAAGAGACTCTCGGCGCCTGGATGCAGCGCTATCCGGATGTTCACGTGTACTTGGTCGCCGCGAGCAGGGTGCCGCCCAGTTTCTGGCCGACAACGATCAGTCCGTTCGGCCACCCCCGGAGTTCTCCCCATAACCCCCACCTTTTATGTCTACGCCACTGTCGGGCAGGGCTACCGCCGGTTCCGCAGAACCTCTGACGACGAGGCGCTCGCGATGCTCGACCGCGCCCGCGACCGTTTTGTGGAATCCGCTGTGAGCACCGCCGCTGACCCGGTGACGGTGGCCGGACACCTGACCATCCCCAACATCCAACGGGCATCGTGGTGTTCGCGCACGGCTGCGGAAGCAGCCGCCACCGCCCGCGCAACCGATATGTCGCCGACGTTTTGAACCGGGCGGGCCGAGCAACGGAAGATCAGCCTACGCCGGGAGCTCGGTGAATAATTCGGACAGCTCGGGCAAGCGCATCGCGCCTTCTTGCTCGATCCGGAATCGGTACGGGGCTTCCTCGATAATCTTGATGCGCTTGGCCTCACTCACACATCCAGCGTCACCAGGCTTCACCAGCCGTCCCGACCCTGTGACATTCGAATCGCGTTCAGGGACACAGTCTTTGGCACCGCGCCGACCTGGGGCAGCGTGGTCGCGTCGACCATCGCGAACGTGACCTCGACGCCGCCGTCCAGATCGTGCAGGTCGATGTCGACCGGCACTTCACCCTCGGTGAGTCGCCGTGCTCGAGGAGGTTATCTACCTCTTGGACCGACAGCCTGCTGCTGATGCGGCTTGAGGATGAGATGGAAGATGGCCGCTACGTGGCGCGCGCTGAAATCCCTGGCATCGATCCAGGCAAAGACGTCGACATCACGGTGCGTGACGGCCGCCCGACAATCAAGGCTGAACGGACCGAAAACGAGGAAGCCAAGGGCCGGTCGGAGTTCCGTTATGGCTCATTCGTCCGCTCGGTGATGTTGCCGGCAGGCGCCAATGAAGAAGACATCAAAGCCACCTACGACAAGGGCATCCTGACGGTCTCGGTGGCCGTACCTGCACTGGCGGCGCCGGCTGACAAGCACGTCACGGTGCAGGCGGCCAGCTGATCCGACCAACCCGCCGTTCCCTGAGCGATGCCTGGGACCGGCCTCGGCGGTGATGCGCCATCGCATCCGGAGTTGTGGGCCTTTGAAATAGTGAATTTCTGTTGCAGCCCAACGTGATTCGATTCGAGCAGAGATTGCGTCGACTAGCTTGGCTGACATCAGCCGGCACTGAACTTGTGCTCGGCGTCCTAGGGGATCCCGCACGCGGATTGTCCGTGATCGCGTCTGGGGACCCCACCGTGATACCGGGAGTGCTGTCGTGGCAGATCGTGCTGCCACCGCATCAGCGCTGGCAGACCTGAGATCGTCGAAACCGCCGGGTCTACCCGCAGACTCGAAGCGTGGCGTGACACCGCAACAGACGTGACAGCCGGTGATCCGGTGCTCGCCCAGGTGTTGCGCCGAACCGAGAGCGATCTGGGGGCGTTGCTGATCCGCGACGAAAACGCCGGCGCCGGGCCGTTCGTCGCGGCCGGGGCGCCCTGGTTTATGACGTTGTTCGGCCGCGACAGCCTGCTGACCGCGTGGATGGCGCTGCCGCTTGATGTTGGCCTGTCGATCGGCACGCTGCAGCGGCTCGCCCGGCTGCAGGGCCGGCCCATCGATCCCATGACCGAGGAGCAACCCGGTCGGATCTTGCACGAGCTGCGCCGCGGTTCGGGCAGCGGTGACTCCCTCGGTGGCGTCGCCTGCTACGGCTCGGTCGACGCCACCCCGCTCTCTGTGATGCTGTTGGCCGAGTCCTGGCGGTGGGGAGCCGACGGGGGTTCGGCGCGGTCGTTGCTTCCCGCGGCCGACGCCGCACTGGCCTGGGCCGACGAGTACGGCGACCGCGACGGCGATTGCTTCATCGAATACCAGAGGGCCACCACCTGCGGTCCGATCCATCAGGGCTGGAAGGACAGCTTCGACGCGATCAACGACGCCGAGGGGCGCTTGGCCGAGCCGACCATCGCGCTGTGCGACGTGCAGGGCTATCTGTGTGCCGCGCTGCTCGGGCGTGCCGAGCTGGCCGAGGCGTTCGGCGATCCGGCGGCGGCCACCCGCCTGCGGGATCGGGCCGACACCCTGCGCGGGAAGTTTTTAAAAGCGTTTTGGCTTCCCGAAAGGGTTGGTACGCCATCGCTTTGGATGGCAGCAAACGTCGCGTCGACGCGCTGTCCAGCAACGTCGCCCACTGCTTGTGGACCGGGATCGCCACCGACGAGCACGCGGCCGACATCGTTGAGCGGGCTATCGCATGAGGAGATGGATTCCGGGGTCGGGTAGAGCACGCTAGCGACGACGATGGGCGCCTACAACCCGACGAGCTACCACGACGGATCGGCGTGGCCGCACGACACCGCCATCGCGGTGGCCGGCCTGATGCGATGCCGCCACGTGCCGGGCGCCGTGGCACTCGCCGAGCGGCTAGCGAACGGTCTGCTCGATGGGGCAGACGCCTTCGATGGGCGATTGCCCGAGTTGTTCTGCGGCTTCCCCCGATCGCGGTTCAGCCGGCCGGTGTTTCACCTTAGAGGTCCTGAGCGCATTTCTGGAACGCGGCGACCTGGCGGGCCTGATCCGGCGCTCGCTCGCGCACTTCGGCCAGCTGTTCATTGGGCGCGACGGCTACGCGACGGTGGCGCCGGAAAAAGCGGCGTCGTCCACTGCCTACAGCGCCTTCCTGGTCCTTGCCCTGGCGCGTTCGGAGCTTCCCGACGAAGTTGAGCGGCTCACACGGCTCGCCGACGGCATCGTCGGGCAGCAGAGACAGGACGGGTCGCACAAGGTCTTCTTCGACGATGCGCCGGACAGTGGCGAGGAACTCTATCCCGCCGAGGCCATGCTCGCTTCTCGAAGCCCACCGCCTGACCGGCGATACGCGCTACCTCGACAGCGCCGAACGCGGCTTCTCGCACTACAAGCGCGACTACTACGACCGCGGGCGCCTCGACCCCCACCTCCTCGTCTTCTTCGCGAACTGGCAGTCACAAGCGGGCCGGCCGGTCCTTCGGCGTACGTGGTCCGTCTCGACGGCTACCTCGGTCTTGCCGGCCCTGGCGTCGACCCGGACCAACTCGTGGCACACTTGGGTGCGACTTTCGCGCGGCCCGAGGGAGGTGTCGGCGGATCGTCTTCCACTGCGGGAAAGAACTTGTCACTGAAGATTGTCTCTTCCGGAGTGCCTTTTGCTTCGAGCAATGCGATGACGGCGTCGCACATCTCGGGCTTGCCGCAGACGTAGGCGTCATATGGGGCGCCGTCACCGATCCGACGCTGGACTCCGGTGGTTACTCGTGAGGGTTCACCGGGCCAGCCACATTCCGGCGAGGGTTTCGACAGTACCGGGCAATACGTCAGGTCGAGCAACCCGCAAAGCTCACCCATGCGGTCCTCGCATGGAAGCTCGGCGCCTACCCGAGCCCCATAGAAGAAAGTGAACTTGCGTTCGTCCCCGCACAGGGCCGCGTGCTCCAGGATTGACAGGATCGGCGAGATGCCGGAGCCGGTTGCCACCAGCAGAACGGGGCGGTCTCCCTCCCGCAGGTAACCGCCACCGAATGGACCCCGAACCCGCAGTCGAGTGCCCACCTTGAGCACGTCGAGCTGGCCCGAGAACGCGCCACCGTCGATTACCTTGATGACGAACTCGAGCTCCTCCATAGCAACGGGGGCGCACGCCAGGGAGTAGGACCGCCACTGACCCACTGCGCCCGGCACCGCGATCTCCATGAACTGGCCCGCATAAAAGGCGACCGGCTGCTCGGTGTGGATCCGCAGCCGACGCAGCGACGGTGTCAATTTGTCGATCCCGCTCACTTGCCCGTCGAACTCCCCCGGCGTGATCAGCGACCGTTGCCGCTGGTCGAATACACGGTCGTCCTGGATCTCTAGGTCGTCGAGAGCAGTAGCGCAGCACAGCAACACCCAGCCCTCATCTCGCTCCGCGTTGGACAGCGAGTACGGCGAGGCGTTGCCGTAGTCCACCTCACCGTCCGTCACCAGGTATTTACAGCTCGAACAATTCCCGTGCCGACATCCGTACTTCAGCGAGACCCCGCTGCGCAGTGCGGCGTCCAGAACCGGCTCACCGGGCTTTATCGAGAACTCTGTGCCACCGGGTTCGACCCGGGCCGAGTACACCGCCACCACCTCGTGGTCAGCTCGCCGCAGCAGGCACGGGGTCGTTGAGTTCCAGCATCTCGGAGGTGACCCGGAAGCTGTTGTCGTCTGTCTCTGCCCGGCCGACGAAAGTGGTCATCACTACCAGCCATTGGCCGATGGTGATGTCCTTGCCGCCCATCTCCTGCGACACGCGGGCCATGTCGACGCGGATCTCACTAGGGTGTTCCAGGTACCAGTAGGGCCCCCGATCGACGATCTTGACATCGGGCTGGTCAACCTGCAGCACGTCGATGGTGGCGTCGGCCTCCTCGCTCTTCATCAGCACCATCGCCACCTTGCTGTCTGCGGATATGGCCGGTGTGCTCATGCGGCTGTCCCCACTTTCAGATCCAGTCCCGCGACCAGCTCCTCCTGGTTCTGCCGGGCGACCGCGAACACCTCGTCGAACCGTGCGACCTGCAGCGGCGGCACGTCGTAGACGTCGGCCATCGCCTTCGCGGCCTCGAGAACCTTGGGCGTCCAGGAATCCAGCCAGGCGCTCATGGTCGCCGCATTCTTCTGACATTCCGGCACCGTCGGGTCGGTGACCATGCGGACGAACTCCTGAGTCCAGGCGAGGTTGCGGCGCCGGTCCCGGTCGGTGGTGCCCACTAGGTGGGGTGTCACCGGGTCGCCGTGGAAGGGGCCGAACCGGCGCACCAGTTGGCTGACCGCCAGCTCGGTGAGGATCGGGTCGAACACCAGGTTTGTCACCACGGCCAGCTCCGCCCAGTCGTTGCCCGCCAGGAGCTCCTCGACCAGCCGACGAGTCGGTTGATACCGCTGGTCCTCCAGCCACACCGCCTTCGCGCCGTCGTCGGCGAAGCCGTCGACGTGGTCTTCAAGCTCGAGCAGATGCAGCACAATGTCCTGTGCGTGCCGCATCCGGTCGAACGCCTCGAAGCAGAAAACATTGCCGAGCGTGTCCGACAGCGCCTCGCGCTGTGCCACGGCGAACGCCCGGAACAACCCGTACTCCGCGTACGCCCAGGCCCGGTAGTGCCGGCCAAGGATCTCCCGGGTCCACACCGGATCAAACTCGTTGAACACCCCGTTGGCCGCCGCGTCTTCTGCCGAACGCGCGATCGCGCGCTCCTGTTCGGCCTGCATGCGTACGTAGGTGCGCTGCCAGTGCGACGCGGGGTCGCGGAACAGGAACCAGTTCGGGTGGACCAGCGCGGTCGATTCCCGGATCCAGGGCGTTCGCCCGTTGACGTCGCGTAGGAGCCAGCCCTGCTGGTCGAACCCGTCCACGTCGGGCTGGGCGCAGCAGGTGACCGCCTCGTACTCGGACAGCCTACGGCGGCGGGACGGGATGTAGGTGAAGTCACGGGTCGGCTTGCCCGCACACTCGACGGCGCCGGGAAACATCGCGGTCATGCGCCCGCCCCGTTCCCGGAAGCGCCGGCAGCGGCGAGTTGCGCAGTGATCGCCGGCATCGGGTCTCTGATCTCCATACCCCAGGCGCGGACGTCGTCGATGGTCCACATGCGTTCGGTGTCCAGCGAGGGCTGCGCGATCAGGGTCGTGCCGTCGGAGCGCAAGAAGCCGTTTTGCACGATGAAGTCCGCCAGCCCCATCCCGTCGTGGTGCTGCCAGAAGTTTCGGCTCTGCGCGTAGCGGATGGGCTCCTGAAAGAACAGCTTCTCGCACATCGGCCCGCAGAACGGCACCGTGCGGCCACCGTATTCACCGAACCGCACCTCGCTGCAGTCCAGCCGCGGGAAGATGCATGGCATCTGACAGACCTGGCACAGTGGCGGCAGCGCCTCAAACGCCGCCATCGGGTTCACACCGTCCTCGGCCTTGGTGATTTGGCGGAAGTTCTCCCAGAAGGGACCGTAGTGCTCATACCAGCCCGGGTATTTGTTCTCGAACCATTCGAAGTCGGACTCCGTTAGCGGATCCCAGCGCCAGAAATGCAGCGGCCAAGACGCGGCGGCCAGCATCGCGGCGGTGTGGTGCTTCCAGCGCATCTGTTCCTTCGCGACGTGGAAGCATTCGGGCACGGTCAGGCCGTAGGGCTCCATCTTGGAGATGTATGAGCCGACCCAGTCCTCCTCGATCCACTCGGTCCACTTCTCCAGGTAGGAGTGCCCGCGGTCCTTCTGGAAGTAGTCGTACACGGCTCCCAGGAAGGGGTCCAGGAAGGAGTGCTGGCGCCAGAACGCGCGGTCGAAGTCGGTTTGCAGGTGCTTGAGATTGTCCTCGTTGGAAACTACCGCGGCCAGCGTCGAGTAGCCGTTGGCCATGTGCCGTGCCTCGTCGGACTGGACACTTAGGAACACACTTGGAGTGACGTTGTCTCCGTTGGCCGCGGCGACCTCGGTGAGCGTGACGAAGATCGGATTGGTGTACGCGGTTTCGGCAACCACCTGCAGATTGAGCGCGCCCTCGATCGGGTCACCAACAAAGAAGGTCTCCAGGGCCGCCCGCCCGGCCACTCCGAACAGGTTATTCGCACGCGCCTTCATCCCGATGTGGAAGCCCTCCGGGTCGGCCGCGTGCTTCGCGAAGTACCGGTTGAGGTACAGCTCCTGGTTGGTGTGCCGGACTTCGTCGATCATCTGCGCCATGTATCCCTGCCGCAGCTCGGCATTCTCCACGGTATCGACCAGCTGGCCGCAGCACTTCATCGCCGCGTACTCACCGAAGTTCACGACCGGCAGCGCGATCTTCAAGATCTCCATCCAGCGCGGCTGTGCCTTGCCTGCAGAGTTGGACCTGGCCAGGGCGTCTTCCATGGCACCGTACTGGCGGTCGTCTTTCTCCTGCTCCATCGAGACGTAATCGCGGATGAGATGGCGGAAGGGATCCTTGGTCTTGCGGGGAATGACGTATTTGGTCGGATAGCGGTCGGGCTTCTCGGCGTACGAATGCTCCCAGTCGAAGTCCTTGACCCGCTCATGCGCCTTGATCAAGTTACGCATCGATACTCTCCTTCATTGCCCCTCATTGGTGAGGATGATCATCCCAATCTTCCTTGGTGATAGGAATCACACTAAGCACGAGACTTCGCGGGCGCATCGGCGGAACGTACAATGATTCCGTCTGGATTGGTGCATCTGCATGAAAACTGAGTCGCAGCCCGGTCATCGCGCGGTTCTCGAGCGGGCGGATCGGCTTGCCTTTCGGGCCGCCGACCTGATCGAGGCCTCCGTCGGGCGTCCGGTCTTGGTTCTGCACAGCGGAGCGATCGAGCAAGCACAGATCGAGCTCGAACTGCAGGAAAGAGATCGCGCGGACGCACTGGGCGGCGGGTCGGTCGAATTCCTGCATCGAGGAGCTGGCCAGGCCGGACTCAGTGCCGCCGCCGTTCGGATCGCTGACCGCGGGACCGGCCCACCGCACGTGTTGGTGGTTCATTCGCAGGCGTCCGACGGCGTACCCGCCGCAGACCCGGACGACTGTTCGCGGGTCGCTTACCTATTGCCGGACTCCGCCACGTTTACCTGCCTGTTCGCGGACTCCCACGCCGCTGGCGCCGGGCTTCCCGCACTGCTGCGGCACACCGTCCTGTGGGCCGACGGGGATGAGGTCAATGTTCGGTCGCCGGAGGGCCGCCTCCTGCTGCTGGACCACCTGCTCGACCAGCTCGACAGCCCCGCCCAGGTACACCATCTCGCGATGTCCCCCGCGATCTCCACCTTGAGCGGCGGCGCCGTCGAGCGTCTGGTCGCCCGCCGGCTGCGCGCGCTTTCCTCGCAGGCAGCTTCAAGCCCCGGCGTCAAGGCTTCTGGGGCTGCGAATTGCGCCGCGGTGTGTGGGGCGCTCGCCACATCCGACGGCCTTCTCGTCGAGATGCTGGCTGCCGCATCGTCACACGCCGCTGACGAAATCCTGTTAGAGGACGCCGATTTCGTTCCGGTCATCTGGCACCCACCTGACCGGCCCCCCTCCTCGCTTTCCGAGTTGATCACCCCTGGCCGGCTGCGGCGACTGGCCGAGCAACTAAAACCGGGCGTACCCGAACTGGTTCGGCTGGGGACGCCTGCAGCCGGATACCGGATCGTCGCGCGGCTCGGCTCCAAGAAACCGCTCGGCTACCTTTCGACGACGGCACGTGGCAGGAACACGGATTCGGCTGTCGAATGGCTCCGACACATTGCTCCGGTGGCCGCCGCCGAAATCGCGCACCGCGCCTCATGGCCGAGACTGAGCTCGGAGACCCGCCGTCAGATGGTGAGCCTGCTGGCAAAGGGCGCCTTCAGTCGGCATTCGGCCAAATTGGCGGTCGAGCACCTCGTGGGGTCACTCGGCGCGCGAGTGGCCGCTCTGGACGAGATCAGAACAGCCGATACGGTGCCGGCAGCGAACGCACCATCCGACGATCATGGCGATTCGCACGGCGCGCTGCGCCGAATGCTCGATTCGTTGGGCCTCCCGCACGGCGAACACATGGGCCTGGTGATCGCGTTGGTCCAAGCCAACGACAGCTCCGTGGACCGGCTGGTGCGCGCGCTGCGGCCACGCGCGGTGGCTGTGGGGCTTGGATCAACTGTGCGCGACCCCATGGAGCTGGCATCCTCGGCGAGGCAGGCGGTCTATACTTGCCAGCTGGCGGTAAGCACCCGCCAACGGTTCCTGGACTTCGCCGCGATCGGCGTACACCGTTTACTGCTCCCCGGCGCCGAAGCGGGCGACCCCGAGTTCGAGGAGCCGATCCGACGACTAGAGCAGGCAGCGACGACGCTGCGCTTCGACGGCCGGCAGACCCTGGCCAGTTACCTGAACACCGGTGGAAACCTCCGCCGGGCGGCCCACGAGCTGGTCGTGCACGCGAATACGCTTCGCTATCGGTTGGACCGGATTGCCGAGGTCATCGATGTCGACCTGACCGACCCCGAACAGCGCTTCCGCCTCCAGCTTGCGATGCGGCTGCGCGCCGGTCGACGCTCACTCGCGGAGTCAGGCCTCTGGGATGACGCATCGCGCGACGAGTCAGGCTAGTCGCACTCCCCGTCAGGTAAGTTGTATAATCATTGCCCTGAACGGGGCCTGCTGGGCCGGCTATCGGCTGTGGAGGTAGAGATGGACTTCGCCCCGAACCCGGACCATGAAGCCCTGCGCAAGGGCGTGCGCCAGGTGACCGCACGATTCGATGACGATTACTGGGCCGCCTGCGACCGGGACCACCGCTTCCCGGACGAGTTCTACCGGTCGCTGGCCGCGGGCGGCTGGCTCGGCATCGCGATTCCTGAAGAGTACGGCGGCGCCGGGCAGGGCATCACCGAAGCGTCGCTGTTACTTCAGGAGATTGCGCAGTCAGGTGCCGCGATGAACGGGTGCAGCGCCATCCACCTGACGATCTTCGGGATGAACCCCGTGGTCAAGCACGGCTCCCCACAGCTGCGCAAGCAGCTGCTGCCCAAGGTTGTCTCCGGTGAGCTGCACGTGTCTTTCGCGGTCACCGAGCCCGACGCGGGCACAGACACCAGTCGGATCACGACCCGGGCTCGTCGCGACGGCGACCACTACGTCGTCAACGGCCGGAAGGTGTGGATCACCAAGGCCCAGCAGGCTGACTACCTGCTGCTCCTCACCCGCACGACGCCCCGCGAGGAGTGCGCCCGCCCGGTCGACGGGATGACACTGTTTCTGGCACCGCTCGACCGGTCGGCCGTGGAGATCCGAGAGATCCCGAAGATGGGCCGCAACGCCGTGAATTCCAACGCGCTGTTCATCGACAACCTGCGCATCCCCGCCGATCACCGAATCGGCGACGAAGGCACGGGGTTTCATTACCTGCTCGACGGACTGAATCCGGAGCGCATCCTGATTGCGCACGAGGCGATCGGAATCGGCCGAGCGTCGATCCGACGCGCTGTGGACTACGCCAACCAGCGGGTGGTGTTCGATCGTCCGATCGGCAAGAACCAGGGCATCGCATTCCCGTTGGCGGAAGCCACCATGCGACTGGATGCAGCCGAGCAGGTGGCCAACAGGGCGGCCTGGTTGTACGACCACGGCCAGCCGTGTGCCCGCGAGGCCAACAGCGCCAAATTCCTGGCCGCCGACGCCGGGTTCTTCGCCGCCGACCACGCCGTCCAGACCCACGGCGGGTTCGGCTTTGCCAGCGAGTACCACGTGGAGCGGTACTTCCGCGAGGCGCGGCTGATGAAGATCGCGCCGGTTTCCCAGGAGATGGTGCTCAACTACATCGCCGAGCACGTACTTGGGCTGCCGAGGTCATATTGAGCGGCTGACTATCGGCAACCCGCTGGGGGCGGAAGACCACCGCATCGGCCACGCGCCGGCTAAGCGAACGGAGTAACGACATTGACTGCAAACACGAGCCCGCCACCGGATTCGGAGGCCGGCGGAACCGAGGCGGTGTTGGATAAATCGCTGCGCTACGCCGTGCCCGCAGCCAAGCTGTACGAGCTGTTGGTGTCCGAAGACGCGGCGTCACACTGGATGGGTGCTGAAGTGACCATCGACCCGACCGTCGACGGCGAGATCCGGGTGAGGATGTCCGGGTGGCCGGAGGTCGTCGGCGAGTTCCTCAAAGTGCTCGAGCCGGAGCGGCTGGTGGTGCGTTGGCAGGCCGCGGATTGGGGGCGGCCGCTAGTCAGCACCATCGATGTCCATGCCGACGGGCCAAACGACAGTAGGCTCTCCGTGCGCGAATCGGGCTTCGGCTCCGATGATGACCTGCTACGGCGGCGGGACTGGCTATGGTCGCACTGGTTGGTTCGGTTGGCGGCATCGGGTGCCCAGCTGGGTTTTGTGGAGGCGATACCCCAAGCCGCGCCCAAGCCGCTGGGTTGACTTAACTGCCGGACCGCCCGCCATCGGTATCGCCAGCCACGATCAGAAACTTGTCGGTAGGTGAAATCAGCGGGATATCTTGTCGGTAGGTGAAATCAGCGGGATATGTTCTGGCCGCGATCGGGTTCGACCCGGCTGGTGTTCTAATAGGAGTCGTCGATCGTGCAGAGCGTGGTCCCGGCCGCGACAGACATGCCGACCGACACTGCAAGAGACATCACGGTTCCTGCACGGTGCGCCAGCACCGGGTTCTCCATCTTCATCGCCTCGACTATTGCGATCAAATCTCCTTTGTTGATGGATTGTCCGTCGGCGACAGCGACGCGGACCAGGGTTCCATTCATCGGCGCGGTGACGCCGTCACCGGCGACCTCTTCGTCGTCGGCGTGCCGAAGCTGCCCCGATTCCCGGCGAATCGCCACAGCCCTGTCCCCCAGAGTTGCCAGACCGGGAACGTGCACCGACATCAGCCGGCGCCCCACGCGGACGTTGAGGTGGTCACCGGCTGATTCGGGCTCGAGCACGATCTGATCGAGGTCTTCCTCGATCCAGCGATTGTGTACCTCGAACGCATAGTCGCCGGCGAACGCCGGATGGTCGAGGATCTGACGGTAAACCGAGACCGGCGTGTGCACTCCCTCGATTCGTGTTTCCGCAAGGGCCCGCCGAGCTCTGCCGACGGCCTGGGTGCGGTCGCGCCCGGTCACGATGAGTTTGGCGAACATCGAGTCGAATCGGCCGTCGACCGTGTCGCCCTCGACAACGCCGGTGTCGACCCGGACCCCCGGTCCGGTTGGCAGCTGAAAACGAGTGAGTGTGCCCGGCGAAGGCAGGAAACCCATCGCCGGGTCCTCGGCGGTGAGGCGGAACTCGATGCTGTGGGCGCGTGCCGGTGGTGCGTCGGTTGCGAGCGCAGCTCCCCCCGCGATGCGGAATTGCTCGGCCACCAGGTCGAGGCCCGTGCTCTCCTCGGTGACCGCGTGCTCGACCTGCAGTCGGGTGTTGACCTCGAGGAAGGACAGCGTGCCGTCCGCGCCGAGCAAATATTCGACGGTGCCGGCGCTTACGTACCCGGCGGCACGACAGATTCGCTGTGACGAGCGACGCAGAGCCTGCTCCTGGTCTGGGGTGAGAAACGGTGCGGGCGCCTCCTCGATGAGCTTCTGGTTGCGGCGCTGCAGGGAGCAGTCCCGCAACCCGACAACGAGCACGGTTCCGTGAGTGTCGGCGAGCACTTGCGCCTCGACGTGGCGGGCGCGGTCGAGAAATCGCTCGGCGAAGCACTCGCCGCGACCACATGACGCGGCTGCCTCGCGGGTGGCCGCAGCGAAGGCCTCGGGGATTTCGGCCTCGTCGCGCACAACCTTGAGTCCGCGGCCGCCGCCCCCGAAGGCCGCCTTGATCACGAGTGGAAATCCGTGGCGCCGAGCAAAGTCCGCGACTTCCGCGGCATCGCGAACGGGTGCTGTGGTCCCCTCGGCCAGCGGGGCACCAACGTCGCGCGCGATCTTGCGGGCGGCGACTTTGTCGCCCAGCCGGCGAATCGTGTTGGGCGGCGGGCCGATCCAGACCAGCCCTGCGTCGAGCACGGCCTGGGCGAAATCGGCATCCTCGGACAGGAAGCCGTACCCAGGGTGCACGCAGTCGGCATCAGCCGCGAGGGCAGCGCTGACCAGCGCGCTGCGATCGAGGTAGGTCGACGCCAAATCGGTGCCGCCCAAGGCGACAGCCTCATCGGCTTCCCGCACATGCAGGGCGTAACGGTCGGGCTCCCCGTAGACGGCGACGCTGCGCAGTCCGGCGTCGCGGGCCGCGCGGATTACCCGCACGGCGATTTCGCCGCGGTTAGCGACGAGAACGCTTCTCAGCGGTGCGGGCGGTTCGTCGGTCAGCACCGGGAGTCTCCTGTTCGACGGGCGATCACGCGAGCGCGACCACATAGAAGGCGGTCGAGCCCGCGTTCGGAGTAGATCAAGTGGTCTTGGTGCTCTTGGTGCGGCCCCCATTCGGCACGCCATCGTCGCGAGGGCCGCGAGGTCGCCGGTGCATGAGGCCGGTCCGCCGGGCCCGGCAGACCAACTCGTCGCGCTGGTTGTAGGCCCGATGCTCGAACACGACGAGACCGGCGTCGGGCCGTGATCGCGAAGGCCGGGCCGCGACGACCTCGGTTTCGACGCGCACGGTGTCGCCGGGGAACACCGGCTTCGGAAAGCTGACGTTGTCAAGCCCGAGCTGGGCGACGATTGTGCCCAGGGTCAGCTCGGGAACCGACAGCCCGACCACCAGCGCGACGGTGAACATGCTGTTGACCAGGGGACGGCCGAACTCGGTCGAGGCTGCGTAGTCCGCGTCCAGGTGCAGTGGCGCGGGGTTCATCGTCATCGTCGTGAACAGCACGTTGTCGGTTTCGGTGACGGTGCGCCGGTTTGCGTGCCGGACCATGGTCCCGACCTCGAGCTCTTCGAACCAGCGGCCGGACACCGCGCGCTCGTCAGTTCCTGTCATCGGTCCTCCTGCCGGGAAAGGGGTCAGCGGAGAATTCGGGCTGCGTGGTCGCCGCCCCTGCTCGGGAGGTCCTGGAGCGCGTGGTGCGCATGGCGCTCACTCCCGGACCGCGTTCGCGACAACGTCCAATGCGGACAGATCCTCAACCGCACTGGTGTCGCCGGTCGGCTTCCCGTGCACGACGAAATCGCGCAGCAACCGGCGCATCGTCTTGCCGGTCCGTGTCTTCGGCATCGATTCGGTGAGGTAAACGCGATCCAGCTGGGCGTAGCCGCCCAATTCATCGACGACGCGGCGCTTGATGTCTTCCCGTACGTCCTCGAGCGCGACGTCGTGGCCGAGCGTCACGAACGCGACCGGCACCGTCCCCTTGGTCTCGTGCGGCACCCCGACCACCGCCGCCTCGACGACGCCGGGGTGCGCGGTGACGACGGCCTCGATCTCCATCGTCGAGATGCGGTGCGCCGCCACATTGATGACATCGTCCGCGCGGCCCAGCACCCACAGGTGCCCGTCGAAATCGACGACCGCCTCGTCGTGAGTCGCGTAGCGGCCGGGGAAATCGGAAAAGTAGGTGGCGAGGTAACGGTTGTGGTCATCCCACACGGTGCGCGCAAGTGTGGGGAACGGGGCGGTCAGCACCAGGTTCCCCTTGACGCCCGGCGGGACCGGCTCGCCGTCGCGATCGACCACCGCGTACTCATGCCCCGGGGCGGGGGTGCCGACCGAACCGGCCTTCAGTGCCTCCACCCCATACACCGGGTAGGTCCAGGTCGAGCCGGTCTCGGTCTGGCCGTAGGCGTTCACCACCGGGATGCCGAAGGTGTTCGTCGTCCACTCGAAGGTGTCCGCGTCGAGCGGCTCGCCCTGCATCGTGATCAGCTTCAGGCTCAGAGGATGTTCGGCGGCCAGGTCGTCGCCGAACTTGCGCAGCATGCGGGCGAAAGTCGGTGCGGCAAGTACCTTGGTGACTCGATGCCGCTGGCAGATCTGGTAAAACCGGGCGGCGGTCGGGGTGTCGGGGGCGCCCTCGTAGCAGGCGATTGTCATGCCGCAGGCCAGCCCGCCGACGACGGCCTGGATCGGAAAGGTCAGCCAACCGACATCGGCGGCCACCCAGTACACGTCATCCGGCTCGTAGCCGACCTGCCAGTGGGCATTCGCCCACGCGCCGAGGAGGAAACCGGCGACGGTGTGCACCAGGCCTTTGGGTTTGGCCTCCGTGCCGCTGGTGAAGATCAGAAACGACGCCTCGTTCGGGTCGAGCGGCACCGGCGGTGTGCCCGCGGCGCCCGCCTCCAGGATTGCGCCGTAGGCGTGCTCGCCCTCCTGGAGCGCGACGCGGTTGCCGGTTCGGTCCACCACGACCGTGGCGCGCACGGAGGGAGCGCGCGTGCGGGCCAAGCGCAGGGTCTCCAGCAGCGGGATGAGCCGGCCGCGCCGGTAGCTCGCGTCGGCCACCACCACCACGGAGGCGCGCGCCGCCTGCAGCCGCGACGCGACCGCGTCTTCGCCGAACCCGGAGAACAGGACGGTGTAGATCGCGCCGATCCGGTTGCAGGCGTGGATGGTGGTGAACGCCTCGATCAGGTTCTGCATGTAAACGCCCACGACGTCACCCTTGCGGACGCCGAGCGCGAGCAGTCCGGCCGCCAGACGTGAGACTTCGTCGGCCAACTCGGCATAGCTCAGTGTGCGGACGTCACCGGGTTCGCCCTCCCAGATCACCGCCGTCCGTTCTGCGGTGGCCTGCTGCTCGGCCCACCGGTCCACACAGTTGTCGGCGACATTGATCCGTCCGCCCTCGAAGTAGCGGAAGTCGGACATATCGCCGGTACGCACGGTGCGCCAGGGTTGTGACCAGCGTTGCTGGCGCGCCACCCACTCCCAGTAGTCGTCGGCGGTCACGAAGGACCGGGCGTGCTCCAACGCGGCCACCCGCCCCGGCACGACCCACGCCGGCGGAAGGGGGCGCAGTGGGTCGGCGATGAGCTGGGTCAGCGGGTCGGACGAAGTGTTGCGCGGGGTGTCCTGAGTTCTGCGTTGCGACATCGTTGTCCTCCGGGGCGGGTAGCTGGCTACACGGGGCTGATCAGGTGATGGCGGCGTCGCGACGACCGGGTCCAACGGTCGGCGTCGACCATCCTGGCGACCAGCTCGGCGCGTAGCGAACCCGGGCCGACGACGGCATCGACGACGAGATCGCTGGCCATCCGGAACAGGTCGACGTCGGCCTGCTGCTCGACGGTACGGGCAGCGATGTACGCGGCGCGCTCATCCTCGTCCGCGATGGCTGCCATCTTGTTGGCGTACACCGCGTTCACCGACGCCTCGGCGGACATGGCTCCAATGGTGGCCGTCGGTAACGCGAGAGTGGCCCGGGGTTCGAAGCCGGGGGCACACATCGCGTAGTAACCGGCAGCGTAGGCCTTGCGCAGCACGACGGTGTACTTCGGCACCTCTGCAGATGACATCGCGGCCACCATCTTGGCGCCGTGCCGGATGATGCCTTGGCGCTCGACCTCGACGCCGACCATGAAGCCGGGAACGTCCTGAAGGAACACCAACGAGATGCCGAACGCATCGCACATCGAGATGAACCGCGCCGCCTTGTCCGCGGAGTCCACGAAGATGGCCCCGCTTCGGACGCTCGGCTGGTTCGCCACGATGCCGACGACACGGCCGTCCAGCCGGGCGAGGCCCACCACGATCTCCCGCGCCCAGCGGGCTTTGATCTCGAAGAATGACCCACCATCGACGATGCCGTCGATCACGTCACGGACGTCGTAGGCGGTGTTGGGGTCGTCGGGAACCACGTCCCCCAGCGGCCGCTCGGGCTCAGCGGCCCCGCGCCGCGCGGGCGGGGCGCGAAAGTCGTCCGGCAGGTACGACAACAGCAGCCGGGCCGCCGCGATGGCCTCCCAGTCGGTGTCGAACACCTCGTCGCCGCACCCGGAGACGGTCGCGTGCATCATCGCCCCACCCATCTCCTGCAGCGTGGTGCGCTCACCGGTGACCTTCTCCGCGACACGCGGACTGGCCAGATACATCGATGCGTTCCCGTTGACCATGCCGACCCAGTCGCAGAAGGCGGGCATGTAGGCGCCGCCGGCGGCCGACGGTCCGTGCAGACAGCAGATCTGCGGCACCCGCCCGGACAGCCGCACCTGCATGTGAAAGATCGCCGACGCGCCGCGGCGGCCCGGGAAAAAACCCATCTGATCGGTCAGCCGCCCGCCCGCGGAATCGACCAGATATACCACCGGAAGCAGGTCTCGATCAGCCCGTTCGAGAATGCGGATCTGCTTTTCGCAGGTCAACGCCCCCCAGGAGCCGGCCTTCACCGTGAAGTCGTGCGCGATCACGGCGACCGGACGGCCCTCCACGCCGCCGACACCGGTGATCACACCATCGGCCGGCAACCCGGCGTCGGCAGCCGACGCCAACAAGCCGTCCTCAACGAACGTCCCCGGATCGAACAGCACCGCGAGACGGTCCCGGACGGGCAGCTTTTCCGGCCAGCGGGTGCAGTCCCCGCCGCGGCGGGCGTGGTCGATGGCGGCCGCGACATCCCGGGTGGTCGGTCGACCATCGGCGGCCACATTCGGCACGGTGGTGGTAGTCGCCGTCACGACGCCATCGCCTTGGCCAGGATCTCGAGCTGCACCTCGTCGGCGCCGCCGCCAATCCGCAAAATCCGGGCGTCGCGGTAGTGCCGCGCGATCGGCGCCTCTTCGACAAAGCCGGCGCCACCGAACAATTGCACGGCCTCGTCGACGATCCGGTTGGCCGCCACCGCGGCGAAGTACTTCGCCCGGGCCACCGATGAACCCGCCTCGGGATGCCCACAATCGAGCCGCACCGCGCCCCGGTACGTCAGCAACCGGGCCGCCTCCAGCTCGATTTCCATCACCGCGATTCGGTGTCGAACCGTCTGCAGGTGCGCCAACGGAGCGCCAAAGACCTCCCGCTCGCGCACGTAGGCCCTGACCAGGTCCAAGCACTCAGCGGCATGCCCGAGGCCCATCCCGGCGAGGGCGATTCGCTCCAGCTGAAATCCCTGCATGATCTGGTGGAAGCCGCGGTTCTCGGCACCGACGACGGCGGAGGCCGGCACGGCGACCTCGTCGAGAATGACCTCACGAGTGTCCGAGGAGTGCCAGCCCATCTTGCGCAGCGGCCGACCCACCGCCAAGCCCGGGGTGTCACGCTCAACCGCGAACAGAGTGATACCCGAATGCCGCGGCCCTCCGGTACGGGCGGCCACGATTATCACGTCGGCCAGGCCCGCGTTGGTGATGAACATCTTCCGCCCGGCGAGCACCCAGCCGTCGTGGGTACGGCGGGCCCGCGTGGTAATGCCCGCGACATCGGACCCGGTCCCCGGCTCGGTGACCGCGATGGCGGCCACCGCTTCACCCGCGGCGAGCGGCGCAAGCCAGCGCTGCCGCTGCTCGTCGGTGCCATCCCGGACCAGGTGAGGGCCCGCCATGTAGGCGCTGACCAGGGCGGTCACGGCGATACCGCCGCTCGCGCGGGTGAGTTCCTCGGCAAGGATCGCGACGGCAAGCGCGTCGCCGCCCGATCCGCCGTACTCCTCGGGCATCATCAGACCCAGCAGGCCGGCGGCACCCAACGGTTTCCACAGTTCGGCGGGGAAGACGCCACCGGATTCGGCGGTGTCGACCAGCGGACGGACCTCCCGGTCGGTGAAGTCGCGACATACCTCGCGAAAAGTCGCGTGATCGTCGTCGAGTTCCCACGGCATCGCATCGCCCCGTAAAATTAGACCGACCGGACGGTCGAGATTTTTCCCGGAGGCGGCTGCCCGTGTCAACCCCTACGAGAGATACCGTGGACACTCCGGGTCGGTCGGCAGACGGGAGCAGATATGGCGCGGAGCGCGCCGTACAAGGCGTCGCTCAGGAAAGCGGACGCTCAGCGGCAGCGGGTGCTCTCCGAGTCGATGGAAATCTTCAGCAGACGTGGCTTCCGCGCCACCTCGATGAACGAAATCGCGGCGGCCGTCGGCCTGTCGAAACCCACGCTGTACCACTACTTCCGAAGCAAGGAAGAACTGCTGGTGCGGCTCTACTTGAACATGCTCGACGAGAGTCTGGAGATGGGCCGAAAGACAGTCGCCGAAGCGGATTCCCCGCTGGCCGCAATCCGCAGTCTCATCGCCTCGCGGGTGGCCTATACCTGCCGCAATCAGGCACTGCTCACGGTGTGCTTCGAGGAGGAGCAGGAATTGCCCGTCGAGCTCCTCACCGAGGTGCTGCAACGTCGACGCACCTTCGAGGAGCTCTTCCTCGCTGCTCTGCGGGAGCACCTCGCACGGCACCCCGGCAAACTCGTGGGGATGACCCCCACGGTCTACGTGAACATGTGCCTCGGAGCGGCGAACTGGTGCTACAAGTGGTTTCGAGCCGACGGAGCGGCCAGCCCCGAGGAACTCGGCGAGCAGATTGCCCGGTCTCTCACCACACCGCTCGACCCCGACGATGACACCGCGCCGCCAGAGCCCACCGACGCAGCTGACGCGCCGTCGGCATCGGTGCCGTACGTTCGCCCCCGAAACACCCGCCGGCCCTACGGCGTCACGACAACGCGATCATCAGACAACGGCGGTTAGCCAGTACCGTTCGCAACGTCTGAACGCGTACCGGGCTCACTGCGCATGGGTGATGACGCCCCGGATGTTGTGGCCGTCCCGCAAGTCCTGGTAGCCCTCATTCACCTGCTCGAGCGTGTACGTCTTCGTGACCAGCTCGTCGAGTTTCAGCTGACCGGCGTCATAGAGCCGCAACAGCTTGACGATGTCGTACTGCGGATTGGCCGAACCGAACAGCGTGCCCTTGATCGTCTTCTCGAACAGCGTCATCACCCCGCCAGAGACATGCACGGTCAACTTCTCCGGGTTGGCCAACCCGGTGATCACCACCGTGCCGCCCCGCCCGACGACGTTGAAGGCCTCGGTCACCACCTGCTCATCGACGGTGCCGACGGTGATGATGGCCTGATCAGCCATCTGCCCCCAGGTCAACTCGGTCACCTTTTCGGCGGCCTCCTCGGCCGTCGCGACAACGTGCGTTGCGCCGAACTTCGCCGCGGTATTGCGCTTGAACTCGACCGGATCCACCGCGACCACATACTTCGCGCCGGCCTGCTTTGCGCCCTGCACCGCGTTGATGCCGATGCCGCCGATGCCATACACCACCGTGGTATCACCGGCACGGACGGCGCCCGCATAATTGGCACTCCCCCACCCGGTCGGCACACCGCAGCCCACCAAAACGGCTGTC
Source organism: Mycobacterium sp. NGS40 (assembly GCF_059812735.1). Taxonomy (NCBI): domain Bacteria; kingdom Bacillati; phylum Actinomycetota; class Actinomycetes; order Mycobacteriales; family Mycobacteriaceae; genus Mycobacterium; species Mycobacterium sp. NGS40. The sequence continues at coordinate 20,995 of NZ_JCALDG010000023.1, forward strand.
TGCAGCGGCAGCCAATCATCGACCTTCACCACCGAATGCTCGGAGATGGTCGCGCGCTCGGCGAAGGTGCCCAGCATGCACATCGCGCCGAAATCGGTGTCGCCCATGTGGAAGCGGAACGACCCGTCGGGCATATTGCCATCGAGAATCGTCGCACCCATGTCGCACAGGTTGGAGCGCCCCGTCGCGCAATAGCGACACCGTCCACAGTTCGGGATGAAGCTACACACCACGTGATCACCCGGCTTGACCTTCGTCACGCCCGCGCCGACCTCCTCGATGATGCCCGCACCTTCGTGGCCGCCGACGATCGGGAACCGAGGCACCAGATCGCCGTCGGTCAGGTGCAGATCGGAGTGGCACAAACCGGCGGCCACATACCTGATCAGCACTTCGCCTGCCCGGGGGCCGTCAAGATCCAACTCGACGATCTCAAAGGGCTTGCCAGCCTCGAACAACACAGCCGCCCTGGTTTTCATTTTCTCCTCCTTCTGCACGTTGCGGTGGGTTCGCCGTCGCACCGGTTCAACTGAACTCAGAACCCTTCCTCGACCGATCGAAACATGCGACCAACCGTCTGGGCAATGGGTCAGCAGCCTGCACCTCAGCATCGCCAGCAGACGCGAAGTATCCGCCCGGGGCCTCCCATTGGCTATTGGGCGGTGTATCCCCCGTCCAGGACGAGCTCTGAACCGGTCATGAACGACGACTCGTCCGATGCGAGAAACAGCGCGCCACTGGCGATTTCCTCGGGTCTTCCCATCCGCCCCAGCGGTGTGGCGGCGATCAGCGCCGGTCGAGACTCGGCCGGGACCTCTTCATCCACCATTCCCGTGTCGATCACGCCGGGATGAAGCGAGTTCACCCGAATGCCCTCGGGTGCGTACTGAATCGCCGCGGTCTTGGTGAGCAGGCGCACCGCACCCTTGGTCGCCTGGTAGGCCGCGGCCGCACCACTGCCGATCAGGCCGTAGATCGAAGAGACATTGACGATCGAGCCCCCGCCGGCCCTGCGCATGGAAGGAATGGCGGACTTCATGCCCAGCCAAACCCCGGTCTGGTTCACGGCGACAATCCGGTTCCACACCTCCAGCGAGGTCTGCTCAACACCGGCCATGTCCAGGATCCCGGCGTTGTTGACCAATACGTTCAGTTCACCGAACACGGCAGTCGCGTGTTGGACCGCGCGGTCCCAATCCGCCTCGTCGGCAACGTCGAGCCGGGTGGCTGACACCGTAGCCCCCGAGTCCAGAAGTTCCTTTTCGAGGGACACCAGCGCGTCGTCACGAACGTCGGTGATGACGACGGAGGCACCTTCGGCGGCAAACAGCCGGGCCTCCGCTGCACCTTGTCCGCGCGCGGCTCCGGTGATGAGCGCAACCTTGCCTTCGAGGCGGTTCGTCATTTCTGCGTCTCTCTTTCCGATAGTGGTTGTCGGCCAGTTGTTGCGGCGCTGGCCGGGCGTGCCGGCGGTTTCAATCCGTGGTGAGGGCGATGTACTTCGTCTCCATGAAGTCTTCGAGCGCGTGGTGACCGCCCTCGCGACCGAGACCCGAGCTCTTGACCCCCCCGAACGGCGCAGCCGGGTCGGCCATCAGGCCACGGTTCACGCCGACCATGCCGACGTCGAGGCGCTCGCTGATGGACACCGCGCGCGAAATGTCTCGAGTGAACAGATAGCCCGCAAGTCCGTACTGCGTATCGTTTGCGAAGGAGACGGCCTCATCGATCGAGTCGACGACGAACAGGGGCGCCACCGGGGCGAAGAGTTCCTGACCGGAAAACTCGGGAGCCTTGTCCCGCATCGCCAGGACTGTCGGCTCGAAGAAGTAGCCGTCGCCGCCCACCGGCTTACCGCCCACAAGCACATCGGCCTGCGCGCCGACGACACTTTGGACTATGCCGGTGATCGCTTGCCGCTGTGTTTCGGAGATCATCGGCCCGACGTCGACCCCCGGCCGGTACCCCGGTCCGACGACCAGATTGCGCACCTCATCGACGAACAACTCGGTGAACTCCGCGGCGATACCCTGCTGCAGGATGATCCTGTTCGCGGCGACACAGGCCTGCCCCGCGTTGCGGAATTTCGCGGCGACGGCTGCTGCGACGGCATGCTCGACGTCGGCGTCGTCGAGGACGATGAACGGGCCGTTTCCTCCGAGTTCGAGTTGAACACTCACGACATTGCGCGCTGCCTGGCGCATCATCAACGAGCCGACGGCGACCGAGCCGGTGAAGCTGACCTTGCGCAGCCGCCGGTCGTGCATAAGTTCCGTAGACAGCTCCCCCGGACGAGAGGTATGGACCAGATTCAACACGCCTGCGGGAATGCCCGCGTCGATGACGGCCTGCATCAGCAGTGCCGAGCTCAGCGGCGTCTGCTCCGCGGGTTTCATGATTGCCGTGCATCCCGCGGCAAGCGCAGCGACGGCCTTGCGACCCGGGACGAGGACGGGAAAATTCCACGGCGATACGAGCAGGCTGGGACCGACGGGTTGCATCGTGGCGATGATCCGGAAATTGCCGCGCGAACCTCGGGCGAAGGAGCCATGCACGTGAGCCGCCTGCTCCGCCAGCCACTTGACGAAATCGAGCGTCAGCGCCATCTCGCCTGCGGCCTCGGATCGTGGCTTCCCCGCCTCAAGCACCATGAGGTCGATAAAGGCCTCCGCGCGTTCCGAGAGCAGCTGGTGGATGCCATGCATGAGGTCGCCGCGCACCCTCGGTGCCACGTCGGCCCACGCGGCCTGCGCGGCGTGGGCGGCGTCGAGGGCAGCTCGCGTGTGAGCGTTTGTCGCGTCTGAGACGGATGCGAATGGTTCCCCCGTCGCGGGGTCGACCACGTCGAAGGTGTCGCCGAGGTCGATCCATTCACCGTCGACGTGTAGTCCGGTCGGGATGGTGTGTTGGCGTGCGGTGCCGGGAAAGTTGACGGTGACCGTGCGAGACACCAGAACGTTCCTTTCGATGGGAGTCAACGAGCTTCGGCGCGGGTGGCCGGATTACGGCCTGCGCGCTGCGGCCCGCTCAGCTGAACTGAAAGCCCTTGTAGCCGGCGTCCTTGCATTCCGAGAGCACGTTGCGGTAGGCACCCAGACCGGCGAGGTAGAAGTAGACCGTGTTCTTCTTGCCGGGAATGTTGGCGCCGAAGATCCACGACTGTGCCTTCGGGAACAGCGTCGCGTCGGCGATCTCGCGGCAGGTGGCGGTCCAGTCCTGCTCGGCGTCGGCAGTCGGCTCCACGGCGGAGTAACCGGTCTGCTCCACGTGCTCGATCAGGTCGGTGGACCACTCCACCTGTGTCTCGATCGACGGCGGCAGGTTGGTGAAGGGGCCGTTGGGCCCGAGCACCATGAACATGTTCGGGAAGTTCGCGACCGCCGCCCCGAGATAGCTGGACGGTCCGTCCTTCCAGTAGTCCGCCATCGTGAGGCCATTGCGGCCTCGCAGGTCGAAGCGCTTGTAATTGCCGTCGACCGCATCGAACCCGGTGGCGAAGATCAGGATGTCGATCTCGTGCTCCACCCCGTCGGCGGTCCTGACGCCGGCAGGCGTGATCTCCGTGATCGGATTCTCCTTGACGTCCACGAGTTCGACGTTGTCACGGTTGAAGGTTGCGTAGTACCCGCCATCGCACAGCGGCCGCTTGGCATAGAGGTCCTTCGGCATCAGCTTGCGGGCCGTCTCGGGGTCCGTGACGATCTCGGCGATCTTGCCCTTGATGAAGTCCTGTGCGGCCTTGTTCGCGACCTCGCTGGTGGCGATGTCGGCGAAGGTCTCGAACATGAACCGGAAGCCGCCGCCCTTTTCCCACGCTCGCTCGAAGATCGCCAGCGCCTCCGACGACGACACGGACTCGTAGGTGGTGGTGCTCTCCTCGAAGCCGAAGGCGACGACCGAGTTGCGCACCTGCTCCCAGATGGCTTCGTAGTTCTCCTTGACGTCTGCGACGTACTCCCGAGAGACCGGCCCGTTGCCCACGGGGACGGTGAACTGGGCCGAGCGCTGGAACACGGTCAGATGGTCGACCTCGGGAGCGATCGCGGTGATGACCTGGACTCCGGTGGATCCGTTCCCGATCACACCGACCCGTTTGCCGGCCAGCTCGAGGTCGGCCGGCCACTGGCCGGTGTGCACGTGGACGCCTTGGAAGGTGTCGATGCCCTTGAGGTCGGGGAGGTTCGTGGCCGACAGCAGCCCCACCGCGGTGACGAGGTACTTCGCGGTGTGCAGTTCGCCGGTGTCGGTCCTGACGTGCCAGAGGTTGTCATTCTCGTGGAAGTGCGCCGCGACGACCCCGGTGTTGAGCTGAATATCGGGCCGCAGGTTCCAGCGGTCGGCCACGTGCTCGAGGTAGCGCAGGATTTGCGGCTGGGTGACGTAGCGGGTGTCGAAGTCCCACTCTTTCAGCAAGTCCTTGTCGCAGGAGTAGCAGTAAACGAACGACTCGGTGTCCGAGAGTGCGCCCGGGTAACGGTTCCAGTACCAGGTACCGCCTATGCCGCCGGCCTTGTCGAACAGTCGCACGTTCAAGCCGTGCTCGTCCCGCAGCTTCTTCAGGGCATACATCCCGCCGAAGCCCGCGCCGATAACGATCGCATCGTGGTGAGTGCTCATATCAGTCGGTCCTCTGTTCTCTTCGTGCCCGAGTTCGTCTGTCCGAGTTCGTCCGCCGGGAGGGTCAGCGGCGGTACCAGCTGCAGATCCGGGCGATTTCCGCGTCGGCCTCCGGGGCGCGCCCGGCGAGGCAGGGAAACACGTGCTGCATGCAGTCGACGACCGAGAGCGTCACCTCGGCGCCCGCCGCCGAGGCCCGGTCGGCGAGCCGGGTTGCGTCATCCAGCAGCGTTTCCGCCGAGCCGGCGCTGATGTACAGCCGCGGGAAACCGGTGTAGTCGGCGTACAGCGGGTTGGCGTGCGGATCATCGGGCTTGCCGGTCTCGCCGAGGAACATCGCCGACATCCCCTCGAGGATCTGCCGACTGACCAGGCCATCGCTGTCCGCGTTGGTGGTCAAGCTTTCGCCGGCGAGCTCCATGTCAAGCCATGGCGAGAGGGCGATCACCGCTCCGGGCAGCGGCGAGCCGTCGTCGCGGAGCTTCAGTACGGTGGCGACGGCCAGGTTGCCGCCGGCGGAGTCGCCGGCGGTGATGATGCTGCCGGGCGCGAAGCCTCGGTCCAGCAGCGCGCGATACACCGCGGTGACGTCCTCGATCTGCGCGGGGAAGGGATGCTCGGGCGCTCGCCGGTAATCGATGACGAACGCTGTCGTCCCGAGCGCTTTGGCGAGGTGTGCGGCGAGCTTGCGGTGGCTGGCCGCGGATCCGACGGCGAAGCCGCCACCGTGGGTGTACAGGACGACCCTCGACGTGTCCGCGCCGAGCGGGAGTGCCCAGATACCCTCGACACCGGCGACGATGTCCGACCGGTACGTCACGGCCTCGGGCTCCTTAGTCGGCTGGTGCCACTCGTCGAACATGCTGCGCAGCATCCCAATGGACATTTGCGGGTCGGCGGCCATGCGGCTGGTCCAGTCCCGGTAGAGCGCCTCGAGAAAGCCGGCTTCGGCGGAGACGGTCACGAGCGTTGCCTTTCGGATCACAGTTGCCCGGGGATTGTGATGTGGACAACTGAGTTACAGTGTGTGAGCGGCGCAATACCAACGACTGTTCCGATTTGAAACAGGGCGGCAGCGGCCACACGTTTCCGGGCTTCCACAGCTGGCCAACCCCCGGCCAAGACGAAAGGCCGCCCGAAATCACCATCCTCAGCGGTAGGCTTGTTCCCGGCGCTCTTGCGGACGCGCCGGCACGGCTCGCTTGAGAACGGGTTGGCGGGGCGAATTCCTCTCGGCGGACCGGGCGCCTGACAGTGGTTGCGTGAGTCCCGTCAGCCCTCGGAGGAACGATGGAGAGGCCTTCCAGTGGCATCGAGCTGGACCGCTTGCGAGCGGCCCGTGAGCGGCTGCGGGATCAAGGCGTGCTGCACCACGTCGACGTGTCGGGCACAGTCCGGGAATCGATCATGCGTAGCTGGCGCCGGTCGGCGAGCCAGGGCGTGCCCACGGGCCGGATTGCCTTTCAGCATCTCGATGCTCATGGACGTTCCGAGCTGCTGTGCCGGTCGGCCGATCCCGTGCTGGATCGCCTGCAGGCCGACCTGGACGGGCTCGGTGTGGCGGTTTTTCTCAGCGACCACAAGGGTCGGATCCTGTCCCGGCGGGCCGCCGGCAACGTGCAGCTAAGGAAGCTCGACGGCTCGTGTGCTGCAGAGGGGTTCGACTTCTCCGAGTGTGCTGTGGGAACCAATGGCATCGGTACGGTCCTCGAGGAGAAGGCCCCGCTGTTCGTCCGCGGAGGTGAGCACTTCAACGACCTGCTGGAGCCGCTGACCTGCGCCGGTGCACCCATCCGCATGGCTCCGGCCGGTCGCGTCCTCGGCTCGATCGCCCTGACCTGCTCGGTTGAAGCCACCAACCCGATGATGCTGACCCTGGCGGTGAACGCCGCCCGGCAAATCGAACAGGTGATGGCCGACCTGGACGGAGGGCGCAACAGGGCCCTTTTCGCCGCGCTCAACCCCAAGTCGGGCGCAGCGGGCCGGGCGCCGATGGTTGTACTGACCCCGGAAGCGGTCGTTTCCAACACCGCGGGTCTTCAGTTCGTCACCCCCGAGCACCACCCATTGCTGTGGGAGGCCGTGACAAACCAGACCTGGGGCAGCGAGCCGCGAACCATCGAACTCGACCTGCCCAGCGGACGCGTGCTCGCCGTGGCGGAGCGGCTCAGCGACCCCACCGGTCATGCCTACCGGCTGGAGTTCAGTCAAGATTCGAAAAGCAGCCGGGCAGCTCGCCGACGTGCACCGGAAACGGGCCGGTTCCTGCATCCTTTGCCGGCGATCGATGAGCGGCTGCAGTACGCACTTCGGGTTTCAAGGACGATCGCGATCGACGGTCGGGCTGGCACCGGGAAGTACCACCTGGCCCGAACAATCGCCGAGACCACCCCGCAGTGCCCCACGCGGGTGGTCGACGTCGCAGCATTCGCCGCCGAGCGCGACACCGGGTGGCTCGCGGATGCGGCCGATGCGCTGTCGAGCGGCGGCCACGTCATCGTGCGCCACCTGGAACTGCTGGACCCTGGGTCGGTCGACAAGGTCACGGCGCTGACGGCGTTGACCACCGCAGCGGGCGGCGGGAAGGGTCGACTGCTGCTCACCGTCGACCTGCGAGCGGCGAGCGATCACGTCGCCGAATTGGTGAAGGGCGCGGCGACCGTTGTCACGCTGCCCAACCTGTGCGACATGAAGGAGCAGATACCCGCAATCGCCGAGGCCATCCTCTCCGGCCTGGAAGGAATCCGGCCCGGCACCACCTTGGCATCCGCCCCCCGACAGGCGCTCATGGCCTACCCGTGGCCGGGCAACATCAAAGAGCTTCGCCAGGCGATGGTCGACGTTGCGGCCACCAGGCCGGGATGGCTTGTCCAACTCGAGAATCTGCCTCTGAGCCTGAGGGACGCGGCGCACAAACGTCAGCTGACCGGCTATGAAAGAGCCGAACGCGACGCAATCCTTGCTGCCGTCCAGGAAGCCAACGGCAATCGCTCCAAGGCGGCGGCACTGCTTGGGATCGGGCGAACCACCCTGTACCGCAAGATCCGTTCCCTCCACATCGACTGCCCCGACACCATGTTCACCACCACGAGCGGTGGCTGACGATGCATCCGACCCGGTCAAGTACGGTGCGACCGGATCTCGGCGAGCCGGGGCGGCCCGCGCCGGAGCCCGGGCGTCACGATTGGAACCCTCGCACGAGCTGGTTGGCGATGATGCGGCGCTGGATCTCGCTGGTGCCTTCGTAGAGGCGAAACAGCCGGGCGTCTCGCTAAACTGCTCGACCGGTACCCCGTGCATGTATCCCATGCCGCCGTGGATCTGGACGGCCCGGTCGGCCAGGTTTAATTCGGTGAGTGCGAAGGACGCGACGATTAGGCCACCGGCCAGACCGGGTCGGTACCTGTTCCGGTGTTCCTGCGTGGCAGTAGTTGACCAGGACCTGTCCGGCGATGCCGTTGTTGGTGCCGCGCATGGACCGAAAGGCCGGGTTGGTCCAGCCCAGCTCCATCTTCTTCGTACATCGAGAGCCCGCGCCCGCCGTACCCTCCGGGATGGCGAATCCGAACAGACCCATAGCCCATAGCGGCGGCCTTCTCCCGGATCCGGTCGGGAATTCGATCCGTATCTCGTGCTCGGCCGCGACGACGTCTTTTCGGACGAACATTCGGACGGCGTCGAGAACTAATGCAATTCCTCGGATTCCACGGTGCGACACCGTCTCTTGCGCGTCCAAAACGCAATCGGGGATGCACTGTTGCCGCTTGTGCAAGAGTTGCGGGCTGTGGAGCTGCACCACCTCGAGGCGTTCCTCGCGGTCGCCGAGGAACTGCACTTCGGCCGGGCGGCCGAACGGCTGCATGTCGCCCAGCCCCCATTGAGCCGCACGATCAAACAGTTGGAGCGCGACCTGGGGGCCCACCTCTTTGAGCGCACGACCCGCAGCGTGCGGCTCACCAGCGCCGGCGAGGCTCTGCTCGATCCGGCGCGGCAGGCACTCGAGAGCTGCCGCGCCGCGCGTCGCGCCGTGCAGTCGGCGGGCCGCGGTGAGACCGGGTGCGTCCGAATGGGCTTCGCCGGCCCGTCGTCGCACCTCTTGGTCGGTCAGCTTGGTCGGCTCGTTCGCGAGCGCCATCCCGGCATCGAGTTGAGCCTGCAGAGCACGACGTATGCCGCCGAGGGGCTGCGTTCGGTGATGGACGGGAGTCTCGATCTCGCGATCGTGCGCTGGTCGGTGGAACCGCCCGCGATCTCGCACCGGATCGTCACCGTGGAGCACTACGTGCTCGTGGTCCCGAAGGGGCATCGGCTCGCCGGGCGAAATCTGGTGAGCATGGCGGAGTGCCGCGACGAGGCATTCGTCGCGCTGCCGGCCGACCCCGGATCCAGCCTGCGCGACGCGTTTACCCGCGCGGCCCACGACGCCGGCTACCCGCCGAACATCGTGCAGACCGCTCCGGACTCGTGGACCGTGATGGCGCTGGTGGCGGCGGGTGTCGGAATCACCTTCACCGTCGACGTCGCGGTCGCCAACGTTATCCAGGACGGCATTTCCGTGGTTCCGCTGCAGGAGGGCCGGACGCCGACGTACTCCAGGCTCGCCTGGCGAAAGGGCGACACGAACCCGGCGTTGCGGGAGGTCTTGCGTGCCTCGGAAGAGGCGCTGCCCACGCCCGACCTGCTAAACCGAGCGCACTGACTGGTTACCGGCTGCGGCGGCCCTGACCAGCGCCACTTAGCTGGCTGTCGCCAGAAACCCCGACGTCGTCGAACGTGAGGGTCGAGGCTGGAATTCTGCGGCGTTTTGCCGTCGGGCGGTATATCTGTTGCGAACGATTGATACCAGTGAGTGCATGAATCGACCAGCCAAGAAGTATTGGAGTTTTGACCTTCCCATCAGGGACGCTGAAAGTCGCTTCGCCTCCACCAGAGTTCTTCAGGGAGCCCGCATGGCCGAAACCAGCAAGGTCACCGACCTCGCGTCGGCGGTCGCGGCGCATGTGGCCGACGGCATGGTGATCGCCATGGAGGGCTTCGGCCACCTGATTCCATTCGCGGCGGCCCATGAGATCATCCGCCAAGGTCGCCGCGAGCTCACGCTCTGCCGGATGACGCCCGATCTGTTGGCCGACCAGTTGATCGCGGCCGGCTGCGCGCGTCGGCTGGTCGCCTCGTTTTTCGCAAGCGGTTCCGCCGGATCCCTGCACGAAGTGCGCCGGCGCATCGAACGGGCCGACCCGAGACCCCTTGAGGTGGAGGAGTACAGCCACTACGGAATGGTCTGCCGCTACCAAGCGGGCGCCGCGCGCCTGCCGTTCTTTCCCTTGCGGTCCTATGCCGGCAGTGACCTGCCGAAGCTCAACGCTCAGATCCGCAAGGTCGGCGATCCCTATGGCGGACCTGACGTCTACGTCGTGCCCCCGCTCCGGCCGGATGTCACGGTCGTGCATGCCCAGCGTGCCGACCGCTGCGGCAATGTTCAGATGTGGGGCATCCTAGGCGCCCAGCAGGAGGCCGCCTACGCCGCGCGCACCGTCATCGTCACCGTCGAGGAGATCGTCGACGCCGAGGTGATCAGGTCGGATCCGAACCGCACTGTCATCCCCGGGCACGCCGTCACCGCGGTCGCCCACTGCCCGGGTGGCGCGCACCCGTCGTATAGCCAGGGCTACTACGACCGCGACAACGCCTTCTACCGCGAGTGGACGCCGATCAGCCGTGACCGCGCGGCAGTCCTCGCGTGGCTCTCCCAGTGGGTCTACGAAGTGCCCGACCGGGAGGCATACCTCGAGCGGCTCGGAGAGGAACGCTGGACGGGCCTCCGCGTCGCCGACCGGCCATCACAGCCTGTCAACTACGGTGGTCGGGCCAGCCCAGTCTTGGAGCACTCATGACGACTCCGCCGCCCTCCGCCGTTGCCCCGTCGAGCACCGAGTTCCTCGCCGCCGTCGCTGCCCGCCAATTGGCCGGGAAAACCCGGGTCTTCGCCGGTGTAGGGCTGCCGACCCTCGCCGTCGACCTGGCGCGGCGCACGATCAACCCCGGCCTCGAGCTCGTGTACGAGTCCGGCGTCTGCGGCGCCCACCCCGAGGCACTGGCCGAGGGCATCGCAGACTCCGTTCTGGTGTCGGGCGCCGAGGCGGTGATCAGCATGCACGCGCTCTTCGGCTACGTGCTGCAGGGCGGCCACATCGACGTGGGCTTCCTCGGCGCCGCGCAGGTAGACCGCTGGGGCAGCCTCAACACCAGCATCATCGGCGACTGGGACAAGCCGAGCGTGCGGCTGCCCGGAGCCGGTGGCGCCACCGAGATCATGCCCAACGCCGGAGAGTGCATCGTCGTGCTGCGCCGACACGACCCCGGTGCACTTCCGCAACGGCTGGACTTCTGCACCTCGCCCAGCCCGGTGCGCGTGCGCGACGAGGATGTGCGGATGGTGCCCCCTGGTCATGGAGTGTCGACCGTCATCACTCCTATGGCGGTCCTTCGCCGGCCAGAGAAGTTCGGCGAGTTGCTCATCAGCGAGGTACATCCGGGGCTCACGGTCCAGGAAGTCAAGGCCGCAACCGGCTGGGACATCCGTGTCGCACCCGACGTCTGTGAGACGGCCCGCCCCACCCAGGAGGATGTCCGCCTGCTACGCGAGGAGATCGACACAGTGCGGCTGTACCTGCGATGACCTCTCCTGAACGCGCTCGCACCGAGGTTCATGTGACCGCGAGGCAACCGACACCCCGAAAGGCGCGAGCGATGCGTGACGTCGTCATCTGCGAGCCCGTTCGCACCCCCATCGGCCGCTACGGCGGCATGTTCAAGGACCTCACCGCCGTCGACCTGGGAGTCACCGCCCTGCGCGGCCTGCTGGACCGCACCGGCATCGACCCGGACCGGATCGGCGACGTGATCCTCGGGCACTGCAACGCCAACAGCGAAGCACCGGCGATAGGCCGGGTGATCGCCCTTGACGCCGGGCTGCCGGTCACCGTCCCGGGACAGCACCTGGACCGGCGGTGCGGGTCGGGCCTGCAGGCCGTGATCAACGCGGTGATGCAGGTGCTGACCGGCGCCCAGAACCTGGTCGTCGCCGGCGGCACGGAGAGTATGAGCAACGCGGCGTTCTACTCCACCGACATCCGATGGGGCGGCGCGCGCACCGGTGTTCGGATGCACGACGGGTTGGTCAGAGCGCGGTCCACAGCCGGCGGCCGGTTCCACCCGGTGCCCGGCGGAATGCTGGAGACCGCCGAGAACCTCCGACGCGAATACCGCATCCCACGCGAGGAGCAAGACCGGCTCGCGGTCAGCTCCCATCAGCGCGCAGTCGCGGCCCAGCAGGCCGGCGTCCTCGCCGAAGAGATTGTCGCGGTCACAGTGTCCGGCCGCAAAGGTGACACCGTCATCGACACCGACGAGCATCCGCGCCCGGGCGCCACGCTCGAAACACTGGCGAAACTCCGGCCGATCCTGGTCTCCTCGGACCCCGAGGCCACCGTGACCGCGGGCAACTCAAGCGGCCAGAACGACGCCGCTGCGATGTGCCTCGTAACCACCGCCGAGCTGGCCGACGAACTCGGCCTTCGTCCACTCGTCCGGATGGTCAGCTGGGCGGTCGCCGGGGTTCCCCCCAAGATCATGGGCATCGGCCCGGTGCCGGCCACCGAGGCGGCTCTCGCCCGCGCCGGACTGACGCTCGCGGACATGGAAGTGATCGAACTCAACGAGGCGTTCGCCGCCCAGGCGCTCGCCGTGATGCGTGAGTGGAAGTTCACCGAGGAGGATCTCACCCGCACCAACGTGCATGGTTCCGGCATCTCGCTCGGCCACCCGGTCGGCGCCACCGGCGTCAGGATGCTCGCCACGCTCTCGCGTGAACTGCACCGCCGGCAGGCACGCTACGGCCTCGAAACGATGTGCATCGGGGGTGGCCAAGGCCTGGCCGCGGTCTTCGAGCGGGTCAACTGACGGCTACCTCACCCTGTGCCAGCCCGCGCAGGCCGGGCGCTGCTGTGAGTCAGGCGTGCAGCGGCTGCTCACTGGGCAAAGCTGTCGATCAACAAGCGAAGGTCGGGCTCACCGCCAAAGGTCGGCGGGTAGAGCAGGGTTCGGTCGTACACCCCCGCCCAGCGTTGCTCGACCTGCCGGCGCACCTGTTCGGGTGTACCGGCGACGGCCATCGCGTCGATCATCGGGTCGCTGACCGCGGCCAGCATGGCGTCCTTCGATCCCTCTTTCCACGCGGCTCGGATCGCCTCCGCTTCGCGCATGAACCCGCCGAGTTCGAGGATCGGGTTGTAGGTCTTGACGGTCGAGTAGAACGCGATCTGCGCCGCGGCGCGGGCGCGGGCGCGCTCTTCGTCGAGGTCCACCGAGCAAATGAGGTATCCCGCGATGGGCACATCCGGCCGCCGGCCGGTGCGCGCGGCACCTTCGGCCAGCATCGGCCGAACCACCTGCTCGACGTAATCACGGGTGTACAAGGGGTGGCCGACCAGACCGTCGGCCACCGCGCCCGCGGCCTGCACCATGCGCCGGTTCACGCCTGCGAGATAGATCGGGATGTCAGTGCGCAGCGGCGCCGACACCGCGGCGGTCGGCTGGACATGCAGGCGGTAGAAGCGCCCGTCGTGGGCGATCGGGCCCTCGTGCAGCCGCCACAGGTTGCGCAACAGGCCGACAAGTTCCTCGATGCGCGCTGCCGGGTGCAGGCCATCAAGTCCGTGCCAGTCCTGCTGCATGCGCGTGGTGCCGGTGCCCAGGCCCAGCAGCAGCCGACCGCGGGAGAGCGCGTCGAGATCGCGCGCCTCAGCGGCGAGCACCAACGGCGTTCGCCCGAACCCGTAGGCGATGCCGCTGCCGAGTTCGATCGTCGATGTCGCGGTGGCCATCGCGGCCAGGGCGATCGTGGCGGATCGATCGTAGAACTCCGCGGCCCACACCGATTCGAAGCCGGCCTTTTCCGCTGCGACGGCCGCGTCGCGCAACTGATCGATGTCGGCGCCGAAACAAACAAGGGAAGGCCTGCCCGTGCTGGAAGCAGAGTCTGAAGAACCCATCGCCCCGCCTTCGTCAGCCGTCGATACCGTCATGCACGCACCCGCCAATCGTCTGATATGCACGCCCGCAGGGTGAGGTGACAGGGATCACAAAGCCTGTACTATACCTCCGTATGCTTATAACAAATCGGCCGGTGGTATGCGGTGACGCTACAGCGCCGGGAACGGGTCTTCTCGACCGAAGAGCAAGTTCGCAATGCCTTCGGTGCCCCCGCCGCGCAGGACATGCGCCGCACCGTGCGGAGCAGCACGAGACACAGGAGTGAGAACGTGGGCGATCGACTGAATGCGCGGCTAGATGCGCTCGCCGCGCGCGAGGACACCTGGGTCACACGCGAGGATCTGCAACGCTATGTCGACGAGGAAGCCTGGACCGAGCAGAGTTTTGTGCACGACCTCGAGCGGCATGCCGCCGAGCGCCCAGAAGCGCTGGCCATCGTCGACGAGGACGGGCGTCGGACCACCTACGGTGAGTATGAGCAACGCACGTGTCGGCTGGCGCGGTCGCTGCTGGAGTTGGGTCTGCGCCCGGGCGACCGGGTGGCCATGCAGCTGCCCAACACCAGCGAGTTTTGCCTGACGTTGTTGGCCTGCGCGCGCGCCGGACTCCTGGCCGTGTTCTGCCACATGGCTTACGACGAGCATGAGCTCGACTATGTGCTCGGTCTCACGGGGGCGCGGGCGCTTGTCGTGCCGGAGCGCCTCAGAAGCCGCGAGTACGTCCCACTGGCTCTGGCGATGCGCGAGCGGATCGACACACTGGAGCACGTGATCGCCGTCGGCGGTGCCAGCGCGGCCGGGACGATCCGCTTCGAGGACCTCGTCAGCGCCGAAGGCCCCGAACATGACCTTGCAGCACTGCGCCCGACGGGGGCCGACCCGTTTTTCGTCATGTTCACCTCCGGCACCACCGGACGGCCCAAGGCCGAGCTGCACACGCACGCCAACAACCTCTTCTGGATCCAGAACTTCGAGGCCGAACAGCGGTTTCCCGCCGACGCGCGGTGGATCATCGTCACCCCGATCGCCCATCTGACGGGCCTGGGAATCGGTGTGCTCTCGGCGCTGCACCGGGGGGCGGCGTTCACCCTGCTGGCGGCGTGGGACGCGGGCCGCTGTGTTGAACTGCTCGAACGGGACCGCCCCAGCTACCTGCTCGGGGCCCCCCCGATGCTGATCGACCTCGCCCGGTTTCCGCAGCTGCGCGAGCGTGATGTGCGCTCGGTGCGCGGGATCTGCTATGCCGGCGCCCCGTGCCCGGCCGACATCCTCAACCGGCTCAACGCCGACCTCGGCGCCGATGTAAATGCGTTCTACGGCTACACCGAGGCGGGCGTGACCCACATGACGCGGCCCGGCGACCCGATCTCGATCACCAGCCGAAGTTTCGGCAAGGCCATCCGCGGCGTGGAGCAGCGGCTGATGGAGCTGGTGGAGGCGGGCGAGGCCGAGCGCGAGGTGCCGTTGCCGGGAGAGGGTGAGCTGTGGGCGCGTGGGCCCAGCTTCATCGTCGGCTACTACGGCCAGCCGGAGACGACGGCCAAGATGTTCACCGTCGACGGCTGGTTCCGGTCGGCCGATGTGGCCCGCTTCGACGCCGACGGCTACGGATATTTCGTGTCACGCCGCGACGACCTCATCAACCGGGGTGGGTACAAGATCGATCCACGGGAGGTCGAGGAGGTGCTTTACGAGCACCCGGGGGTGAGTCAGGCGGCGGTGGTGGCCATGCCCGATGCACGGCTCGGTCAGCGGCCCGCGGCGTTTATCGTCCCGAGCTCACCGGGCGACCACCTCGACCTCGCCGAACTTACCGCGTTCCTGGAGAAGAAGGGGGTTAGCCGGACGAAGTGGCCGGAGGCGGTCGAGATGGTCGAGTCGTTCCCGCTGACCAGCACGGGGAAGTTCATGCGCTACGCGCTGCGATCGCGGGCCGAGCAACTAAGGCCGCAGCGCTGAACCCGCGTGGGCGATCAGGGTAAGCGCGTCCACTGGCCGGTTCCAACGGTGCCCGCGGCCGACATCGACCTGAGCCGCTTCGTGCGGCCGGGCGACACGATTCTGTGGGGCCAGGGTGCCGGAGAGCCGCTGACGCTCACGGCGGCGCTGGCCGAGCAGGCCGAGCGGCTGGGTGGGGTCGTCGGATTCGTAGGCCTGACCTACAACCCGCGTCTGGCGGCCCCGGGGCTTCGATTGCGCTCCTATGGCGCGCTCGGCGCTGCGGCCGACATGCCGCTCGAGGTGATCACTTGTCATATGTCTGCGCTGCCCAAGTTGCTCCGGTCGGGCCGTCTGCGTGCCGACGTCGTGCTGTGTCAGCTGTCCCCGGCGGATGCTGACGGCAACCACAGCCTGGGCGTCACGGTCGACTACCTCGCCTGTGCGCTTGATGTCGCCCGCGTCGTGCTGGGCGAGGTCAACCCGGCCGTACCCCGCACGCGCGGCTCGCCGCCGGTCCCGCACTCGCGTCTGGCCGCCACCGTGACCGCAGACCATTGTCTGATCCAGATTCCAGACCCGGAGCCCGATCCGGTGACCGCGCAAATCGGCGCGCAGGTCGCCGAATTGGTGCCCGACAGCGCCACCGTACAACTGGGGATCGGCGGCCTGGCCTCGGCGGTCGCGACCGCCCTGCGTGGGCACCGGAACCTGCGCGTGCACAGTGGCCTGGTCGGGGACTGGGTCGTGGGTCTCGCCGAGTCGGGTGCGCTCGCTTGGGAGCCGGGCGGGCCAGCCGTGGTTACCGGCACCGCCGTGGGCACCGACCGGCTGTATGAGTTTCTGCGTGACAACCCGGCCGTCGAGGTGCGGCCGGTCGAGCGCGTGCACGACCCGGCGGTCGCGGGCGGGATCGCTCGCTTCGTCGCCGTCAACTCGGCCCTGCAAGTCGACCTTTCCGGCCAGGTCAACGCGGAGGTGATCGGCGGCCGACGGCGCGGCGCGATCGGCGGTCAGGTCGATTTCCTACGCGCCGCGGCGATGTCTGCGGGAGGGGTAGGCGTGGTGGCGCTGCCGTCGACCGCCAACCGCGGATCGGTCTCCCGCATTGTGGACCGCGTGGACGGTCCAGTCACCACCGGGCGCGCGGATGTGCATTGGGTGGTGACCGAGTACGGTGCCGCCGACCTGCGGGGACTCGACACGGTCGCACGCACCGCGGCGATATGCGAGCTGGCTCACCCGGATCATCGATATCGGCTGAGGGCTGCGGTCGCAGGTGCCGGGTGATCGATCGACGGGTTAGATCTCAATGATTACTATCCAAACGGCACTCTTGGGCTCGTGGCAAGCGTACCCAGGGTCGGTTCCCCTGCCCGCCCGGCTTTAGCCCGGAAGGGAGGGATCGTGGCGGCCATCCACGCTTGATCAGTGCGGGACTGTTCGGCGTCTCGGCCTCAGCTACCTGGCAGCGGTTTCGGGAAGTACCGGTCGAGGCCGCGCCTGTTCGCCGCTGGCAGACTGACGGTGGCCACGGTCAGGCGAAGCGCCGCGACGCCGGGCGAACCGGGGTTCACCAGGATCCAACTACAAGGGACAATGTCAGCGCAATTGGCGTGACGGACACTACTTCCGTCGCCCGAGCAACCTATCGGGGAGCCGCACGTGCACTACGCTTTCGACGAAGACCAGGAGGCCTTCCGGCGTGAACTCGCCACTTTCGCTGAGCGGGTGCTCGCTCCGCACTATCAGGCCGATGACCGGGCCGCGCGGATGCGCCCGGAGTTACCTCGCCAGATGGCGGCGATGGGCCTGACCGGCCTGCGCATTCCGGGGCGTTTCGGCGGCCAGGGGGCCGACGCCGTCACGACCGGCATAGCAGCCGAGGAGATCTCGCGGGCCGACATCAACGCCTGTTACATCCTGCTGATCGCCGGTCTCAACGCCGACATCTTGGTCGGCAACGCCGACGAGGAGCAGCTGGCGCGGTGGCTACCTCCGATCGCAGATGGCTCCACCCTGTCGGCGCTGGTGCTCACCGAGCCGGAGCACGGGTCCGACGCGGCCAACCTGTCGCTGCGTGCGCAGCGCGACGGGGCAGGGTGGCGGCTGCTGGGAGAGAAGACTTCGATCTCACTGGGGATGTTGGCCGACACCGGTGTGGTGTTCGCGCGCACGGGAGGGCCCGGGGCCCGTGGAGTCAGCGCGTTCTACGTCGACCTGAACGACGAGCGGATCGCGCGAACCGCGCTCGATGACCACGGCGGCCGAGCCATAGGGCGAGCGTCGCTGCATTTCGATGGGGTGCCAGTGGGTTGCGACGAGCTGATCGGACAACAGGGCGCTGGATTCGTCTCGGTGATGCGAGGCTTCGACTACTCGCGGGCGGTGATCGGCCTGATGTGCGTCGGCATCGCCCAGGCGGCGCTCGACGACGCACTGGAGTATGCGCGAACGCGGCAGGCTTTCGGTGGTCCGATCGGTCGCAACCAGGGCGTGGCGTTCCCGCTGGTCGAGCACGCCACCAGGCTGGCCGGGGCGCGTCACATCTGCTACGAGGCGCTGTGGCGAAAGGACCAGGGCTTGGATCACACGGTGGCCGCGAACATGGCGAAGTGGTTCGCGCCCAAGACCGCGGGTGAGGTCGTGCACCAGGCGCTGCTGACCTTCGGCCACGCTGGATGGGGAACCGACAGTCTGCAGGGACAGCGGCTGCGCGACGTGTTGGCGTTCGAGATCGCCGATGGAACGGCGCAGGTTGCCAAGCTGGTTGTTGCCCGCCATCTACTGGGGCGAGAGTTCGCTCCGTAGGCAGCTGCGAGTTCGGTCTGGGGACGCGGTCGACTCGTCAGACGGACGTCGCAAGCCGCTCCCGAACCGCGGCGAGGCGATCGTACTGTGCCAGCACGTTGGCGGCGGTCGGCATGATCACGAACGACTCGGCGCCGGCGTCGCGGTACTCCGCGAGCGCGTCGGCCACCCGCGCCTCGCTTCCGATGACACACCATTTCTCGATTGCTTCGACGGGCATGCCGTACTGGCCCGCGACGAATCGTTGGAGTTCGGCGCGACCGGTTTCCGCGTCTTCGGTGATGTGCGCGAACATCAACATCACCGTTGTGCACACCGGCCTGCGGAACTCCTCTGCGTGAGCCCGCAGATCTTCGACTGCCGCACGCACACGACGGGGACTCAGCCACACCGCAAACCAGCCTTCGGCGAGCCGGGCCGCGCGCCGCACCGCGTGAGCGGATCGGCCACCGACAACCAGCGGCGGGCGAGACGATGGCACCGGCTCCAGCTTCGGCGAACGCACCGGAAGTAATGGGCCTGGATGGTCCACGGCCTCGCCGCGCATCAGCGCGTCGACGACAACCATCGCCTCGTCGAGCCTGCGGCCACGCTGTGCAACGGGGTACCCGGCGGCCTTGAACTCCGCCGGGTTCTCCCCGCCCACACCGACTCCGACGATCAGGCGGTCCGGCGCGAGCGCGGCGACCGTCCCGAGCTGCTTGGCGGTCCATACCGGATTGCGCATCGGCAGGAGCAACACGCCGGTGCCCAGCACCAGCCGCTGAGTGACAGCAGCGACGGCCGCGAGCGCCCCGCACGGCTCCAATATTGGCGGATGAAAGCTCAGATGATCGCCAACCCACCCTGAGTCAAACCCCAGGTCTTCAGCGAGGCGGGCGGCGGCCAGGAGCGGCGGCGCGCCAAGCCGTAGGGGATCGAAATTGGGCAGCATCACGCCGAACCCAGCTTCCTTCACCGTCACCGGTGAATTCATCGGGCGCCGACCAGACTGAGCGGCATCTCGTTGGCGGGAATCGGTTCCTCACCCGGGAGCCTGTCCTCGGACGAGGAAAGCAATCGCGGCGGGTTCGTCGCCATGTCGGTCCTCCTGCGATCTGGCACGGCACAGCCGTGCAGTGAACGTCTGACCGCCCATCCTGCGGGTCGTGAATTTCTAATCCGTTCGAATGATTATGGCATTTCGGTTCGGCCGTGAGGGTAGACCAGCCAACGGCTCCGACTCATCCGGGGCGAGTCGAGTCACCTTCCGGTCCTGCCGAGAATGCGCCGAATGCCGGCGCGGCGCGATCGGTGGTCAGTGGTCAGGTCGACTTCCTGCACGGCGGGGCCATGTCACCAGGAGGGTGGGCGTGGTGGCACTGCCATCGGCGGCAAACACACGGGTCCGTCTCGCGCATCGTGGACCGCTTGGACGGTCCGGCCAGCACAGCGTGCGCCGACGGTGGTGACCGAGCACGGCGCCGCCGACCTGTTGGGGACTCCACACCATCGGGCATGCGCGAGCTGGCCCACCCGGACCACCGACATCGGCTGGGCACCGCGGTGACGAATCCCCGGTAATCAATCCGGGGCATCAGATCATAATGATTACGATCTATAGGGTAGTCTTGAGACCATGGCCGCCGGACATCGGAGTACCTCCCCTGCTCGCCCAGCTCTAGCCCGGAAGAACGGGATCGTGCCTGCCATTCCGCATGATCAGTGCACGCACAGCCCGCGCGGCGACGGATCGGGACCGAGCCTCGCTTGGCAGGTGGTCGGCTGATGGCGACGTCAACGATGGCCTCGCCGCTGCTAAGGCTGCCGGACGTCGAACTTCCCGCCGAGGCCGAACAATTGCGCGATGAGGTCCGGGCATTCCTCAACGAAGAACTGCGCCGAGGCGCGTTCGAGCCGCAGACCGACGCCTGGCTGGCCGGTTTCGACCCGGCCTTCTCGGCGCGCCTCGGGGATCGCGGTTGGCTTGGGATGACCTGGCCGCGCCGCTACGGCGGTCATGAGCGACCAGCGCTGCATCGGTTCGTCGTGGTGGAGGAGTTGCTCGCCGCCGGAGCGCCGGTAGTGGCGCACTGGGTCAGCGACCGGCAGAGCGGGCCGGCATTGCTGCGCTACGGCACCGAGTCGCAGCGCGAGAAGCTCCTGCCCGCGATGGCGGCAGGCCGGTGCTTCTTCGCCATCGGGATGAGTGAGCCCGATAGCGGTTCGGATCTGGCCTCCATCCGGACTGGCGCGCGACGCGACGGAGACGGTTGGGTGCTCAACGGGACGAAGGTCTGGACCAGCCAGGCCCACCGCTGCCACTACATGATCGCGTTGTGCCGGACGGCCCCGCTGCAGCACGAAGACCGGCACGCGGGCCTGAGCCAGTTCATCGTCGATCTGACCGCGCCGGGAGTGACAATCACACCGATCAGGTTGCTGGACGGCGAGCATCACTTCAATCAGGTCGTCCTCGACGACGTCCGGGTCGGCGACGACATGGTCCTGGGCGAGGTCGGCGCGGGCTGGCGGCAGGTCACCTCCGAACTTGCCTATGAGCGCTCCGGGCCGGAGCGGTTCCTGTCGACGCTGCCGCTGCTGCGCGAACTGGTGCGCGGCGCCGACCCCGACGATGAGCGTCAGGCGACCGAAGTCGGCGCGCTCGTGGCGCAGCTGTGGGCGTTGCGCCGGCTCTCGCTGCAAATAGCCGGATCGCTTGATCGGGGGGAGGCCCCCGATGTCGCCGCCGCCTTGGTGAAGGACGCGGGCACCACGGTGGAAAACGACATCATCGATGTCGTGCGGGCGCTGGCGCAGGTCGAGCCGAGCCGAAACTCACCTCATCCCCTGGAACGGGAGTTAGCCCGGGCGGTACTGCACGCGCCTGGGTTCACCTTGCGCGGAGGCACGAACGAGGTGCTCCGCGGCATCGTGGCGCGCGGGCTGGGGTTGCGGTGAGCGACATCGATCTGGTCGAACGCACCGTAGCGGATCTGCTGGACCGGCACTGCACGCCGGAGCTGATCTCCGCGGCTGAAGGCTCGTGGAGCCCACAGCTTTGGCAGCGGCTCGAGGAAATCGGGCTGACCCGGATCGGCGTCGACGAACGGCTGGGGGGCGCCGGCGGTGGAATTGCCGACGCGGCCACGGTGCTGCGTGTCGCTGCCGGCCACGCCGCGCCCGTCCCGCTGGCGGAGACGCTGTTCCCGGTGGCCGCCGGGTGCACCGTGTCGGGGCTTGCCCTGCCCGATGGGCCGGTGACGGTCGCCTACGGGGCCGGTCTGACCCTCACGCCGGACGGCGCCGGAGCCGTCGTCCGCGGCGTGGCCAACCGGGTGCCGTATGCACGGGTGTCTCAACGCGTGCTGGTGGTGACCGACGATCCGCAGCCCGCGCTGGCGGCGCTTGTCGACCCTGCCGACTGCCGATTGGTGAGCATCGACAATCTGGCCGGTGAGCCGCGCGACGACCTGGCTGCCGATGAAGTCCGGATACCCCGCTCAGCGCTTGCCGAAGTTCCGCCAGGCACCGCGGGCCACCTGCGCCGACTTGGTGCGCTCGCCCGCGCGGTCCAACTCTCCGGTGCCCTGGATGCAGTGCTGGACGCGACGGTGCGCTACGCCGGGGAGCGGGTCCAATTTGGTCGGCCCATCGGGCAGTTTCAGGCCGTGGCCCATCAGATCGCGGAGTTGGCCTGCCTGGCTGCGGGTGCCGGCGCTGCCGCCCAGGCAGCGGTCGCCGCAGTGGCTGCCGATCCGCACAGCGCGACCTTGGCCATAGCCGCGGCCAAAGCGCGTACCAGCGCCGCGGCCGGACCAGCGGCCCGGATTGCCCATCAGGTACACGGGGCGATCGGGTTTACCCAGGAACACCGCCTACATCACCTGACCCGCCGGCTGTGGGCCTGGCGCGAAGAGTGCGGCTCCGCCGAACACTGGGCCCGAGAGCTGGGCCGCGCTGTCATCGCGGGCGGCGGCGACGGGCTGTGGCCGACGATCACCGGCATGTAACCCGCCTGAACGGAGGAACATGGAGATCGAGCTCACCGTCGAAAGCGGCGTGGCCACCCTCACCCTGGCCGCGCCCCAGCGGCGCAACGCGCTGACACCGGAGATGTCCCGGGAACTGGTCGCCGCCGCCGATCGAATCGACGCCGACGACTCCATCGGCGCGCTGGTGATCCGCGGCTCCGGCGGATCGTTCTGCGCGGGAGCGCACACCACGACGCTCGGCGACGCTGGATCAGACCCCGCCGAAGAGAGCACCTATGCCAGCCTGTCCGCCATCTATGCCGCGTTCACCCGGATCGGGTCGATCCGGGCGGTGACGATTGCCGCCGTGCGCGGCCCGGCCGTCGGCGCGGGCCTGAACCTCGCGTTGGCCACCGACCTGCGGATCGTCGCTCGCACCGCGCGGCTGATGTCGGGCTTCCAGCGCATCGGTCTGCACCCGGGCGGGGGACACTTCGTGCTGCTCTCCCGCCTCGCCGGCCGCGAAGCGGCCGCCGCGATGGCGCTGTGTGGCGCGGAGATCGATGGAGACCGCGCGGCGCAATTGGGCCTTGCGTGGGAATCGGTTGCCGACGAGGCCGTCGAGGAACAGGCGTTCGAACTTGCCCGCGAAGCGGCGAAAGACCCTTCGCTTGCCCGCGCCATGGCGCGCACCTTCCGGCTGGAGACAGGGCCGCCGGCACTGGGCTGGGACGTGGCTGTACAGACCGAGCGCGCCCCGCAAATGTGGTCAATGCGCCGACGGTAGACGTAAAGCGAGCACGAAACCGGAGTTGGATCCATCACGTCAGAGGTGATCATCACAATGCTTATTAGAGATTATTCGGTAATGGGTATGGGAGGTTGGCATGCCTGAGGCGGTGATCGTCGAAGCGATACGGACGCCCATCGGCAAGCGGGGCGGTGCGCTGGCAGATGTGCACCCAGTAGATCTGTCCGCACGGGTGCTGGAGGCGCTGGTCGAGCGCACCGGGGTGGACCCTGCCCTGATCGACGACGTCATCTGGGGTTGCGTGAACCAGGTCGGTGACCAGTCGGCGAACGTGGGCCGTTCCGCGGCGCTGGCCGCCGGCTGGCCCGACACCGTGCCCGGCACCACCGTCAACCGGGCCTGCGGCTCCAGCCAGCAGGCGCTGGATTTCGCGGCCGCCATGGTGATGTCGGGCCAGTACGATCTCGTCGTCGCCGGCGGCGTGGAGTGCATGAGCAGGGTTCCGTTAGGCGCCGGTCGCGACGTCGGGCTGCCCTACGGGCCACGGCTGCTACGCCGCTACGAGACGGCCCTCGAGGGAGGGACCTTCCATCAGGGCCGTGGAGCCGAGATGATCGCGGCGAAATGGGGCTTTTCTCGGCGCACACTCGACGAATTTGCCTGCGCGAGCCACGCCAAGACCGCGGCGGCTATCGACGCCGGCGCCTTCGACGGCCAGCTCGTCGCGGTCCCGGAAGCCCCCGGCCTGGCGGCCGACGAAGGGGTGCGCCGCGGCAGCACCGTCGAGAAGCTGGCGAAACTGACACCGTCCTTCCTCGAAAACGGGGTCATCCATGCCGGTAACGCCTCCCAGATCTCGGACGGGGCCGCCGCCGTGCTGGTCAGCTCGCCGGAGCGGGCCAAAGAACTCGGCCTGTCCCCCGTCGTCCGCTACCATGCCGGCGCGGTGGCGGGAAATGATCCGGTCGTGATGCTGACGGGACCGATCCCGGCGACGGCGAAGGTGCTCCGCCGTGGCGGGTTGTCCATCGGTGATATCGGGGCGTTTGAGGTGAATGAGGCGTTCGCGGCGGTGCCGCTGGCCTGGCTGGCGGAGACGGGTGCCGATCCGGCGCGGGTGAATCCGCTGGGCGGCGCGATCGCGGTCGGGCATCCCCTGGGCGCGTCGGGGGCGATCCTGATGACCCGGCTCGTGCACCACCTGCGTGATCAGGGCATTCGTTTTGGGCTGCAAACCATGTGTGAAGGCGGCGGCATGGCCAACGCGACCATTGTCGAGCTCATCGACTGATCAACCGCGCGCGGATGGGGCGTCGGTCTCGGCCGGCGGGTGGTCTGTGGTCGGGTTAGCTGTCGAGCAGCGCCTCGGGGATGTCGACTATGCGGCTTCGTAGGTACTCCCCCAGCCCCTTGGCCTGCGGGTCGGGCCTGGTGCAGGAGGCCACCCCGTCGCCGAGCAGGCCGTGCACAACGATGTTGATCGCGCGCAGGTTGGGCAGGTCGAACCGGTCGATCTTCAGGTCGGCGACCTCGGGGCCGAGCAGCTCGCGTATCCGCTGCACGGTGAGGTACTCGCGCAGCCACGCGTACCCGTTGTCGTGGCGTGCCCAAAGCCCGATGTTGGCGTCGCCGCCCTTGTCACCCGAGCGGGCGCCGCAGACCCGGCCGAGCGGGGCGCGCCGGGTCGGCCCGGCCGGCTGGCACGCCGGCGGGGCAGCAACGGGGTCCACCACGAGCGCGGCGGCTGCGGGTGGATCGGGCACTACACGGCGCTCGCCGTCGGGCAGCACCACGACATGCTCGACCATCGCGCGGGGCACCGCCGCGGGCCGGTAGACCCCGTAGGCCGACTCCGAGGTGGGCGGGCTGGTGGTGTGGAAACCTGCGTAGCCGGCCAGCGCCAGTTCCATCACCGCGTTGGAGAAGCGGCGGCCCACCTTCGCGGGGTCGTGGTCTTTGACGGTGACCCGCAGGTGAGCGGTGGCCTGCTCATTGGTCGGCGCGTCGGCGGTGTCGAAGCGCAGCAGCCGCACGTCGACCTCGGCAAAGCGGTCGCGTCCACCCAGTACGTCGAACAGCATCGCTTCCGCGCGGGCGGCCTTGTCCTCGATGTCCAGCCCGGTGAGCACCATCGTCATGGTGTTGCGGAACCCGCCGGCGTCGTTGAGCGCAACTTTGAGGGTGGGCGGTGGGGGGCTGCCCCGGGTGCCGCGGATCGCGACCCGGTCCGGGCCGGCCTGGGTGAGGGTGATGGTGTCGAAGTGCGTGATGACGTCGGGCCCGAGGTAGGCGGGCGGGCCGATCTCGTAGAGCAGCTGCGCGGTGACCGTGCCGACCGACACGAGGCCGCCGGTACCCGGGTGTTTGGTGATCACCGACGACCCGTCCGCGGCGACCTCGGCGATTGGAAAACCCGGATAGCGTGAGTCGGGCAGGTCCTCGGCGAACGCGTAGTTGCCACCGGTCGCCTGCGGCCCGCACTCGATGACGTGCCCGGCGACGACCGCGCCGGCCAGCGCATCCCAGTCGTCGCTTCGCCAGCCATGCCACCACGCCGCCGGCCCGAGGACCAGCGACGCGTCGGTGACCCGGCCGGTCACCACCACATCGACACCCGCGTCGAGGGCGGCCGCGATACCCCACCCCCCGAGGTAGGCGTTGGCCGAGACGGGCTCCCCGCCCACCGGCGGGGTGATGGCCGTCAGTTTGCCGCGCAGGTCGTCACCTTGCACGTGGGCCACCCGCGCGTCGAGCCCGAGCTCAGCCGCCACGTCGCGGACAGCGCCGGCAAGGCCCGCCGGGTTCAGCCCGCCGGCATTGGCCACGATCCTGATGCCGCGATCCAGGCAGGTGCCGAGCACCTGCTCGATCTGGGTGAGAAACGTCTTCGCGTACCCGGCGCCCGGATCCTTCCGCTGCGCCTTGGCGAGAATGAGCATGGTCAGCTCGGCCAGATAGTCCCCGGTCAGCACGTCGATGGGGCCGCCCTCGACCATGTCGCGCGCGGCAGCGATGCGGTCGCCGTAGAACCCGGAACAGTTGGCGATCCGCACCACCGAGGCACGATCGGTTGTCGCCGTCATCGGAACTGTCCCCTCTTCCGGCCCGCTCCCGCGGGTCCGGCGAACGCCTGGGCGATGGCCATCCACTCCCCCGCCGCACACCCGCTGATCACCAACGCGGTGTCGTCGCGGTGCCGCCGCTGGGTCACCACCAGACAGAAGTCCAGCGCAGGCCCGCTCACCCGATCCACGGCGTCCTGGGGGCCCCAACTCCACATCGCGCCACTTGGTGCGGTGAGCTCGACCCGCACCGGCAAATCCGGCGCCTGACGCCCGTTGGCCGTATAGCTGAACGCCCGCGCGCGCACGCCCAGGTGGGCGACGTGGCGCAGCCGGTGGGTGGGTTCGCGGCCGATGCCGAGCGCATCGGCGATGTCCTGGCCGTGCGCCCAGGTCTCCATCAGCCGAGCGGTCAGAGACGACGCGGCGCTCATCGGTGGGCCGAACCACGGCACTCGTGTGGACGGGTCGAGCGAGCTGTACACGGCCAGCAGGCGGCTTCGCGCCTGGTCCAGCCAGGCCAGCAGCTCCTCGCCGGACATCTCGTGATAGCGCGTGGCGATCGAATCCGGGTTGACCCCGCCGTCGGCGTTCAGCCGGGCCAACTCGGCGAGGAAGCCGTCTGCGTCGGTCGCCGCTTGCACGGCGACGTCATCGAAGTAGGCCAGGTGCGATACCTGGTCGCCGATACACCACCCTTCCGCTGGCGTAGACCGGCGCCAATCGGCGTCGCTCAGCGGCAGTAGCAGGTCGCGCAGGTCGGCGGTCTCGGCGGCCAGGTCATCGGCCAGCGCATTCATCGATACCGCCACGCTCAGCGTCCCTTCCACACCGGTGCCCGCTTCTCCCGAAACGCCCGCGGCCCCTCCTGCGCGTCTTCGGAGTGATACACCGGCGCCCAGATCTGCTCGGCGCGCGCGTAGGCCTCATCGAGCCGGTGGTGCGCCGACAAATAGGCCGTGCGCTTTGCGGCCAGCACCGACAGCGGCGCGTTGGCGGCGATCCGCTCCGCGAGCTCCTGGGCGCGCTCGCGCAGCCGGGCTGCCGGCACCACCTCGTTGACCAGCCCCACCTCGTGTGCCCGGTGCGCGCTGAGCGAATCCCCGGTGAGCAGGACCTGCAGGGCGATCCTCGGCGGCACCAACCATGACAGCGGGGCGGCCCAGGGCGCTCCCCTGCCGACCTTGACCTCGGTGATCGCGAACGTCGCGTGCTCGGCGGCCAGCACCAGGTCGCACTGCTGGGCGAGCAGGAACCCACCGGCGAACGCGACCCCGTTGACAGCGGCGATGGTCGGCTTGGCGACATCGATGTTGCGGCCGAACTGCGGGGCGAAATCCGGCGGCGGCACGGTCAGGCCGCCCTGGGCCATCTCCTTGAGGTCCCCGCCCGCGCAGAACGCCTTGTCCCCCGCCCCGGTCAGGACCAGAACCTGGGCGTTCGCGTCGTCGTTGAACCGACGGATCCCATCCCACAGGCCCTCGCGCACGGCGGCGTTGAGCGCGTTGCGCGCCTCGGGCCGGTTGATGGTCAACCAGGCCACGCCGTCGACGACCTGGTAGGTCACCGGATCGCTCACTGCTGCCCTCCGTCACTGGCCGCGCTGCTGTCCTCGACAATGGCGAGTGTCTGGCCGGCGTCGACCTGATCACCGGCCGCCACACAGACGTCGACGACGGTCCCGTCGGCGGGCGCGGTGACGGTGTGCTCCATCTTCATCGCCTCCAACACGATCAACCCCTGCCCGGTGGCGACATCCGCGCCGGGGGTAGCCAGTACCCGCACAACCGTTCCCGGCATCGGGGCCACCAGCGAGCCGGCGTGCCGCGCCGACGACGGATCGGGGAACCGCGGCACCTCGACCAGAACCGTCGAACCCAAAGCGCTATCCACATACGACACACCGCAAGCGCGATGCACACTGATCGAGCGACGCACGCCATCGATCTCCAGGACGACCCGCTGCGGCGCCGCCGCCTGCACCCGTACCCCAGACAGCGGCTCACCGTCCACCTCGATCAGCACCCGATCACCGACTTGGCGGTGGGCGACCCCGATAGCACGCTCACCGCAACGGTAGCTGGCGCGTTGGGACGTCCTCACAATGTTGCGCCACGCCGCAGGAAGGGTCCGCAACACCGGGCTCGACAACCTGTCTAGCACCTGGGCGGCCAGCGCCGCCGCGGCCGCATGCACGGCCAGCGCGCCAGGCACGCGCGCCGCCAGCACCGACGGGTCATGGCGAGTGAGATAGCCCGTGTCGGTGCTGCCAGCCAGGAACTCCTCCTCGCGCAGGATCCCGACGAGCAGGTCGCGGTTGGTGGTCACGCCGTGCAGCTGAGCGCGCGCCAGCGTCCGCGCCAGCCTTCGTGCGGCGTCGGCCCGGGTGGGTCCGTGCGCGATCACCTTGGCCAGCATCGGGTCGTAATGCGGGCTGACCACCGAGCCGTCGGCCACGCCTGTGTCCACCCGCACGCCCGGGTCATCCGGTACGGCGAAGCGGTGCAGCACGCCGGTGGCGGGCAGGAAGCCGGCGCAGACGTCCTCGGCATACAGCCGCGCCTCGATCGCATGCCCGCGAATGCGGGCATCGAACGCCTCCGGTGGCAGCGGCTCGCCGTCGGCGATCCGCAGCTGCAATTCCACCAGGTCCAGGCCGGTGATCAGCTCGGTGACCGGATGTTCCACCTGCAGCCGGGTATTGACCTCCAGGAAGGCGAACCCGCCCGCCCACAACACGAACTCGACGGTGCCCGCGCCGACATAACCGATTGCCTTGGCCGCGGCCACCGCGGCCGCACCGAGTTCGGCGCGCAGTGTGTCGTCGACGGCCGGCGACGGGGACTCCTCGACGATCTTCTGGTGGCGGCGCTGAATCGAGCAGTCGCGCTCGAACAGATGCACCACCGCCCCGTGTGTGTCGGCAAGGATCTGCACTTCCACGTGCCGCGGATTCACGACGTAGCGCTCGAGGAACACCGTCGCATCGCCGAAGGCCGAGGCCGCTTCCCGGCGGGCAGCCGCCACCGCGTCGGCCAGCGCGTCGGCGGATTCCACGATCCGCATGCCGCGCCCGCCACCGCCGAACGCCGCCTTCACCAGCAGCGGGTAGCCCACCCGCTGACCCTCGGCGGCCAGATCGGAGTCCTCGTCCAGGGTTGCGCCGGGCAGCACGGGCACGCCGGCCTTCTCCATGAGCGCTTTCGCCTCGACCTTTGAGCCCATCGCGGCGATGACCGCCGGCGGTGGCCCCACGAACGTCAGCCCGGCCTCGGCGCAGGCGGCCGCGAACCCGGCGTTCTCCGAGAGGAACCCATAGCCCGGATGCACCGCATCGGCCCCCGTCAACCGGGCCGCATCGATGATCGCCTCGGCGTTGAGGTAGGTATCCGACGGCGCGGCGCCCGCCAGCCGCACAGCCTCATCGGCCAGGCCGACAAACGGCGCGTCGGCGTCAGGGTCGGAATAGACCGCGACGGTCCCCAGACCCATGGCGTGCGCGGTGCGCATCACCCGGGCGGCGATCTCGCCGCGATTGGCCACCAACAGTTTCTGGATCATCTGCCTCACATCCGAAAGACGCCGAAGCCGCGGCGGCCGGCCACGGTGTTGGAGTGCACCGCCGACAGCGACATGCCCAGCACGGTGCGGGTGTCGCGCGGATCGATGATCCCGTCGTCATACAGCCGGGCGGTGACAAAGAAACTGTGCGACTCCGTGTCGATCTGGGCCTCGATCGCCGCTGTGCGCTCGCGGTTGGCCTCCTCGTCGAACGGCCGCCCCATCGACGCCGCCGACTCCCGCCCGACGATCGACATCACCCCGGCCAACTGCGCCGCGCCCATCACCGCCAGCTTCGCCCCGGGCCAGGCGAACAGCAGCCGCGGATCATACGCGCGCCCGGACATGCCGTAGTTGCCGGCACCGAACGAACTGGCCATGGTGATCGTCAGGTGCGGCACCGTGCTGTTGGTCACCGCGTTGATCATCTTGGCGCCGTCCTTGATGATGCCGCCCTGCTCGTAGCTCGCACCGACCATGTAGCCCGTGGTGTTCTGCAGAAACACCAACGGCGTATCGGTCTGGTTGGCCAGCAGGATGAACTCGCTGGCCTTCTTGGCCTCCTCGGAGAACAACACGCCTCGATGGTTGGCCAGGATCCCCACCGGATAGCCGTGCACCTGCGCCCACCCGGTGACCAGCGATGTCCCGTACAGCGGCTTGTACTCGTCGAACTCCGAGCCATCCACCACCCGCGCCAGCGCCTCACGCGGGTCGAACGGCACCTTCACATCGGCCGAGACGATCCCGAGAATCTCCTCCGGGTCATACAGCGGCGCCGCCGCGCACCCCACAGGAGCGGGGCCGAGTTTGCGCCAGTTGATCCGCGACATGATCTGGCGGCCAATCCGTATCGCATCGCGCTCGTCCGCGGCGAAATAGTCCGACAACCCCGACACCCGACTATGCATCTCGGCACCGCCCAGCGCCTCATCGTCGGCCACCTCACCTGTCGCCATTTTGACCAACGGCGGACCACCCAGAAAAACCTTGGCCTGCCGGTCCACCAGGACCGCGTAGTCACACATCCCCGGCACATACGCCCCGCCCGCCGTCGAATTCCCGAACACCAAGGCGACCGTGGGGATCGCCAGCGCCGACAACTCCGTAAGCTCGTGAAAGATACGGCCGGCCGGCACAAACAGGTCGGCCTGCTGGGGCAGGTCCGCCCCGCCGGACTCCACCAGGTTGATCACCGGCAGCCGGTTCACCCGCGCGATCTCCAGCGCGCGCAGCGTCTTTCGCAGCGAATACGGGTTCATCGCCCCACCCCGCACCGTCGGGTCGTGCGCAATCACCATGCACTCCACGCCCGACACCACCCCGATGCCCGTCACCACGCTGGCGCCGACGGTGAACCCGGTCCCCCAGGCAGCCAACGTCGACAACTCCAAAAACGGGCTGGCCGGGTCCAGCAACAACTCGATACGCTCCCGGACCAGAAGCCGCCCCCGCTCACGATGCCGCCGCCGATACCGCTCACCACCCCCGGCGACCGCAAGTGCAACCTGCTCGTCGAGCTGTGCAAGCAGCGCCAACTGCGCCTCCCGGTTGGCCTGATAAGCCTCGCTCGACGTATCGAGCTGCGATGTCAGCACCGGCACAGTGTTCCCTCGAGAAGCACGGTATGTGATTCACTGTTCACGTAGGAGACTGTACGACATGCACGGCGAGGAGGGCCAGATGGGGGACGGTGCGACGCACGCACGGCAGCGCGACCCGCAACGAAAGGAGCGGATCCTGACCGCTTCGGCCGAACTGGTCGCCGAGCGCGGGTACCACGGCGTGGCCCTCGTCGACATCGGAGCCCGGGCGGGCATCGTGGGCTCGGGGATCTATCGCCACTTCCCCAGCAAGGACGCGATCCTGGTAGCACTTCTCGACAGGGTGATGCGACGGCTCAGTCACGGTGCCGGGGCGATCATTTCGACAGCGCCGAGCGATGCCGAAGCCCTGTCGGCGCTGGTCGACGACCATGTCCGGATAGCCGTCGAAGACCGCGCGGTGCTGGCCGTCTACCACCGCGAGGGGCACAACGTTGCGCCGGAACAGCAGCGAAGACTGCGCCGAGACCAACGACACTACGTGGAGGAGTGGGTCCACGTGCTCGGCCACCTGCGTCCCGACCTGGCCGACGCCGAGTTGCGGGTCGCGGTGCATGCCGCCATCGGCGCCATCCAGTCGACCCTGTTCTTCCGCAGCGGACTACCGCCAGTTCGGCTCGCCGAGCTGCTCAGGACGGCCGCGCACGGCTGTCTCGGGGTGGCGCCAGCACCAGACATTGTGAACCAGGAGTAACTAGAGCATTGATCGCGCGGCATCGGCGTGACATTCTGAACGTGACTCGCGCACAAGGAGCTGCAATGGACCCGGATGTGACCACCCTGCGAGGCAGGCGAGCAACGCGCCGCTGGGAACGGACATCGGTAGGTGATGTGCTCGAACGGCTCACCTGGAGCTATCCCGACCAGATCGCGATCGCCGGATGGCCCGGTGCCTATGGGGACCGGCGGTTTGCCCGGCTGACCTATCGTGAGGCAGACCAAACCGCAAACCAATTCGCGCACGCGCTCGCCAGCGCGGGGCTCCAACCTGGCGCGCGGGTGCTGCTGTTCTGCGAGAACTCCGTCGAAGCCTGTCTCGCCAAGATCGGCATCGCGAAGGCGGGAATGGTGGCCGTCCCCCTCAACCCCAACCTGGCTCCCGATGTGGTTGAACACCTCATCGGACAAACCGAACCGGCCTTCGCGGTGGTGGACGCCGAGCTATGGCCCCGCGCCGAACGCGGATTCAGCGCGGCCGGCCTGCGCCCAGGTGTGACGATCACCATCGGCGGCGCCCCTGTGGTTGGCTCGCCAAGTTTCGCCGAGCTGATCGACAGCAAACCCGACACCGAGCCCGACGTGGAGATCCACGGCGACGACATCTGGGAGCTGTTGTTCACCTCCGGCACCACATCGATGCCCAAAGGCGCAATGATGTCCCACCACTGCACCTACCTGGCGGCGATGAACTTCGCACTCTCGCTGACTCGCGGTCTCACCGTGGAATCCGACCTGCGCCTTGCCACGTTCCTGCCGGTCACCTATCACGTCGGCGACCAGATCTTCATGTTCTCGGCGTTTCTCAGCGGAGGCCGCCTGCTCATCGGCCGAAAGCCTGTACCCGAGGTGGTAGCCAAGGCTGTCGACGCCCGGCGGATCACGGCGCTGTGGGCCGGCTCACCGCAGTTCGTTGCGTCCCTAGCCGACGAGTTCGAGGCCCACCCGGAGTTCGACCCAACCAGCCTGCGCGTGCTGGTGTACGGGTGGGGAGCACTGGCCCCGGAGCTGCTCGACCGGCTGGTGCAGCGCTGCGGCCCAGAACTGGTGGCGATGGGCATCTTCGGTCAGACCGAGGCGATCGCATGTCACCGGTTCTGGCCCGCAAAATGGCCCGAGGCGCACCGCGCCACCGCGCCGCAGGCCAACTACGTCGGTGTGCCCAGCCCGCTGCTGGCCTCCGACGTCGTCGACGAATCTGGCCAACCTGTGCGCGGGCAGCCCGGTGAGGCGGTCTACCGATCGCCCATCATGACCGCCGGCTACTACCGCAACCCAGCCGCCACCCGCGAGGCATTCCGCGGCGGTTGGTTTCACTCCGGCGACAGCGCATCGATTGACCGCGACGGGCTGCGGATCATGGTCGATCGCTACAAAGACATCGTCAAGACCGGTGGAGAGAACGTCTCGAGCATGCGCGTAGAGGCTGTGCTGCACACCCACCCCGACGTAGCGCGTGCGGCGGTCATCGGACTGCCCCACCCCCACTGGGGTGAAGCCGTCACAGCAATCGTCACGTCCCACGCCGGGCGCGCGCCCACCGAGTCGGACATTGTCGCCTTCTGCCGCCAGCGGCTCGCCGGTTTCGAGACCCCTAAGCGCGTCGTGTTCGCCGAAAAGCTACCCGAGACCGTCGGCGGCAAAATACTCAAATACCAGCTCCGCGAGCAGTTCGCTGCGCTCTACCAAGCTACCAAGCCGGTTAGCGCCAGCCGCTGATTCTGCGGTCTACAACCGCTGCCAAGCGAGCAGTAGAAGTGCCGGCCCGACCGCCGACGGTCGCCGTCTGACCACGGCAGCGGGGTAGCATCCGCGACGGTCATGCTCGTATGCCTCGTTTATGTGTGCCTCGGTTCGCTGTAGGTCCGGCCAGGCGGACCACCGCGGTTCTGTTCCGCTGCTTCGCGCCCGGTGAAGTTACGGGACGGCATGCGGTGATTCCCCTACCTGACCACTTCGCTGACATGACAAAAAACGCAATCCTATACGCGGAGGGCTGTAGAGGGTGACGATCAGTCCACCATGCTGTAGCCACCGCTGACGCTGAGGATCTGACCGGTGATCCACGAGCTGAGATCCGAGCAGAAGAACAGGATCGCGTTGGCCTGGTCGATAGGTTCGCCGAGTCGGCCCAGCGGGTAGGCCTTGACCAAAGTCTCCTCACCACCCCACTTTTCGATCAGTGCGCTGGCGCCTGGGGTCTTCGTGGTGCCCGGCGACACCGCGTTGCATCGGATGCCGTAGCGGCCGGCTTCTTTGGCGAATGCCTTCGTAAAGCCGACGACCCCACCTTTAGCGGCGCTGTAGGAAACGAGGAATGGTTCGCCGATCCGGCCGGCGTCTGAGATCAGATTCACCACCGTTCCCGATTTCTGCTCACGCATGTGGTCGTAGGCCGCCTTGGTCATCACCATCGTGCCGATCAGGGTGACGCCGACGTCGAGTTGGTACTGCTCGTAGGTGAGGTTCTTGAAGAGATCCACACTCCAGGCCGCGGCGTTGTTGACGAGGATATCCAGACCACCGAACTGCTCTACCGTGGCGCTCACCGCATCGCGCGCGCGCTGGGGGTCGCGCACATCCACCGTGACGGCGATCGCAGTGCCGCCCGCCTGTTCGACGATCGCAGCCGTTTCCTTGGCGGCAGCCTCGTTGACATCCGCCGCCGCAACTTTCGCGCCGGCGCGCGCGAGAAGAGTTGCTACCTCGCGCCCGATTCCGCTGCCCGCGCCGGTGACGATCGCGGAGCGCCCGGTCAAGTCGATCTCGACTGCCATGATTGTTCCCTTCATCCCTGTTCGATGTGCCTCTTGATGTGACCATCCCGCGCCCGGAAAAGCGCGAACGTTGCTGTGCCGCAGTACTCTCGGATCAGTCGGCAAGTCCGAGTTGGGCGGCGATGATGTTCTTCTGAATCTGCGACGTGCCGCCGAAAATTGTCATGACCAGAGCGTCCCTGACATAGGACTGCATCTCGCTTTCCATGCTGTACCCCATACCGCCCATGAACTGCATACCTTGCAGTGCTACGTCCTTTGCGGTCTCCGTCGCCTGCAGCTTCGTGATGGAAGCCTCACCCGGCGCTGGGTCTCCGGCTGCGAGTAACGCGGCGGTGTGCTCCACCAGCAACCGGGTGGACAGCAACTTCGTCGCGCTCTCGGCAAGGCCGTGTTGGAGTGCTTGGAAGCGACCGATAGGTTGGCCGAACTGGCGCCGCTCCTTTACATAACGGAGCGTGTCGTCGAACGCGCGCTGCCCGATGCCGAGGGCCTCGGCCGCGATGATGAGCCGCTCGCTGTTGAGGCCGCGTACCAGCACCCGCCACCCTTGGTCGATTCCTCCGACGATCTCGTCATCGCCGGCATCGACATCCTCATAGCGAGTGATGTTGGTGTCGATATGGCCGAGCATGTCGAGCCGTTCGAAGCTGATGCCGTGCCGGTCCATCGGCAGCAGAAACAGGCTCAGCCCTTGATGCTTGGGCGCTTCGGTGTTGGTGCGGGTCACCACGAGTACCCAGCGGGCATGGTTGGCGTTGCTCGTGAAGGTCTTTTCACCGCTGAGCGTCCACCGCGAGCCCTCCTTGCGGGCACGCGTCTTGACCGCAGCTGCGTCAGAGCCGGTGTCGGGCTCGGTGATCGCGATGGACAGGATGTCGCCGGCAGCGACGCCGGGCAAGACGGCACGTTTCTGCTCTTCTGACCCGTACTTGATCAGCGCCTGCAGTGTGATCACCGTGGTCAGGTACCCGCCGACCGGGACGCGATGGTAGGCCAGGCGCTCGGTCAGCAGCGCGACCTCTGACAGTGTTCCCCCGACCCCGCCGTACTCCTCGGGGATCGTCAGTCCGAGCCAGCCGGTGCTGGCGAGCTTGCCGTACAGCTCGTCATTGTGGGCGACGGTCCCGCCCTTGGTCAGCTCGCGGAGCTTGTGCGGTGGGCATTCGCGCTGGCAGAAGCCATCGACGGCTTCGACAAATGCCGACTGCTCCGGTGTCGGCTTTCCGCGGAACGTGAGCATTCGGAACTCCCTTGTTTCGGTCATGACGACCACCCGGCGACTACACGCCCCCTGGTGTGGTGCAGCTGGCATGCGTGCAGTCCTGCGCCTCCCGGTTCAGTAGGCGGCGCGGATAGCCACATTGCCTTATAATCAGTACTACGATAAGGTCTGGCGTGCAAGGGTGCAAGCGTCAGCGCTACTGGAGGTTCGATGGTTATCGCCGTAGGCGACACGAAGTTCGTCCGCGTCGAGGTGGATAGAGGTGTCGCGCTGTTGACGGTGGACCGCCCGCCGGCTAACGCGCTGGATCTGCAGGTGGTACACGAAATCAGCAGGGCAGCCTCGGAGACAGCGTTGCAGCCTGAGGTCGGCGCCATCGTCGTTACCGGACACGGAAAACAGTTTGTCGCCGGCGCCGACATCAAGGTGATGCGCGACATCGATCTTGCCGGATTTGCGTATTTCGTCAACGCGATTCAACGGGCCCTCAACGATCTGGAAGCACTGCCGTTGCCGGTGATCGCAGCGATCAACGGTAACGCCATGGGCGGTGGCCTCGAACTCGCCCTCGCGTGCGACCTGCGGTTCGCAGGCGAACACGTGCGGCTCGGCGTTCCCGAGGTTCGTCTGGGCCTGCTTCCCGGCGCCGGAGGAACGCAGCGGCTGTGCGAGACGATCGGCAAGGGCCGCGCCCTGGAACTGCTCTACACCGGCCGGCAGGTGAGCGCTGCCGAAGCGCATGCGCTCGGCCTGGTCAACCGAGTCGTGGAGGGCGACCGAGTCGTTGGCGAAGCCGTCGAGTTCGCTCGACAACTCGCGTCGGGCGCGCGCCAGGCCATGCGCCGCATCAAATCGTGTGTGCTCGCACGACTGGACGGGGGGCGTTGCGCGGGCTTTCGGGCCGAGTCCGCTGGGGTTGTCGACCTCTTCGCCGGGGAAGAGGCCCGGGTGGGCTTCGACGCCTTCATCAATAAGCGGCCACCCGACTTCGGCTATGGCTAGGCGACAGTCGCGTTTGCTGCGGGGCGTGCCGAGAACGTGCAACGTCTCGGTGTGACGGCAGGGCCGCTGTCCCCCGCGTGGCAACCCAAGTCCTCTGCATATCGGTAACCGAGGCCAAGTCCGAGGCCCGGAAACGTTGGGAAGGAGCAGTTGTTCAATGAGCAGTTCAATGGTGGAGTTCTCCGACATCCGCTACGAAGTCAAGGATGCCGTCGCCCGGATAACGATCAATCGTCCCGACAAATTGAATGCATTCACGCCGCACACCCTCAGGGAGTTGACATCGGCCGTGCGACGTGCCGGCGAGGACGGCGACGTCGGGGTGATCGTGCTGACCGGTGCCGGCGAACGGGCATTCTGCGCGGGTGGTGACGTCAGCGTGGAGGACGAGAGCACGTTCAACGCCGGCGATGACTCCTTCGACGAGTTGGTCAAGCAGCTCTACCGCGCGTTTCGTGAATGTCTCAAGCCGGTGATCGCCCGGGTGGACGGCTACGCGATCGGCGGGGGACACCACATGGCCTACGCCTGCGATTTCACCATCGCGTCTGATCGCTCGGTGCTCGGACAGAACGGTCCGCGCGTCGCCAGTCCAGCCGAGGGGTGGCTGGTGAGCTACCTGTGGACGGTGGTCGGTATGAAGCGGGCCAAGGAGATGTGGATGTTGTGCCGGCGCTACTCGGCCAAGCAGGCGCTGGACTGGGGGCTCATCAACGCGTGTGTGCCGCCGGAGGATCTCGATGCCGAAGTCGCGCGTTGGTGTGACGAGTTGCTGGCGCTTAGCCCGACCGTGCTGAAACTGGTCAAAAAGTCCTTTGACGACGCGGTCGCGCCCATGCGGGAAGCACAGGACCGGTTCAGCATTCTCAACCAGGTGAACCCCGGCTTCTTCGTGTCCGGAGAGCAATCCGAAGGCGCCGATGCCTTCATGAACAAACGCAAGCCCGACTTCTCCCCTTGGCGTTGACGATGCGCTCAACTCGCAACGGCGGTGTGGGCGAGAATCCGGGGGGACGTTGACGATGGAATTGTCGTACTCCGATTCAGAGCTGGCGTTCCGCGATGAAGTACGCGCCTGGCTGACGACCAACGCGCCCACTCACCCCTTACCGCCGCCCTACACGGCCGAGGGTGTGGCCGCACATCGGGAATGGGAGAAAGCGCTGTACACCGCGGGCTACTCGGCGCTGCATTGGCCGCGAGAGTACCGCGGCGGAGGTGCCGACTTCATGCGCCAGATGCTGTTCGACGAGGAGTACCACCGAGCCGCAGCTCCGCAGCGGTTGAACCGTCTCGCCCTCGGACTAGCGGGCCCCACCATCATCGAATTCGGCACCACCGAGCAGAAGCAGCGCTGGCTGCCGGGGATGCTCAGCTGCGACGAGTTATGGTGCCAGGGATTCTCCGAACCGGGCGCGGGCAGCGACCTGTCCGCCGTGCGAACTCGGGCGGTCCTTGACGGAGACGATTTCGTCATCAATGGCCAGAAGATCTGGACATCACTGTCCGCGTTCGCCGAATGGATGTTCGCCCTGGTCCGCACGGACCCCGGCCAGACTCGGCATCGGGGCCTGACATACATCGTGCTGCCGATGGACACTGCTGGCATCGAGTTGCGGCCGATCCGCCAGTTGCACGGCGAGCCGGGTTTCTCCGAGGTGTTTTTCACCGACGTGCGCGTTCCCGCGAAGAACGTCATCGGTGCGGTCGGTGACGGGTGGCGCGTTGCCATGGCGACGCTGGGCTACGAGCGCGGCACCGGCTTGGGCAACCACGTGCGTCTGTCCAACGACGTGCGGCAATTGGTCGACCTCGCCACACGTATGGGCATCGCCGACGATCCCGCCCTCCGGGACGAGATCGCCTCGCGCTTCGCCGAGGCCGAGCTTTTCCGCCGGTACATGCAGCACATCGCCAGCCAACTCGCCGCGGGCACCGGCGTCGGTTCCAGGTCCAGCCTCGTCAAGTTGTATTGGTCGGAGCTCGACAGCAGAATCCAGGAAACCGCTCTGCAGATCCTGGGTCCCTTCGCAGAACTGGCGGATTCATCCGGCTGTGCCGCTGGAGCCGGGTTTCATCGCCGATACTGGCACGCTCGGGCGTCGCGAATCTTCGCCGGCACCAACGAGATACAACGCAACATCATCGGCGAGCGCCTGCTCGGACTTCCACGGGAGCCGCGGTGAACATCGACCTCACGCCCGACCAGAAAGAGCTGGCAGCCGCGGCACGGGAATTCTTGCGTGCCGAGTACCCTGCGTCGCGGGTTCGTTCGGCCTGGGATGCCGACTGCGCCGTCGATCGCGCGGCGTGGGCTCGACTGGCCGAGATTGGGTTCCTCGGTGTCGTAGTGCCAGAACGGTTCGGCGGCCTGGGGCGCTCTGATGTGGAGCTCGCATTGCTGCTCGAGGAAGCCGGCCGGGTCGCGCTTCCCGACCCGCTGCTGGAGACCGCGGTGGCGGCGCTGACGATCGCAGACATGGGCAGCGACCGCCAGATCGAGCGGTGGTTGCCCGCCATCGCAGCCGGCGAACTAATCGCCACCATTCAGCCGCCGGGTGCACCGTTCGCTGTCATCGACAGCTCGTTCGACCTCATCGTGGTGGCGAGCGAGGACTGTCTGCATGTCGTACCCGTGAGCAACTGCGACATCGAGTCCCACGAAGTCGAGGACGGCGCCCGCCGCCTGGCGACTATCCGCGCCGAAGCCACCTCCGATACCTTGTTGCCCGGCAGCACCGGACGGGCGGACCTTTTAGCCGTACGCGCCGCCGTGGCCGCCGCTGCCACGCTCGTGGGCATCGGGGCGTACTTAGTAGAAACCACGGTCGATTATGTGCGGCAGCGGGAGCAGTTCGGCAGACCGGTCGGATCGTTTCAGGCCGTCAAGCATCAACTCTCCAATGCCTATCTCGCGGTCGAATTCGCCCGGCCGGCGACGTGGGTCGCCGCGCACTTGGTCGCCATTGGTTCGGATGAAGCGCCGACGGCCGCGGCGGTTGCCAAGAGTTGCGCGTCGGAAGCGGAAAAGACCGCCAACGACAGCGCTTTGCAATGCCACGGTGGGATCGGTTTCACCTGGGAGCATGACCTGCACCTGTGGCTCAAACGGGGGAAGGCCATGGAACAGGCGTACGGGACCCCGCGCCAACACCGTGCCCGGATAGCCGAGACCATCTTCGGCTCCTCGGCCGTGTGAAGCGCACGGCCCCGTTCTGGCAGGTACCAGCCTACGGTCATCCGCCACGTCCAGCGTGACGTCGCAACGGGGTTACATAAAGAGTAGAGAAAGGTGAATCCGTGACTTATGTGATTACCGAGGCATGTGTCGACGTTCTCGACAAGACGTGCATCAAAGAATGCCCGGTCGACTGCATATACGAAGGCGAACGGATGATGTACATCCACCCCGCCGAGTGCATCGATTGCGGGGCGTGCGAACCGGTCTGCCCCGTGGAGGCGATCCACTACGAGACCGACCTCCCCG
The DNA here is from genome assembly GCF_059812735.1 of Mycobacterium sp. NGS40. Lineage (NCBI taxonomy): Bacteria > Bacillati > Actinomycetota > Actinomycetes > Mycobacteriales > Mycobacteriaceae > Mycobacterium > Mycobacterium sp. NGS40. The sequence goes on from NZ_JCALDG010000023.1 coordinate 61,553, forward strand.
ACGGTGTACGGCACTATCAGCAGATCAATGCCGACTTCTTCTCCGAAATCGGCTCTCCCGGTGGCGCCCGCCGCGTCGGGAAGCTCAGCGCCGATCCCCCTATCGTCAAGAACCTGGAGCTAAGGAGCGGCACCGGGGGGCGGTAGCGTTCCCGGCGCTGCGGCCGTCGGTCAGAGCTACGCCATGGTTCAGAGCTACGCCATGGTAAGGCCGCCGCTCACCGACAGCGTCTGTCCGGTGATGAACCCCGCGTCGTCGGAAGCGAGGAACGCGACCGCGGCGGCGACCTCCTCCGGCCGGCCCAGACGCTTCATCGGCACCGCCCGGGTCATCGCACCGATCACCTTGTCTGCATCGGCTTGGCCGCGGACGATCTCTTGTAGCAAAGGGGTGTCGGTCGGGCCGGGGCACACGGTGTTGGCGGTTACCCCCGCGCGGGCGACCTCGCGAGCGATCGTCTTCGTGAATGCGATCACAGCGCCCTTGGCCCCCGAGTACACCGACTCCAGCGACGAACCGACACGACCGGCGTCCGAGCCGATGTTGACAATCCGCCCCCACCCCGCCTCGATCATCGCCGGAAGCACGTCGTGCGTGGTCCGAAGCACGCCCTTGTAGTTGATCTCGATGACGCGCTGCCAGAACTCCTCGTCGGTATCGACAAAGGGCTTGAGCTCGTCCCACCCAGCGTTGTTGACCAGGATGGAGATCGATCCCAGCTTCTGGCGAACCTCGTTGAGGCCCTCCTTCACCGACGCCGGGTCGGTGACATCCACGGCGACGGGCACGGCGGTGCCGCCGGCTGCGGTGATCGTCGCCGCGGTCTCCTTAGCCTCGTGGTCGCGCAGATCGACCACCGCGACGTGGCGGCCTTGCCGG
>NZ_JCALDG010000024.1:0-60972 GCF_059812735.1 Mycobacterium sp. NGS40
GGCGAAGATCAGCGCCTACCGATGAGCATAGCGTCCCGGCAGCGTTATCATCTGTTACCCAAGGAGGTTTCACGTGACTGCGGTCAGACAAGTGCAGGTCCACCATGTCGAACGGCACGCCAGCCGTGCGATCACACGGCGCTTGGGCCACCTTTATGCACCGGCGATCATCGCGGTAGTACGCGACTGCACACACCCAGGTTCGGTGATCCTGCATGTCAACTCCGGTGGCAATGCCCTAGCGGCAGAACGTGAGCTCCGGTTTCGCGGATACCGGGTCGACCACACCGAGTACGACCCCTTCGCGGACGGCCATTACGGCGTTCAGCTGCGGGTAAGCCCCAACGTTCCGCCCGCGGCGCAACCAAGCCCAATCGCTGGCTAGGGCGCGGCGACCCAGACCAGCGGGTAGTAGCCGTCCTGATCCTTGATCGGCGACACACCAACTACGAGGCCACAACTCGGGCCCAACGCCGGGTCGTCAGCGAGCACGATGTTCAAGTAGCCGGCCTGCTTTTCCGCGCTTGCGCGTTTGACATAGCCGAAGCCGCCGCCGACCGGGTCGCCCAGCCGAGGCGGGTTCAATGGAGGCGATACAGCCACCTTCCGCTCCTTATCTCTCAGTATCATTGGCGGGTTTAGTCCGGTAGTAGCGCAACGTCGGAACCCGCGGGCGTCCGATACACGCGTCCCGGCTCGAACGTGAATTGGGTGTAGGCCGGCACTCGACGATACGACGTGTGACACCGGGTTCCTCGTAGTTCCACCACGAGAATCCCGCAACAGGCGGGGGCGGACCGGCGGACAGCGTCTGCGGAAAGTCGCGGAACTCGCCGTGGCGGCATCTGTAGCGGCCGACGACCGGATCCACCGTCCAGTAGTTCGGCGGGTCCACGATTGACCACCTTGATTGCCGGGTCGTCGCATTTCGGCGATTCACACCGGCTGGCGCACCGCATGCACTCGATCAGCTGCTTCGACGAAATTTTCACTACTGCCATCGATCGCGTCCTACGTGCCGGCGTGTCCGCGTCGTTGCCGACGGCGGCGGGTGAGGTCTACAGCGCCTTCGACGCCATCGAGGTAGCCGTCGAACTCCGCTCGGTGTGCCTCCACGAGCGCTGCGATCGCGCGCAGCTCGTTGTTGGCTCGCACGGCCTCGGGGTCGGTCGGTGCGGCGTTGTGGCCGCTGTAGCCACGCACCCGGGTGAGTTCGCGGACAAGGACTGCGGCCGGGTTGGTGCGCCACCTGCTGGTATGCCGGGCGGTGGTCCAGCAGGTCATGCACACGGTGAAGCCAGTGCGTTGCTGGCCGTGGATGCGGATCCGTTCGTGGAGCTCGTCGGGTGTGATGACGCTGGCGACCTCGACGGCCAGGCGGCCGCATTCGGTGTAGCGGGCGTACGGGCGCCAGGGCACGACGTCGCGGGCGACATGATCTCGACGCTCCTGTATGAACTGCTCGGCCATCGCGTTGTCCTCTATCGTTCTCGGGCTGGGGTTACGCCGCCCAGCCGTGTGTGGTGTTGGCCAGTTGAGCCACCGGCTTCTGCAGGAGTTGCCCTAAGCGTTGCCACGCAACTGCAGAGAGGGTCAGGCCGGCGGCCGCGGCCGCCAAGGATGCAGGCAGTGCGGCGGCGGCGGCGGCCGCTCGTTGGCGCGCGTCACGGTGTCGGAGTTCAGTGACGAATTCCTGGTAGGCGGCGTCGAGGGGAAGGCTCGTGAAGAGTTCGGCGGTGCGCCGGTACAGCAGTGCGGAGGGGACATCGACCGTGTATCCAAGCCGCCGATGGAGCACGGCGAGCCGTTCACTTTGGCGAAGTACCCGGAACAGGGATACCGGGTCGAGTCGCGAATGTCCGCCGGAGGCGGGTCGTACCGTCGTCAAGGTGAGCGAGTCCTCGTCGAGGGCCCGCACGCCGACGTGCGCTGGCAGCGCATCGAGCACCCGGGCGGCTTTGGCTTCCGATGTCACGACATGGACGAATTCGAAACATCGTGAGTAGCTGAGCACTTGGAGCTCCAGGCGCGTGAAGCTGTCCAGGTCGGTTTTGATTTCGAACGCTGACGCGGCTTCGCCGGCCACCACGACGTCGGCGATGGAGAGGAAGACAGGTAAGCCCGTCATGGCGTGGGCGGACGGTTCGGTGGCTATCGCCTGTTTGATCACGGCCGATTTGTATACGTATTCGCAACGGTAGTTGCTGGCGAGTTGTTCGTGGGCGGCTTCGAACGCGAGGCGCAGTGGCACATCAGCGTCGACGAGTTCGGCGATCGGCACGATGCGCTCCTTCGCCCACAAGGCCGGGTGTGGCTTGGAAAGCTCGCGCACTACACGTGTCGAGAATGCCGAGGCCAGTTCGCGGGCCGTGGCGGTCATTGGATCTGCCCGCTCGCCACCACATGCCTCATCGGTGGGTGTGATGGATGTCGACGGGGATGTCGATTTCCTCGCCCTGGCTGTGGAGGTAGTTGATCCATGTCTCGTTGATGGGGCGGCTGTCGTCGATGGTCATGGTGACCAGGTCCAGTGGCGGCTGGGTGCAGGTGTGGGCCGTGGTCCAGCCGCGGCATGCCGGGCATCCTGCTGCACTCATCCAGGGCGCGAGGTCGACGGGTGTGGCTTGGTCGACGACGGCGAATCGTATCGCTGCGGGGGTGTCGAGCAGGGGCGGGATGTGTTGGTCGGCGTCGTGCTGGTTGGTAATGAGGACGCCGAGCCAGATGTGGCGGGGCGGGGTGCCGGCGCGGCGGCGCGCTTCGCGGGCGGCGGGGCTGCTTCGTCGAGTTGGTATCGGGTGATTGTCGAATGCGTCGGCGTAGTCGCGTTTGTGTTGTTCGCGATCGACGATGATGGTGCGCAGTCGAGTGGGGCGTGTGGTGATGACTTCGAAGACGTGTTTGTCCGCGGTTTCAGTTTCTTGGAAGAAGGTGTGGGCCAACCATTCCGGCGCGTCGGGATCCAGGAGCGTGTCGATGTCGACACGGACGCGGTGTGGTTGGCGCCATTCGGGGACATGGGGCCACCAGGTGATCGGGTCACCTTGATAATCCAGTTGCCACAGTGTGGTTCTCGTCGGCCAGTGCGTACCTGGCCGGTGCGGCAGGTGGTGGATGGTGGGCGTCAGGCTCACTGTGTGGACTCCATGGTGTCGGCGGCGTGGGCGGCGGCCAGCAGAGCGGTGGCGTCGTCGCGGGCGTCGTCGGGATGGTCCCAGGTTTGGAAGGTGTCGGAGTGGATGTGGCCGGGGGTGGCGTAGTACACGGTGTTGGCGCCGGAGTACGCGGTGTGGGCGCTTCCTTCGTTGTCGCGCAGTGGTGGAGGGAGTTTGACGAACGCGTAGCCGTGCTCGGCGAGGGCGGCGAACGCTTCGTCGGCGATCCGATGGTTGCGAGTGCCGTCTTGTCCGGTGTCGGCCTCGGGCATGTAGGTGGCCAGAATGTCGGCGACAATGGCTTGTGCGGTGCGGTTTTCGGTGTCGGTCATCGGTTAGGCTCTTTCTCTACTGCGGCGTTGAATGCCGTGTCGGTTTGATCGGCACTGTTGAGCTGCCATCGTGCGGCGCCGCCGGGTGGCCGTTCGGTTTGGGTGATGACGCCGATGCGTGCTAGGGCTCGAAGTTGGGGTCCGACGTAGGCGTGGTGTTCAAAGTTGTTGTATCCGGCGCGGTTACAGATCTCGGCGGTGGACAGGCTTGTGTCGGGGCAGGCGCGTAGGACGGCCAGGATACGTTTGCGCATGGTCGCTGTGCGGGTGCTCACCAGGGCCACACGACCTCCCAGTGGTGTGACTGCGTGGGGTGTGCGTTCACGTTGACCACGGTTTCGATCGTGGTTCGGGCTGTGAAGGGTTTCAAGAGGACCGCGCGGGCCCTCACCTGTGTCGGTGCAGCAGTTCTCGATGTAGCTTCAGCGCAGGGCTTGTATCCACGGGTTGGCGAGCATCGTCGAGACCGCCTCTATGATCGCGCCGTCCGGGCTCGACGAATCGTGGCCTCTGTGCAGCTTCGTGGCTGCCTCTATGCGCTGCAAGAACGCCTGATACGCGGCGCCGGCGGCACGGGCGTACGAGGCGGATGCCTCCATATGGGATTGATCGGTGAACCGCGCGGGCAGCTCAGCCAACTCGGATGACAGGGTCTTTGCCTGCTCCTGCACCCTCCATGTGAGGCTACGCACGAACTCTGCATCTGGCGGTGGTTGGGATCCAACGTCGGCCATACCGATCTCCAGCACGTAATCGATCTGATAGAGCGAGTCCAACGTGTCCTCAATGGTCCTGATTTCCGCGCGGACCTCTACCGGCGCAATGGGAATCGTGAGAATCCTTGGATCAGGGACTGTCGCCATCATCCGCGCAACATCGGCTTGTGCCTGCCGCATCACATCCTCAGCATGAGCACGCGCACTTTCGACCTCGGCTTGCGCGGCACGTCGCGCAGCAGCGACCTCAGCTTCTGCGGCTTGCCGCGCGGCGGCCACCTCACCACTGGCCTGGCCACGGACGGCCGCTATTTCAGCGGCTGTATCGGAGCGTAGCTGCTCACACTCGTTGCGTAGCCGCGCTACGGCTTCTTCTCCTGCCGCACGCTCCGCCGCCCGCTCTGCCATACGTTGCTCGGCGCGCTCATCCGCAGCACGGGCTTGCTCCCTCGCGGCGGCAACTTTGGCCTCGGCCTCGGCACGAACGGTGTCCAGCTGGCTCTGAAGCTCCTGCAGCGCTCTTTCTGCGGCCCTCCGCTCCGCAGTTCGCTCAGCTGTTCGCTGCTCGGCGCGCTCATCGGCGGCGCGGGCACGTTCCTGCCATGCCGCCGCCTCAGCGGCAGCATCGGAGCGAATCTGTTCAATCTCGTTGGCCGCTTCGATGCGAACTTGTTCAGTTTCGGCGCTCGCCAGTTGCACTGCGCGTAGATCAGCGGCCCGCTCACGGGACCGTCGTTGGTCCTTTTCCGCCGACTCGGCCTTGACTGCACGGACGCGTTCGCGCGCGTCGGTGGCGATGCGGGCTGACTCATCAGCCTCGGCCCGCGCCATAGCGGCCGCCGCTTCGGCATCCAGCCGGCCCTGGTGGGCGTCGTGCGCCCGCCGCTCGGCCTCGCGGCTTCGTTGGTCAGCCTCGACGAGCTGCATTACCGGAGATGGCCTCTTGTTGGCCGGCCCGTGGCGTTCGCGGTGTTGGACGAGTTCGCCCTCGGTCATCGCTGCTACTGCGACCGTTTCTGGCCGTGGGCGCAAACCCAGCCGCGTCGACGCCTCGATCGACTCCGCCGCCGCGCGCTTTGCCAACCTGGCCCATTTGTCGACGTCGAGATCCTCGATGTGCTGTCGCGTAGTGGTCATCGTCGCCGCCTCCTGCCCGCGGCTTGTTCGTCTGCGGCTGAGTGTGTTGCTGCGGTCGCCGGTTCTGGGGCAACGGCGGCGCTGGTATTTGATGCGGACTCGGGCCGGTTCCCTGGTGCACTCACCTCACCGGGGTCGGGTGTTGCTGCTTGTGTGTCTGGCGGGATCGAGTTGTCAGGTCCGTCTTTTCGTGTCGCCGCGCCTGCAAGCCTGGAAAGTGGGCCACTCTGCTGCATCAGCACCAGTAAGAGCTGCTCCTGATAGGTCGCCACCGTTTTGGCGAGGGCGTCATCGCCGAGTTGCTCAGCGTCATGAAGCAGTCCTCGCAAGAGCTCCAAGGTCACTTCCGGTCCAAGACCCAGGGTCGCGCCTTCGCTGGCTGCAGGCTCTAGCGAGGCGGTCTCCAGCACATGCCACCACCGCTCCCAGCAACGCGCCACCGACACCGCCCGCTGCGCATCCTCACGCAATTCCACGTGGTGACGTTCCCTCTGATCATGGTCAGCCTGGGCTCGCTTCCCGGCGCGACGTGAACCGTAGAGCACAGCGCACAACACGATAACCGCAGCGACTACTGCCGCGACGCCGCCAAAGCCGGCAGAGAGGATGAAGTCCCGCGCCGGCGGCAGATCCTGCAAACTGATTGCTAGCACTCGGTCAGTCTCCCATCAGGTGTCGTCGCGATCATGAAGGACGTTTGAGGAGATCAGGAAAGTGATCGAAGGTAAGGGCGTCGGTAGTGTCGGGTATTCCCGCGCGATGGGCGGCGTGGTCGGCGAGCCGGATGAGTCGACGGATTCGTCCGGCCACTGTGTCTTTGCTGATCGGCGGTTCGGCCAGCTGAGCCAGTTTATCGAGGGAGACCTCGGGGTGGGCGATACGCAGTTGTCCTGCGTCGGCGAGTAGAGCTGGTGCGCTGGGACCGAGGATCTGCAAGGCGCGCTGCGCCCGCGCGACGGCCTCGGCTGCGGCTTGACTGGAGCGGCGGCGATTAGCGTTATTGAAGTTGGCGAGGTGTTCCCCGGCGATACTGGCACGCGCAGGGCGCGCGGTGCGTGCGTCCCAGATCAGTCGGGTCCGGTGTGCGCCCATCCGGGATAGCAGTTCGCTGATGTCGTTGTCACGGATGGTGACGCGGTCCCGTTGCTGAATGATGCGCATCTTGGCGTGGACGCCGAGTTTGCGTGCGGCGCCGACGAGGGCGAGGGCGGCTTCGGGGCCGGGGCAATGGACTTCGAGGGCGGTGGTGCGGCCGTTGTCGACGAGGATGCCTCGGGCCTGAAAGGCGCCGCGCCACACAGATTCCGCGTCGGCGACCGTTCCGCTGACGATGTGCGGGGGCATGCCCCTCACGGGTGCACCGCGGCGGTCCAACAACCCGGTCCGCAGGGCCAACGGTTCGGCGTCTTTGCCGACATAGATGAGGTAGCCGGCGGCGGGCCGGGAGGCGCTGGCCGCAAGAACGCGCAGGATGGCGTGGCAGCCGTAGAGCTCTTGGATGTTGGACTGCAAGCGATGGGCGGTGCTGGCGAGGTCGAGCTCGGCGGCGATGACGAGGTGGTTGCCGGCGATGCGGAGGCTTTCGGTATAGCGCAACATGGCGGCGACTTCGGCCTTGCGGGCGTTGGTGTTGTCGACGTGGACACGGCTCAGCTCGTCTTTGGTGTCGGTGGTGATGCTCACGGTGCGGTCCGCCGTTTCTTGGGGAGTTGGTGCCACATGCTGATCGCGGTGGCGACGGTTCGGGTCGCGAAAAGCGTTGGCGTTGGAGAGAAGAGAGGCTTCGCCGACTTTGCGCGGTCGGTTCTTGTGCGGTCGGCTGGCCCGACGAGCAGATGTGGTGCCGGCCTGGCGGCGATGACGATCCCGGTGCCCAGCAGCGCGGGTAGCAGCAGGGCTAGGCCGGCGACTGGATGTCCCGCGGCGGCGACGATGAGTCCGGCCAGGAGCGCGGCGGCGACGGCGCCGCCGGTGATAGGCCAGCTGGCTGCTCGGATACCGCTTCGGTGTGCCCGCAGCCGCCATTCGGCGGCGATCGCGTCCGGGTCGATGATGCTCGGGGAGGCTAGCTGACCGGCGGTGGCGGTGCACCATTCGGCGAACTCGTTGGCTGTGTCGCGGGCGCGCGGATGGCGCTCGGCCCAGATGTGGGCCAGGTGCGCGTCCTGGCTAATCCAGTGATGCAGTTGCGTCCTGGTCGGGGTAAGGCTGGCTCGGGTTGCCATGCTCCGACGGTATGGGCCGATATTGGTGGTTTTCCAGAGGACCGCGGCAAGGTTCGGAGCTATTGAATCCGCCTATTCTGTGGTGTATGACGAGCGAGTCGATGGGGATCGTGGAGGCAGGTTCGTTGGAGCCGGCGCCCCCGTGCCCCCATCCTGCGGCGGCGTATTTCGCCGAACAGCTCAAGACCCTGATGGGCCAGTACCGCGTTCGCACGCCGGCAGGAAAGCCACGCAAGCTCACACCGCTGCGGCTGCAGCAGATGCTTTCCGCCCAATATCCGGGTTGGCGGCGGTCGCAGTCTCAGATGTATCGGCTCTACCGGGCCGAGAGCCTTCCGTACCTCGACGACATCTGTGTGATCGCCGAATTCTTCGGGGTGTCGCCGCGGTTGTTCGTCTGCGACCGAGCGCTGTAGCCCGTGGGGAGCGTTACAGACCAAATATTGGTCCGTTGGGCCGCACCAGCATCCTGGGATGCCAGCGCGGCGGAGATTCTGCTGTTCGGCGTCGCTTGGCGACGACATTCGCGATCAGATCGCTTATCTCGATTTGCCTTGGCGCGGTTGCGAACTCGCTGACGGGTTTGTCGCGATTGGTTCCGTTGTTCGCTTTATGCTGCTGACCGCGGAGGACTTGGAGCGGTCGTTTCTTGCGCTGGACGGCGCTCCGCTGATGGCAGCTGGCCGGTACCGACGGTGAACGCGTGTTACCGCCAGTAGCTGGGCAGCTGCTCGACGCTTTCGCGGTAGCTGGGTTCCAAGGTCATGAGGTCGAGTTGGTAGGAGCGTCGCTGCTTGTCGGGCCACTGGTGAACTCGTTCGAGCAGCCAGTCGTACCAGTCGACGTCGAGGCCGGCAGCGGCCATGCCGGCCCGGTAGGAGGCGGTGGCCAGGTCACGGTCGATGGCGGTTCCGATGATGGAGGTGGCGAGATTGATGCCGGTTTGGGTCCGAAGCCGCTGTTCTGTCTCGTCAGTGTCGGTCAGGCACTGCTTGATCGCCTCGAACCAAGCGTCGAGGGCGGCTCGCCAGCCCACGCCGCGGTCTGGTTCCCAGTCCGCGGGCGGGAGGTTGGCCAGTTCGGTAGCGGCGTCGACGCGGGCCTCGTGTTGCGCTGCTGGTAGGCCGTCGGGTGCGGCCAGGGTGCTGATGAGGTTGTCTCGCCAGGTGGGAGTGAGGGTGCCGTCGCGCGCGGAGAGCAGGTGCGCGCGCAGCAGGGTCAGACGCGTGATGTTGCGCTGGAATTCGGTGATCGCCGTGGTGGTCTGTGCCAGGCGGCCGGCGATGTCGACGTTCCACGTGGGTTGGGGCTCGTCGCCGGTGTCCTCGTCGTCGGCGTCGGGGCGCGGTGTTGTGGTCATCGCAGGGTGAACGCTTCTGCGGCGGCTGCACTGTAGGGCGGGAGGATGGCGTGGGCACGGCGAAGCGCTGTGACGATGCGGGCAAATGTCACGTCATGGTCGTCGCGGCGTCGAGGATGGCTGGTGTCGAATTGGGTGTCCTCGGGGGTGAGGCCGAGCAGGCTCGGCGCCAGGGCGCCGCGTTCGCCTGCGGCGCTGATGAACTCGATGCGATAGCGGCCTTGGTGGTCCCAGCTGGTGGGGCGGCCGTCAACGACGGTGGGTGTGCCCTTCCACCGCTGCGGTGAGTAGATGATGAGTTTCTCGCCGGTGCGCTGATGGACGAATTCGGCGCCGTCTGTGTCGAGGGTGGTCACGGGCAGAGGGTATTCGATGTCGTCGATGTTGTTGGCGATGATGACATCGCGGCTGCTGGTGATCGTCTCCGATTCGATCCACATGCTTGCGGCGTAGCGGGCGGCGTGCCACAGCAGCTCGGGTTGCGATCGGGCCGCTGGGGTGGCGGCGCCCTGGGTGTAGGGCGGTAGCTGGCGGACGGCTTTGGCGTACGTACGCAGTTCTGCTCTGGGGTGGCCGAGCTCCCGGGCGATGTAGTGGTCGCTGAAGCCGAGTTGACGCATCGTCAGGAACGCCAGGCCAATCACGTCGCGTTCGCTCTGTTCGGCTTCCAGCCGGTTGTGGCGGGCGTGGGCGACCGCTGTGGTGACCGCGTGGACGGCGGTCAGGAGATGACGCGGGACGTCTTCGCTGACAGTGGTCACATTCTGACGGTATGCGCGCAGATTGAGGTTTTCCACAGGACATCCGGGTCGCTCCGGCGAGAGGGAGTCCTCTTGAAGACGGCTCTTGAGCTGGCTGATGCTGGGGATCATCCCTCTTGTGAGCCAGGTGAAGGAGACGTGGCCAATGTGTCGGTCAGAACGTGACCCGGATGGTCCGCGCCGGTGCCCCGGCGATGCGCGTGCGGCTTATCACCGCACCGCGGTGGCGGTGCTGGATTTGGAGCATGCCGAAGCCGAGTTGATGCAGGAATTGGCCGCGATCGACACCGACGCCGGCGGCTCAAGTGGTGGCGTCTCCCGGCCGGTGGTGAGCTTCCCCGACAAGGAGACGCGCACCGAGGACATTCGGCGGGAGATCGACACGGCGATCAACGAGCTGAACACCGGTGAGAACTGGCGGCAATGGTTGGAATTCTCGGGAAAGTTTCACAAGTACTCGCTGAACAACCAGCTGTTGATCTATATGCAGAAGCCGGAAGCAACTCAGGTCGCCGGTTTCAACAAGTGGAAAGAGCTAGGACGCTCAGTCACTAAGGGCGAGAAGGCAATCTGGATTTTCGCTCCTATGGTCCGCAAGGTCCGCGTCGAGGATGCCAATGGCAACCCGGTGTTGGACTCCAGGGGCAAACCTCGGTACGAGCAGAAAGTCACCGGGTTTAAGACGGTGCCCGTGTTCGACGTGTCCTCCACCGACGGCGAGCCGCTCCCCCAGCCTCCCGTCGTGGAGGTCGACCGGATGTCGGGTTCGGCACCCGAGGGAATGCACGAGGATCTCACCGCACAGATCGAGGGACACGGATACCGCGTGGTGTACGAAGACCTCGGCGACGGACCTGGGATTCCCGACGGGCGCACCGTCCCGGACTTGAAGACCGTCACCATCAACACCCACTACAGCCACGCCCACCAAGGGCTGGTGCTTGCCCATGAACTCGCCCATATTGAGTGCGGCCACACCGAGCAGACCGACAAGTACCACACCGGTGCCGGCGGCGAGCGCTCCACGATGGAGGTGGAAGCGCAAAGCGTCTCCTACGTTGTCGGTCGCAGATGGGGGCTGACCGACAACGCGTCGTTCTCCTACATCGACGGCTGGGCCCACGGCGACAAGGAGAAGATACGTAAGACCGCTGAGTCCGTGATCAAAGCCACCGACCGAATCATGGCCCGCTCCAAGCTCTTACAGACCACATAACAATCTGAAGGGAAGTACATCATGCCTGCACGCATTCAGGTCGAGGTAACCGATCCGACCGACGGCGTGACTCACGTCTTCGAAGGATCCGACGACGCCGCCGTCGACCGACAGATCGACGCGTTCTTCGCCGTCGACGACGCTGAGCGACGTGAACGTGACGACCGCTGACTCGATCGCCGATAAGCGCCGGGCTCTGGCGTCGGTGCGCAAGCGTCTTGCGGCAGCCCGGAATCGGCTACGCCAAACACATATCGAGTACACGTCCACCCCGGACGGGGCCTGCGAAACCTATCGCCGATTCGAGCTGGCCGACGGCGAGGAGCGCGCCGCGCTGCGACAGATCTACTTGGCCGGTCTGTCCATGGCCGACCATGAATACCAGCGCCGCGCCGAGCTGGGCCACGCCAACGACTCGGACGGACCCCTGGAGGCCTTGCCGCTGGGCAGCCCGCAGGATCCACTGGTTGGGGTGCTCGTGGAACACCGGGTCATGGGCTGGGTGCGCAGCGGGCCCGCTGCCCTAGCGTCAGGGAAGGTCACTGTCGGCTTGATCCGGGTGCTTGCCGACGGAACATCACGCCGGCGGATCCGACTACGCTGCGCAGTTCACAGCGAGCTCGGCGTGTTCACCGAGACCCTTGCCACGGTGGTTCGGCAGGCCTTGGCGGATCCTCTCACACGCGAACGGCTCGACGAATTCCTCGGTGCGGCAGCAAGTCCAGCGATAGCCGCCGCGGCTCAGGTGCCGAAATGAACGTGACAGTCTGCGCCGTGACGGCGGCCGATGTGGAGACAGCGCAGGAGCGTGCAGCTCGCCGCGTCGATGAGTTGGCGCGGGCGGTCAGCGGCGTTCTGGAGGTTCTTGCGGCGATCTATCGTGACGAAGACTGGCGTTACCTTCGCGATCGTTGCGGGGAGCCGTACCGGGATTTCGTCGGGTTCGTCCGCGATAAGCTCGGCGGCTCCGAATCGAATGCCAGGCGTTACCGCCAGGGTGTGGAGACGTTGGTGGCGCCACTGCGGGAAATCACCGGTGCCGATGTTCGTATCCCGGTAACACCGAATGATGTTGCCGTTCTGGGCGTGTCCGGTGCCTCACGAGTGGTTGAAGCGGCCCCGGGACGGTTGGAAGGTGTCGGTAGCGCTGAGGAGCGCACCGCGGCGCTGCGCGAACTGATTGACACGGTGATCAATGAACGGCGTCGTCGTGACATCGCAGCCGACGTCGTTGTCGACGTCTCACCCTCCGATCCCGCGCCTGAGGCCTTACCGTCGGCGGCTGCCGACGAGCCTGCAGGCGGCGCTGCGACCGGTCCTGCAACCGTCGCTGGCCAAGGCGTCCACGTCTCCCGCGGCGAGGCCGCCGGAGGAGGCCTTGAGGGCCTCGGCGTCGGCGAGCATCCGCCCGATCGCCACGAGCCGACAGGCTCCGCGCCCAGCGTTGATGTGAGGGCCGCACGATTGCCCGCTGCGGCGCCCGCCGGGGCCCGCCGTGATACGCCCGACGTTGACGCGCTGCGCGCCGCGCTGGACGTGGTCTTGCGACTCGACCCGGCGCTGGCTGCCGACGGATTGGGAGCATCCGGCGACGTGTCCACCGCGGCGCGCGATTGCGCGACGGCTGCTCAGCGCTTGGCGCGGCTGAGTAATCTGCTCAACGTGCTGTAGCCGGGGCGCAAACGGCTGGGGAAGGCAACTAATGGCGGGTTCGAAGCCTGATGCGCAGGTTGGCCGCGCCGCCGCCTTGAAGGAGGGTAGCCGCGTGACGACGCCTGAACCCGCGGTACCTGCGGCACCTGACACCGCGGGTATGCCGCTGCGACGCGTCGTCGACGAGAATCCGCCCACCGACCCGATTCCTGTCGTCACTGAGGAGATGACGGCCCAGGTCGAGGCTTGCCCTGCACCGCCGCCTCATGAGGCGCCTACTGGCCGCCATGAGCCGATCGACCCGCCAGTCGATGCGTCCCCACCGGTGGCGGAGTCGTGGTCGGACCCCATCAACGCCAGCTTGGTTGTTGCACCCTCACGACGCCGACCCAGGGCTCCGATCGCCGCCGTCGCGGCAGGAACGGCGGCGCTGCTGGTGGTCGCCGCCGCGGCGTGGTGGATTCTGACCCCAGCCGACTCCCAGACGAACACGGCGCCTGAGCCCACGCCGCCCAGCGCCGCCGCCAGTCCGGACGAGCAGCTGTTGACGCGGCTCAACGCGATCTTCCCGCCTGGAGCCTGTCGCACCACCCCATCGGCGGACACAGCGGCCGCAACCGCGACTTGTGCGACCACCGACCCGAATTGGCCACCGACAGCGGCCTACACGCGCGCCCGTGACAGGGCCGCGATGGATCGGGAGTTCGACGCGATCATCCACAGCCTCGATGTGCAGATCTGCCCTGGCCGGATCCAGTCGCCGGGGCCGTGGCGTCGCCTGGCCACACCCGACCAGGCGGCCGGGACCGTGGTGTGCGGAATGCAGGCAGGCGTGCCAACCGTCGCATGGACCACCGACAGCGACCTGCTAGTCAGCACCATTCGTGGCCGAAATCCGGGTTGGACACTCGATCAGCTCTACGACTGGTGGACACGACACTCCTGATGATGATCCCCGCGGTTGGTCAGTGTTTGACGCGGACCTCGACCTGCAGGCCGGCCAGTGTGGCCATATTCAACAATGCATCAACGGTGAAACGTTCCGTCTGGCCGTTGACCAGATGTGAGATCCGCGGTTGCTTGACCCCGAGCCGCACCGCAGCTTCTGCCTGCGTCCAGCCGTTGTTGGTGATTTGCTGGTTGATCGCCTCGGCTAGCTGCTCCCGCACATCGTCGCAGAGGGCGTGTATCTGTCCAGGCATCTGTCGGCGGCGTCCTTCACTCGTCGGTGATTGCCGCTAAGCATATCCACGCCCCGACAGACAAGCCCGACCACTCAGACCGTCGGGCTACGCCCGGCACAACGAGATGGGCGCCTCCCCCGCACTGAAGTCCCGACGATTGCACACCAGAACTCGATTACCGAACGGTCTCGGCCTCGGCCTTATCCGTTGATAAGTGTGACAGCGTCATAGGCCGCCTGGCGCAGGGTGTCGGGCCAGCTGACGGCTGCGGTGCGGGAACCGTTGCGGCCCCGCAGGATTCCGACGATCACCGGTGTGGATCCGGTGGCGTCGGTGTAGGTGTAGACCGGTCCCCCGGAATCACCGTGGTCGCTGGTGAGGGTGCCGGGTTTCATCGTGAACCAGCCGTCGTGGACAGCGTCGATTTCGCCGCATGACGCGCCGGTCGTGGCGCCTCGGTGGCAGACCACCATTCCCGCCGTTGGTGTGACGCCGGGATGGGTGATGATGGGTCGCGTCAGGGCGGGGCCGAGCTGGCTGGTCAGCTCCGCATCGTCGTTGAGGCTGATGGTTTCGTAGTCAATGACGGTGTCGTCCGGTCCGGTGGAGGTCTGCCCGGCACGGTTGTTGTGGGATGCCATCACGGTGCCGATCGGGGTGCCGGCTTCGTCGGTCACGGTACTGCCGTCGTTGCAGTGCCCGGCCGAGTAGCCGATTCGGCGGATGGTGTCGATGAACGCGAGGGTGCACTTGGCACTGCCCTGGATGATGGTCATCCCGGGATAGACCAGGGTGTTTCCCACGCTGGCGGCCGCGGTCGGGGCCGGGCCGAGAGTCAGCATCACAGCGGCTATCAGCGTTATGGCCCCTGTGAGTATCCCTGCGGCTGGTCGGCGGATCATGGTGCTGCCTCCCGTGCCTTTTCCTCTTCGGCGATGAACTCTTCGATCTTCTGGGTGAGGACGCCGACGGCGGTGGCTTTCCTCTTCTGCCGTACCGATCGATACACCAGGGCGAGCTCGAACTGGCGCTTGAGGTCTGGATCCACCCTGAAGCTGATCTGGTCGTAGTCGGCCATACGCGCATCTCGTTTCGCGGGCCGGGATGGTTGCCCTCCCGGATTGCTTGCTTTCCTGCATGTGTACTCCCTATTTGGATTGATTGCTAGAGGACTCACACGCAGGTTTTCCTACTAACTACCTTACTGGCCTGCCTGGTTGCGCTCTTACTTGCTTACCACTTTTCCGTCTAATCAGTGTTCCATCTAACTAACTCTATCGCTTACAGGTATTCCTGCTCTCTAACTATCATGCTTACTTGACTGTTCTCTTCCTGTTTTTCTTACTAGCCTGCTTGCTAGCATTCCAGCTATCCGACAATCCATCAAGCCCTGGATCGAGTGAATCCACTTGCAACCGATCCAGACGACACCGAAGCTGATTTATGACCACCGCTGACCAGGGATGGGACGGACCGGGGAGCAGACAGTGAACAGTGCGCCAGCCCTCGACCTCGGGCGCTCCCCCATCACACCCGCACCTTCGGACACTTCGATCGAACGCAGCATCGTTCTTGCCGAGACGCTGATCCTCCCGCCGGAGGCGGTTACGGAGACTTTCGCCATCCTCGCGACACGCGGAAGCGGCAAGTCCGCTACCGCGCACCGTCTCGTCGAGCAGCTCTACCACGCTGGCCTGCCAACAGTGGTCATCGACGTCAAAGGCGACTGGTGGGGCATCCGATCGTCCGCCGACGGCGCCGGCCCAGGCTTGCCGTTCGTCATCTTCGGCGGCGATCACGCTGATGTTCCCCTCGAACCAACCGCCGGCGAGCTCCTGGCCGACCTGATCGTCGATGACCGGTTACCGGCCGTTCTCGATCTGTCGCACATGCGTAAGGCCAAAGCGCGCGCGTTTGCGACTGCTTTCGTGGAACGTCTCTACGCCCGTAACCGCGATCCCCTCCATGTGGTGATCGACGAGGCTGATGTTCTTATCCCTCAGCGTGCGACCGCAGACACCGCCCGCTTACTCGGCGCGATGGAGGATCTCGCCAAGCGGGGTCGAAGCCGCGGCCTCGGGATGACGGTGGCCACCCAGCGCGGACAAGAAGTCGCCAAGTCGGTGCTCGAACTGATGGAGACGGTGATCCTGCTGCGCACAACGGGACCGCGGTCTATCAAGGCCGCCCAGGATTGGATCAGCGTGAACGCCGATTCCACAGGGACGCGGGCCCGTGAGGTTGTCGAGTCCCTACCAACACTGAGGGTGGGCGAGGCCTGGGTGTGGAGCCCGGCATTCTTGGGCCTTCTCCGGCGTGTGCAGCTGCCGCTCTTCGAGACGTTCGACTCACACGCCACGCCGCGGCCGGGCCAGGCGCGCGTCATTCCCAAGACACGTGCCGAGATCGATCTGAAGAAGCTCACGGCGGAGATCGCGGCGACGGCTGCCAAGGCCGGCGAGCACGGCGAAGGCCGAGTGTCCCGCAGTAAGAGTGGTGGCGGGCCGTCGCCCGCTGATGACCTCGTTCTTGTTCGGGCGCGGGTTGGGGAGCTCGAACAGACGGTGCGTGAACGTGACGCTGAGATCGAGACGTTGCGTAGCCGCCTGGCCGAGCTGGACGCGGTGGTGTCTGGACAGGGGCTAGACGAGTCGCTGCGCGCCGCGGCAGGCCGTATCGCGGATGTCCTGCAGGTGATCGATCGGGCGCGGCCTGTCGTTGGGGAGGCCACCGTGCCCGCTCCGGATCGGCCGCCGCAGATCCGTGCCGGGGGCCGGCGGACGGTCGCTGCGGCGGACCCTGGAGAGACTCCGGCCGGGCGGGCTGGCGGTGTCCGGACGTTGGCGGGTGATGAGCCGCTGCGGTTTCGTGCGGGTGCGCTGCGGATGGTCGAGGCTCTCGGGCGGATGGCGCCGCGGCGCCTCACTAAGGCGCAGTGGGCGGTGGTCGCCAAGATGCGGCACACCTCGGGCACCTGGTCTACCTATTTCGGTGAGCTGCGTCGGGCCGGCCTGATCGACGAGACCTCGGAGGGTTACACGCTTACCGAGTCGGGGTTCGAATTCCTCGGTGGCCGGCCGGAGCCGATGAGCGGCGATGATCTTCGGCAGCACTATCTAGGGATTCTTCGAGCGGGTGCCGGCCGAATGCTGCAAGCGGTGATCGACGTGTATCCCGCCGGGTTGTCCCGAGAGGAGATCAGCGCGCGCGCCGGGATTGTGTCGTCGTCGGGAACGTTCTCGACGTACTGGGGCGAGCTGGTTCGTAACGGACTCGTCGTCCAGAACGGTTCGTCTTTGACGGCCAGCGACATCCTGATGCATGGCTCTGGAGCCGGTCATTGATTCTGGTCGGGTGCCCATTGAGACTCTCGGCGTTCGGGCTCAAGGACACCCCCTCACACATCAGTACATGTTATACATGTACTGATGTGTGATCCTGGTGACCGCCACCTGCACCACTCCCCTCCCCCACCGGTGTGCCGCCCACCCATCCGCCGGACAGCTTGTGACACCGACGTTTGGTCGCGATTCACCGTGAATCATCGCCATTCGTACCCGAGGGTGTCGTGGCCCTTTCGCCTGTGGTGGCAGCGAGGTCGGCTTCCGGGCGCGTTGGAAGTCGGGTGGCGTCCGGTCGTATCGGCCGCCCATCGTTGTACTCGTCCCAGATGAGCTTCAGCTGGGCGTCGAAGGCATCGCGCACAAATTGCGCGAGGGGGTAATCTCGCCCGGTCTGTCTGGCGACTAGCCGTACTGCGGCGCGGGCCATCTCGTGTCGATCATGGTCGACGTTGACAGTACTGTGCGGGCGCACCATCAGCTGGCCTTCACCTCGGGGAACAGTCCGATGGCGATGAAGTGGTCGAGCACTTTGATGTATTCGAGGGTTGTCTTACGGGCGTTGCGGAAGAGTGGGACCGGGGTGTAGAAGCTGTACGCCTCCGGGACGCCGACAGCCTGGTTGACCGACGGGGCTACCAGGTCGCCGTAGCCTTCTCGCAGGTCTGCGACGCTCTCTTGGTAGAGCTTCCTCTTGTTGGTTGGGACGTCGCAGACGATGATCCCTTTCAGTGTGATGGCCAGATCGCGATCCTCGTTGATGGCGGTAATAAGATTCTCCAGCTTGCCGATCCCTTCGATCTCCTTGGGTTTGGGCAGCGTGCACGTTAAGACACCGGAGGCACCGCTCGTCTGGTCTGCCTGGGTGGCCAGGATCGCCGACAGTGTCAGCGCGCCTTTTACGCCGGGTGCGTCGATCAGCGTGACGTCGACTGGTGGTGCTGCGGATATTGCCCGGCGTAACCGCGTCACTCCCCCGGTGATGTGGCCCAGGCGTTCCTTCATTTCGTCGAGGGTCGGGAAGTAGGCCGGTACCACGGTGAGGTTCTCAATGTCGGACTCGTCGTCGAAGAGGGGCAGTCCCTCCTCTGATATTCCCGCCGGCGCTAGTGCTGGCCTCTCCACGTCGGCGATCGTTGCTCCCTCGGTGAGCACGTCAGCCACGGTTAGCTCGTTCTCGTCGAGGTCTGCGTATCCGAGCTGTCGGCTGGCATTGGCCTGTGGGTCGAAGTCGATCACGCGGACGCTGGCACCTCGGCTCGCGCACAGCACGGCCAAGGAGGTGACGGTGGTTGTCTTGCCGGCTGACCCGGCGATAGTCGCGGTGGCATAGATGCTCACGATGTGGGGCCTTCCTTTGGAGGTTGTGATTCACGGTGAATCGGTATTGGAGTGAGTGGACGCGGCGGCTTCAATGCGACGTCGTTGGGTGCGGTGCGGTGGATCTGTCGGGCATCCGATTCACGGTGAATCGGCATTCTTGAGGGTCGGCAGTGCCGCCCGGCGTTGTAGGGATAACGAGCGATGTCCGGTGCCGTGCTCTCCCGGGATTGCGGGTGCCCGACATATCTGGGTATGGCCGGGGCTTTCCCCGTGGGCGATTCACCGTGAATCACGCTGCTCGATCGGTCCCGGGGCCCGTGGAGACCGGAGGGGGTCCGGTGGTGCGCAAACGGGCCGTACTCCCCCAGATTTGATTCACGGTGAATCAGATACTCGCGGCTCCGTCGAGATGATTCCCGACGACGAATCATGCCGCCTCTCCCGTCCGGACCCTGAGAACGGGGGCCTTCGACGGGCAGGCAAAGGGGTTGGCGATCGTGGCGGTTCGACGTGTGGTACGGCGCGACGACTCCCCCGGATTCGATTCACGGTGAATCATGAACCTTTGGCGCCGCGCCGACGATTCACGGTGAATCATCCCGCCTTGAGCGGTCGATATCGGCTTATCGCCCGGTTCGCTTGATTCACCGTGAATCAGGCCCCGACCGCCCTTTCGAGGCGCCCGTTGGTAACACCATTGGTGATTCACGGTGAATCAGTCCTCGGTGATGTTGTCGAGTTGCTCGCGCTCCCACGGCCCTGGCTCGTACTTGGCCCGGTCCCGGAGCAATGTGTAGTACAGCTTGTCGACCTCGCCCCACTGCGACTTGGCCCCCGCGTGGATCTCGTAAGCAGCCAGAGCTGTCGTCCAGGCTCGCGCTAGTCGCGCTTTGCTAGTCGTCGGTGCTGGCATGCTGTCGAGTCCCCAGCTGTTCGCGAGGGTCTCGACCGCTGCCCAGTCGACTTCGGCAGTGGCATTCAGTGCATAGAGATCGGCGAAAATCTGGAGCATGTCGGTCTTGGGTGGTGGTTCAAGCGCGATACGTTCCGCCGCGGCGCGGCGACTCTTCGTTGCTGCCGCCCGGCCCGCAGTCGACTTCTCAGTCTTCTGCTTCATAGCCGCCGGTGCCGCGGAGGGCTCCACTCCGTCCTGCTGGCCGGAGGGCGATGTGGACTCACGCCCCGTTGGTGCGGTGGGGGAGGGGAGTGGTTCTGGATCGACTGGCGTGGGTGCTTCGATGCTGTAGTAGGCCAGTGCGCCGGTATCGTCGATCGCCGCAACCACCGTGGTTGGATCTGTAACTGTGTCATAGATGCGATGTCGGCGTGCGGTTGCCGCATCTCCGAAGTGTGTCGCGGGGTCGACCAGTTCAATGCCTTGGTCGTTGGCCAGGGCGCGGGAACGCCGCTCTGCGATCACCCGGTCCGCGGCCTGGCTCATCAGGATGCCGCTATTCTGGGTGAGACTGAAGGCGCGGAGTTGTTCTTCCCGGCGCGCATCCGTGTCTTGGTCGGGGTCGGGGTCGTCTTGGAAGGACCGGACTGGTCCGTAGGGCAAGCGTTTGCCGAGGGTCGACCCTTCGGTGGGGGCGAGCTTCTTGTCGCGGACCGCGTCTTGCAGTGTCTTGTCGAGGAAGATCAGCGATAGCCTGCGGTGCACGGTTGGTTGGCTGATCCCGACCGCTTTGCCGAGCTCGCGTTGCGAGATGTGCAGCTCTTCAGCGAGTCTGGCGAGGAACTCCGCCTCAGCCAGTGGTGAGAGGCCTTCACGCGCGTGGTTCTCCTTGAACATCTCCAGGAGTCCACCGTCTGGTGTGTCGAGGATACCGTCGTCGACGATGACCGGCATTGCGGCGGTATCGGTGGCCAGCGCGGCCGCCCTGCGGCGGTGCCCGTAGATGAGGACGTACTCGCCGCGTGTGTCCCCGGTAAGTACGTGTGGCCACCGTGCGGTGAATGCCTTCCGAGTCACCGCGGCGGCTGCGATGCGGACACCCTTTTCCTCGACAGAGACAAGTAGCTCTTTCCAACCTTCATCGTCTTCATCGACGATGGAGCGACTCGCGTCGTTGAAAGGGTGGGGGATAAGGGCGGAGGGCTCGATCTGTACCACGCTCAGACCTTGCGCGATCGCCTCGTCTGGGGTGAGTCCGCTCAGCATTCCGGCGCGAGAGGCCGGTGTTGTGGATGCGTCTGCTCGAACGCGCGTGACGGATCGACGCGACGTGGTGCCGGCGCTGCGTTTGATGGTGCGGGCCTTCGGCAGTTGGATGTCGGCTGTCTCTGTTGAGTTGGTGGCCACAGGTTATCCCTTCAGCAATCGGTACATGTAGTGAATGTATCGGCGGTTTGGGTTGTGTTCCAGGGGACACGCCCACGGGGCGGTCGATTCACGGTGAATCATGGGCCGATTGGCGTGGCCGAACTGGCGAAAATGCCGTAATGGCCCCTGATTCGCTCGTAGGCGCATGTGCCGCATTCCCCGGTGGTATCTATTGCGAAGCAGCCCGATAGGCCGTCTGTGGCGGCCTGAGAAGCTTTGCGGGTCTGAGCTGCGGCGATGCAGCCTCAGACGACTCTCTTGACCACGATGGACCCTGTGGGTGCATTGCTGTACTTCACCGGCACGCCAGACTGCTGCGCCTCGATCACTTTCCCGTCGCCAGCATAGATCTGTACATGCTCCGGCACACCCGGGGAGGAGAAGTTCGAGAAGATCAGATCACCGGCCCGGGCGTCCGATGGGTCGACACGTTCACCGACATGGATCTGCTCATAGGTGGTGCGGGGCAGCAGGACTCGGCCGTCAGTCGCCTGCGCGACGGCGAACTGAGCAAGGCCACTGCAGTCGAAGCCACCGCCGGTCGGGCCGCCCGCCCCACCGCCGCCCCAGATGTAGGGCAGCCCCAGCGCGCGGTCGGCGTTCTTCACCACGCGCGCACCGGTGCTCGCATCGTGGTCGGGTTGGTCGGTTTCGTCGACGTCACCTTGCGGCGATGTGTCGGCGGCGCTGGCCGCGGTGGTTGCCGCCTGGGTAAGTGGTTGCAGTAGAGAGCTGAGTCCTGCTCCGCTGGGCATGCCGCCGCCTGTGGGCATGCCTCCTGACGGCATGCCCATGGGCATGCCGGGCGGCATCATCGGCTGTGTGGGCGTGCCGGCAGGTTCGGCAGCCATCTTGGCTTGGCTGAAGAGGGGATTTGCAGCCGGGGAGCGTGTGCCGGCGAGTAGGTCGTCGGTGTGATCGCCTTCCGAGTCCTCGCCCTGGTCGGTCAGGGGGTCGCTGCCGTCGTTGGGGTGTTCGTGGTCAGGATCGGTGGGGTCGGTCTCCGCGGCGTGTTGCTCGGTCTCGGGTAGGTTCGCGGTGGCGTCGTTGACATTGGCGGCCGCGTCGCCGTACTGGGTAGCGATATCGAATACGAGCGACTGGGTTTCTGCAATGCGTCCCTGGCCGGCGAGGGCGAGCGCGACCTTGCCTTCCGGGGTGCCGGCGAACGGTCCGAGTTGTTCTTTGTCGGTCTGCCAACCGGTTTCGATGGTGTCCAGACCGTTGTGGGCGTTCCTGGCGATATCGGGCCCTACTGACATAGCGGTGATGGCCGCCGTGTGTGCGTCGGTGAGCTTGCCTCGAAGCCCGTGTAGGCGAGTGGAGGTGGTTTCGGCGGCGCCAGCGGCCTGGCCGTTCCAGCCCTGGGCCGTCGCGGGAGCACCCGGTTGGGAAGGGGCGCTGGGGACTGCTCCTTGTCCGCTACCCAGGAGGGTGCGAGCTTCCCGGATGACGGCGTCCACAGCCTCGATGACACTGGTCACTGATCAGTAACCTCCGCCCTGGGAACGGGGGTTTGCCTGGGCGATCTTTGTAGCGAGGTCGACCCCGCTCGGAGACACGTGGTACTTAGGGTCGCTGATGACGTAGTTCATGGATGCGGCGATGTTGGCGACCGGGTCGAAGATGTCCTTGCTGGTGCCGGGCACCCAGAAGGCTTCGAAGGTGCTGGGTGTGACCTGCGCTAGGCCGCGGGAGGATCCTCGATGCCCGCCGTCTGCCATGATTGGACCGACCGCGTTCGAATCGCCGTTGGCGATCGCGTGGACTCTGCCGCTCGACTCGCGCTCGATCAGCGTCTGGTAGCCCTCTTGCCAGCGTTGGCGCGCTTGTGGATCGGTGATGCCGAGCGCGTCGAGGGCTCCGTCGATCGCCTCCCTGATCGTGCGTGGTTGTCCGGTGTGCTTGGCGGGTTGAGCACCGCTGCTCGGGATGTCCTCGGCGTCACCGGTTGCGGTGGTGGACGGCGAGGGGCTGCCGCCGGCGGCTTGCATGAACGGGCTGAGCATCCCGCCGAGGGGAGCCGCCCCCGCCGGGAGTGCGGAGGCCATCGGCATGAACGCTGCGGGCATACCCATCGCGGCCGGGATCATCCCGGCCGCCGCGGGCGCCATGGTGGACATTGCTGCCGCGGGTGCTGAATTCGCGCCGCCTACCGGCCCGTCCATAGGGCCGGTAGGCATTGGCGCACCTCCGGCCAGCGTCACATCGGGACCGGGAGTCGCTGGCGTTGACAGACCGGGCGAGGGTGGTGCGCTGCCGTCGCCGTCAGGTCCATCCGGGCGCTTCTGCGCCGGTGCGTGATTGGGCAGGTTAGCGGTGTGCTTGCGTACCTCAGCGGCGGCGTCGGCGTACTTGGCGGTGGTCGCCGAGATGAGGACGACAGCTTCGCCGATCGTCATCTGTGCTTGAGGCATCAGCGCGGCATCGCGCGGCCCGGGGGAGGGGAGTACGCCGGCGGCGGCCTTGGCGTGTTCCCATTCGCCGGCGATCACGTCGAGCTGGGTTATGGCGTCCCCGGCGATCCTGTTGGCCGATTCGGTGGCGGTGGCCACGCCGCCCGCGGCGGTGTTCAGGTTCTGTCGCGCCTGCTGCAGCGAGGTTCCAGCGGCGATCGCGGCGTCGTGAGCATTGCCTGTCCAGTCGGCGCTGGGGAATTCGGGCAGCGTCGTTGGTGACGGCGACGTCGGGGTAGTCGGTGCGGGTGTCGTTCCGACGATTTCGCGTACGCCTTTGAGGTAGTCGTCGACGACCTGCTCAACTGTCATGGTTGGGTTGGGCGGGCAGTCCGAAGCCGGGATCGCTCGGCGGCTTGATTGGTCCTGTGGTGGGCTTCGTGGTTCCCGGGCTGGCCATCACGGCCGACGCGGGCGTCGAGCTGCTCGGTTCCGAGCTGTGTGGGGCCGTCGGCGCTGTTGCCGGCGGGCTTCCCGGCGCGCCGGGTGTGGCGCCGGTCGCCGGGGCGGGTGCATCGGCGGTTGCGGTGGGATCGAAGAATCCCTTGAAGCCGGGCATGTCGTTGATGACGCCGAGTGGTTGCAGCTTTCCGTCCGGGCCGATCAGTTGGCCGTTGCCGGCAACGATCGCGGTGTGGTCGGAAAAGACCGCGATGTCACCGGGTTTGACGTCGGCGGGGTCGACCTTCTTGCCTAGGTCGGCGCCGTCGGTGGGAAGCTCCACACCGGTTCCGGCGTATGCGGCCGTCGCGACATCGCCGCTGTCGGGGGTACGGGTGAGTGCCTGACGTACCGCGGCTGCGCCTTGAGGTGTTCGTGCGGTGACTACCTGGCCGCTGGGCAGCGTGACCTCCTTGCTCGCGGGCGCATTCCCAGCAGCATCAGGTGCAGGCTTGGCTGGTGGCGGGGCAGCACCTGCTGGGCTCGGTGCAGCGGGGCCGGGCGCGGCTCCGGCTGGCGGCGGAGCGGCGCCGGTACCAGCCGGTGACGCCGCCGTCGGCGGTGGCGCCGCTGGATCGGTCACCGGGGCAGGCTTGAGCGCATCGCTGGGCTTGGACAGGTCCGCTGGCTTCAGGTCGTCCTTGCGGGCGGGGGAGCTCAGCGGAGGAGGTGCACCAAGACCTGCCGGCGCACCGAGGCCCCCTCCGCCCAGGCTGGGCATGCCCAGGCCGGGCCCGCCGCCGAGTGCTGGCATGCCCATTCCAGGCATTCCCATACCCAGGTTGCGCAGGCTGTCAGCGATGCCGTCGGCGTTGCCGGCCTTTTCCTGCACGTTCTGTTTGAGTTCGTCGAGTTGCTGCTGCAGCGCTGCGAGCCGACCCGCATCGGCTTCCGGGGTGCCACCTTGTGCCGCGAGCGCCGGACCCAGATCGCCGCCGCCGCTGAGGATTTGATCATGCGCTGTCCGGCCGGCATCGGAATTGTTCCCGGTCTCGTCGGCGGCAGTCTCGCCGGCCTTGTGCATCTCCTCAATCTGCTTCTGCATATCGGCGAGCACCTGGTTGATCTTGTCGATCTGCTCCTGTGTTGGCCCCTGCCCGTTGGGCGGCGGCGTAGGTGGTGGCGGTTTAGGCGGCGGCGGCATCTTCGGATGGTCACCCGAGCCGAAAAGTTCGCGTCCGATGTCGAACAGTTCCCGGAACACGGGGCCCATCACCAGCCCGGCCGGCCCAAACGGCGCCCCAGCGGCGACGCTCAAGATGTCGCCCGGATCGAGCAGATCCTCAAAAGACATGAGCTGCGAGCGCCCCTTTCCTGGTCCCCGCCAGCGAATACGGCAGGTTTGGCTACGACGCTAAGGCCGTATGCAGGCGGTTCTCAAGAGGAGTTGCGCTGGACCGCCAGACGGCTGTCTGGCGAAAGACTGGATACGCAGAGGCGGCCATCGTTGTCGTCCTGCCACATCACGGTGACCACGCCATCGTCGGCGACATCAATGCCGTCCACCTCACCGATATGGCCGTCGTCGAAGGACACTAAGTCCTTGGGCTGCAGATCTCGCGGGGCCAGCACCAGTTCGTCCATTCCCTCGTTTTCGGCTTCTCGGATGATCTCCGCGACATCGAATCCGAGGCGTGAATCTCCGTCGAATGAGGTGACTTTGCGGAAGAAGTTGGTGGGATCGAGGTCGGGCCGCTCCGACAGTGGGAACCACGGCGCATCCGCAATCTCGTTCCACGAGACGCCGTCGAGCATCAGCGGTAGCTCCGGCACGTACCGGGGGACGAGTGTCACGGGTGGCCGGAGTTGTTCGATGACGGCGGCCTCCTCAGGGACCGTGCTGTTGGCCGCTGGCGTGAAGTAGTACTGGGTCTCCCGTGGATCTTGGTGTGTGCCCGTGGACATGCCGCGGCCCTTGATCCGTGGAATGTAGCGGCCGACATAGCTGTCGTCCCAGAGCATTTCGGCTGCGATCCGTGATATCGGGCCCACCGATACCCGGTTGCCGAAGTTGTCGCGGGCCTCGGTGTCAATGAGGGTGTGATCCGGCCGTTGCATACCGACCACAAGGTGCATCCGCGCGGTGCGCGCAAGACGCGCCAGTTCGCCGAGCTCGGTCAGTGTCGGGCATTCCTTGGCGCCGTTCTTCGGTTTCAGGTTGGCCCACAGCCGTTCGAGTACGACTTTGAACTGGGCGGCCTCGTCGACGACGATGAGGTACGGCAGGTTGTGCTCCCATTGCGATTGGTCCCAGCGAGCGCGCGCGTTGCGGTCCTCCATGAGCATGTACATGCGGTGGATGGTGGCGATCGACTCGAAGGGGTCGCTGCTGATGATGTGGACGTTGGGCCAGCCCACGAAGTCGGAGTACGAGCCGCCCTTGAAGTCGACGAGCACCACTGCCCAGCCGCGCAGCGCGGCCATCATGATCAGGCCGCGGAGGTAGACCGTCTTGCCAGCGCCGGTTTTTCCGCTGACGAGGGTGTGGGGCGAATCCAGCGGATCCCATTCCTGGATGCCCAGGTCGAGGTCGACGCCGTAGGCGAACCGTGTCTGGCGGTATTGGCCGATCGCTTCTTCGATGGTTCGGACAGCGGGAATCGGCTTAGTGAACAGCGGGAATTGCAGCACCGGTTTGGGAGTGAACGTCACGGTCGATGCCGGCATGTCCCATTTGACCCGCCACGTGCCGCCGACAAGTTCGGTGAGATTCTGTTCGGCCACCCGTTTGCGGAAGTCGCCCATCAGTTTCTTGGCGATTGCGTGCTTGATGGTGAACCCGTCGGCGAGGGTTCCGGTCACGGTGGCGGACGATTCGAAGATGTCGCGGGCCTTGCGGGTGAGGTCGGCCAGTTCCTCGTCCATCTGCTCGGGGACGAACTGTGTGGCGGTGAATACCAGCGCTGACGGGTCGGCGCTGACGCGGTAGTGGGCGTCACAATGGGTGCGCAGGGCGCGGCGGATCGTGGTGGCGGGATCGAGGCGTCGGGCGGTCGCGGTTGTCGTGCCGATGCCGTCGTCGAGTTCGAGTCGGTCGTCGCTCGTCGAGGGCAGAGTGGCTGTCATCGGGCGGCTTGCTCGGATGGTGATCGTTTGGGGCGCTGTGTCTTTGGCGTCCCATGTCGTCTGCGGGACGACCTGCAGTGAGGGTTGCTTGTGGCCGAGGGGGGCGTACAGCGCCTGAATCAGGGTTCCGCGTAGCTGCAGGCGGGCGCACCGCAGGCGGTAGGGCTCGATGGTGAAACCGGCGGTCGCGACGCCGGCGGCCAGGGCGATTCCAATCGCGGTGACGAATGGCATTGCGAGAAGCCAGCGGGCGAGGGCGGTTGTCGCTGCGAATGCCGCCGATGCGGTGCCGATAGTCGCTGGGCCCACCGGCAGTGTGAGCGTCCATTTTTCGGGTTCGGCCGCCGACGGCTCACCGGGACGTGCGCCGTGCCAGACGATGCCCGCAGTAACGAGGGCAATGAGTGTTGCGCCGATGACCGCGGCCGCAGTCGGGATGTCCACGGAGGCTGCCAGGTCGGTGTTCTTCCGCAGGTACCGGTATCCGAGGTAGCCGGCACCACCGACGATGACCAGGATGCCCAGCAGCACAGCTGCTGGGTTCTCCTCGTCCGCGGTCTTGCGGGTTTGGCCGCTGGTCACCTCGGAGGAGCCTCGCTGGGGCGGAATACGGCGTCATGGGCGGTGCGGTCCCAGGTCACCAGGTAGGTAGGCGCACTGGGGTGGCGTAACCGGTCAAGAACCTGCTGGGGGAGCTGCTCTGCGGGTACGTGGAATTCGCGGACCGGCTTGGGCCGCGGACGCGGCGAGTTGGCGACGGCGGCGAGGCGAGCGAACAGCGGTGATCTCACCTCATCCACTGTTGAGGCCGATCGCGCCGTTCTCAAGAGGACCAGTTCACCCGGCGTTATAGATTGTCCTGCAGCGGTTTTGGGCTGCAACGCTCTGGCACGACCGGTCAGTACAGCACGGCGGGCCTCCATTGATCTGTTCCGGCTTGTTGCAGCAGCGCATGTCGCCCGCTGGAACCTAGTGGACACCAGACGAACTGTGGATGTTGGGAGCCGGTGGCGGTGAGCGCCGTGTCGTCCAGGACGAAGTTGCCTGTTCTCCTGTCGTTGAGCACGGCTGACACCGCGTCGATCATGGTGGGGTCGCAGAACCACAGTTGTGGACCGGGTGCATTGTTGTTGTCATCGGCGTCCCACTCGACGCGGCGATAGTCGGCAGTGTTGAGAGCCCATGTGAGCTGCGCGTCGCCGGGGCCTGGGATGAAGTGCAGGCCGCTGGCGGCGAGCCATTCTTCGACCCACGGCAGTAAATAACGCTGGGCAGTGCTGAGCACATCGTCGAGGGTGACAGTGGTGGTGACTCCAGTGTCAGCGTGGATCTGGGTCTTGAGGTTCGTCCACCTGCTCCGTTCACCAGGGTCCGGGGAGAACACGTTGATCCACGCCTGCAGCGGGCTGGTCCCTGACCGTGCAGCGGCGCCGTTAGCCAGCAGAACGGCCCATGCCAGGCATGTGCGATCGGCGCCGGTGGCGCCCAGCGCGGCCGCCCGCAGGTGGGCGTTCTCAAGATCAAATACGCCGCGTAGTGGGTCCATCAGTACGCGTGGGAAGCCGTTGTTGGACGGAATGCCAATGCGGTATGTGTGGTGGCTGGGCCACGGGGCCCCGCTGGTGAAGTTGTTGGCTAACGCCACAGGCCACGGCATCACGGTTATTGCGGTGTGGCGGGTAGCAATTCGGCTGGCGACGTGTGTGAACGCGGTTGCCCCGCCCGCGAGATCTGCGAAGGTTCGGGCGCAGAGGTCGCGGGCCGCGGGGAACACCAGGCTCCCCGCGGTTATTGCCGCCTCCGGTTTGGCGAGGTCGCCGAGCATGAACCCGGCGCCGGGATAGAGGGGTGCGTCGTCCCATCCGAGTTCCGGCGTGACTTGGGCCCCTCTGAACACCGAGCAGGCCGCCTCGAAGAACGTGCGGGTGATCGGTACGCTTCTGGTTTCCCGTTGCTGCAGGAAGTTGCTGTACTGATCGCACGTGCGGTCGGTGATGGGCATGTTCTTGCCGGACTCGACGTCCTGCTGTTGCCGTTCGGACGGGCCTCCCATGTCCTCGACGCTCTTACGTGAGACCGAAGTCAGCGACCGAATCGTGGTGATGAATTCGCCGAAGTCCGGCGAATTGGTAAACGCTGCCATGTTCTGCATGATACCCGGCAATACGCGGCAAAACACGTTTCAGCGGTCGTCAAGTGAGCCCCATAGCGCGCGGAGTGCGCCATCGAGGCGCTGGTTGGACATCGGGGCGTAGGTCAGATGGGTTTGGCGGTCTACGCCGACGTGAGGCCAGGCAAGGACGCGTCCGTAGTTCTCGGTGTCGAGGAGGGACACTGCCGTTTTGGTGCGGCGGGTGACGTCGTCGACACGGCGCATTGCGGTGATTTCTGTGACGACGTCGGGTTTGGACGAGGCGTTGAGGATGGCGGCGTCGTGGGGGTCGAGGCCGTGTTCGATGAGTCGGTCGGTGGCGTGGCCGGGGGCTGTGTCGGCGATGCGTGCTGCTTCTGCGGCGGTGAGCTGGATGAGATCGCTGAGGGGAGCCGGTTCGATGGTGCCTAGGTTGACGGCGAGGACTGCTGTGGTGGCGGTGAGCCAGTCGGCGGCCGGCACCTGTTGGACCAGAAAGATGTGGCGGGTGCGGCTGGCGACGACGTACTGGCCGAATCGGGTGGCGATGGCGACGCGCAACATAGTGTTGGGCTCGTGGAGCGGGATGATCCGGATGGCGAGTGTTTCCTCAGCGTGCGCGATGGTGCGAACCAGGTTGGCGACTTCGGGCAGTGTTCCGTTGGCTGTGAGGATGCCGCGTTCGGTGAGGCGATCTCGTTGGAGCTGTTTCCACGGTTCGGCGAGGTCGGGGCCGGTCATGGGGTTGTACAGCGCGAGGACTTCGGGCAAGCGGCCACTGAGGTCGAGGTGTTCCACGAGGTAGGCGCCCTCGTCGACGCTGATCTCGAATCCGTCCGTTGTGGTGTCATTAGCCATCATCTAGACAGTCTTTCCTGAGGTCAATGCGTTCTGTTCTGTTATAGAACGCGGCGGGCTTGCGCGCCGGAAGGCAGGTTGCTGATGTGCACGGGGACGCCTCGCTGTGGGGCTTCGATGACTTGCCCGTTTCCGATGTAGATGGCGACGTGTTCGGGGACACCCGGCGACGACCAGTTGGAGAAGACCAGGTCACCTGGGGCGAGTGCGTTGAGCGGCACCGCGGTTCCGGCATGAATCTGCTCGTAGGTGGTCCGGGGCAGGATTACGCGGCCGCCGGATGCGCGGGCGACGGCCCACTGGGTGAGACCGCTGCAGTCGAATCCGCCCCCGGTGGGCCCTAGTGCGCCGCCGCCGCCCCAGACGTAGGGGAGGCCGAGCGCGTCGTGGGCGATGCGTGCGGCGTTGGCGCCAGCGCCGCTGCCGGCGACTCCTGCGTGTAGCGAGTCGGTTGAGCCGGCTGCTGCCAGGTAGTTGTGGATGAGGGATCGGACGAACTGGGCGTCGGTGAGTTTGTCGCGTGCGGCGGAGCTGACCACGCTGCCGGCCTCGTCGAGCGCCTTGCGCATTGCCGTCATGACCGCGGTTTGTGCCTCGGGGGTGTCGCCCTGGACGCCGGCCGACATGAGGGCGGTTTCGACGTCGTCGATGACGCCTTGGATTTTCGCGCGATCTTCTTCGGTGCGGGCCGACGACAGGCCCAGGATCTCGCCGAGTTGGCGTTCGACGTCGCGCATCGCGCCGACTTGGCGGGCCAGGGCCTCGTTTTTGTTACGGGCTGCGTCGGCGGCGGGGCCTTCGCCGACCAGGGAGCCTAGGGGGCCGGCGAGACTGTCGGCGCCGCTTGTGTTGACGCGGCCCGAGGGGGTTCCGGGGGGCGCGCCGGTGCCGAGTTGGTTTGCGAGCGCGGCGAGTTGGGGCATGACGGCTGATGCGAGTGCCGGGATGAGGCTTCCGGCGCCCTGGAGTGCGGCGGCGGGGATCCCGGTGGCGGCGTTGATGAGCGGGCTCGCCAGCTGGGGGCCGAGATTGGCCAGTTGGCCGAGGGCGTCTGGTGACGGACCTGGATCCGGTGGAGTGTCGGCTGATGCGTCGCTGTCGGAGTCGCTGTCGGTGCTGTTGTGGTTGCCTTTGTGGTCGGCTTCCGAATCCGAATCCTCTTTGCCATCTTCAAGTTTGGTGTCGCCCGTGGTGGTTGCAGTGGTGGCCGGGACGGTTCCGGTGCCATTGGGGCTGTGGCCGTTTGGTGTCGTGGCGCCCGGCGCGGCGGGAGCGGCAGTAGTGGTGGGAGGTGGTGTCGTGCCTGGCGCCGAAGTGCCGGGCAACGGTGGTGGCTTGACCGGCACCGGGCCCTCGGACTGACCGGTGGCCTGCGCGGGGTGTGGGGGATTCGCGGTGGAGGGATTCTCGGCCTCGCTGGTGGCCGGATCTTCGGCGGTGGCGATGGGCGCGGAAGGTTGAGTCATGCGGCGGGGCCCCCTTCGATGCGGCGGATCACCCGATTCGGCCCGATGCGGGTCCATTCCGGCGCTGAGTGCCCGGGCAGCACCGTGACCATGGTGTCGGGGTCGACGGCGATGCCGGCCAGGTGTGGGCCTGCGCTCCCGCTGATGTCGATGTAGACGGCGTCGCCGGGTTCGGGGTCGGCGACCACGCGGTATCCGATCTGCAGCTGTTCGGCGATGGTGGTTGGAATCGGGGTTCCTAGG
The DNA here is from genome assembly GCF_059812735.1 of Mycobacterium sp. NGS40. Lineage (NCBI taxonomy): Bacteria > Bacillati > Actinomycetota > Actinomycetes > Mycobacteriales > Mycobacteriaceae > Mycobacterium > Mycobacterium sp. NGS40. The sequence goes on from NZ_JCALDG010000024.1 coordinate 31,388, forward strand.
GTGCTTGACAGGATCGAGGCGACGTATTCGGCGGAGTCGGTGATGTTGGCCGGCGGCGTAGTTGGCTGCGCGGGGATGGGCTCGTTGGTCGCTGGTGTGGTGGGGGTGGCGGTCTGGTCGGTCCCCACACTGCGCTGGGCAGCGGCGGCGATGTCAGGTCCGGCGGGGTTGTGGCCGGGTGCAACGGTCGGCAGGGGCGTGGTCAGTGCGTGTAGGCAATTCGCGGCGGCGGGCGCGGTGGACATGGCCGAGCTGGCCTGGTCCGGGTTGAGCACGGTGGTTGCCGTTGAGGTCGCGGCAGTTGTGGTCGGGGGTGCGGGTTGGGTTGTCCGCTGAGTGGTGGTCGGGGCGACTGAGGTCAGTGCAGTGGCAGCGGTGCTGGAGGTTTCGGCTGGCGCGGGCAGTGTCCCAAGGCGGGCTTGGGCGTCGGCGACGTACTGGGTGAAGTCTTCGGCCGTCAGTCCCGTGATTTGTGCGGCCAGCTGGCTGGGATCCGTATCGCGCCAGCGGGGTTCCGTGTCGACCATGTGGTCGAGGGCCAGTGCGGTGGACACCTCTGGGGTCATGAGCTCGGCGGCGTTGCCCCAGGACAGCGGCAGCCCAAGGGCGCCGGCGCCGTCGTTGAGAACTGCGCTATGCGCATAGCGCTGCGTGTCGGCGTCGCCGGCGTTTGCGGCGTTAGCCAGCCCAGTTGCACGCATAGCGATCGCCACGGTCACGGTTGCCCCCTGTCTGCCAAATCCCAGTGTTTCGGCGGTCTGCTTGATCTTCAACAGGACTTCCTGCGCAGATGGGGCGTCACTGGGAGGGTTTGCCACGATCGCCCCACGGATGCCGAGCGCCGCGGTGCAGGTCGCGAAGAACTGCTGGGTTCCCTGACCTGGCAGGGCCATCATGGTGATCGCGATCGGCAGGGCGAGCATGCACAGCAGCGCGGTAACGGCCGCTGCCAGGGCCATTTTGACGGGGGTGGTCATCTCTTATCGCCGTCCCATCAGTTCGCCTCTTATGTCGGCGTAGAACTCCGGCATGGCGTCCGGATCATCGATCACCGGCGCATCCTGACTGCTGGAGCGGGCGAGGGCGGCGATGGCCGGGTGGATCTGCGCCGGGGCGCGGCCGGTGTCGCGGGCGTGGTGTGGGCACGAGCCTGCGGCGTTGACGCAGTAGTCGCCGCGGGTGGTTCTTTCGCCGCACAGGTGCGGGAATCGCTGGCGGTGCTCGGCAACACTCGTTGGCCACTCACCGCGGTGGGGCGGGCGCTCAGGTGGACCGGCCACTGTGGTGCCGCTCGCTGTGGGCTCCCCGCCCTCCGCCACGGCCGGCGTCGGGGTGTTGCCGTTCTGGCCGCCTGAGGCGATGACCTGGTCGACGATCGACCTCTGGCCGCTGACGATGCGGACCGCGGCGCCGGCGCTCGTCCTGACCTCCTCGATCTGATCGAAGGGCAGCCGATCGTCCAGGTTGACCAGCCGCACGGACTTTTCGTTGACCTTGCCGATGACGTCCCAACCACCCGAGTAACGGATCCGGTCGCCTACCTCGACGGTTTCTGCGTCCCATGCTGGCGTCTCAATTTCTGTGGCCGCAGGGGTTTCCTGCGCTGGTGTGTCGGTCTTGGCTCTGCGTGATCCCTTGAGGTTCTTGATGCTCTCCCTGTTTTTGAGTTGGTCCGCGGCGCCGAGGAACGGGGCGGCCTCGGGGGCTGCGGCGGCGATGCCGAGTTTGGCGGCGGTGGTGGCGCCGTGGCGGGCGAGGCTGGTGACTCGGTTGGTCGCGTTCGGGATTGCGGTGAGCGGGTCGAGGCGTTCGAGAATGTTTGTGGTTCCAGACATTTCGCCCGGGGATCCGTTGAATCGTTGTAGTGCTCGGACAGTGCGTTCGCGGGCTTTGAGGATGCCTTTGCGGACCTTGCGCAGGGCGATGAAGATCGCGACAAGCATCAGCGAGACCAGGGGCATGGCGACGACGAGGTCGCCGCCGGCCGCGGAGAACATGGCGCCGGCGAGTGTGCCGGTGAGACCCACGATGGCGACCATTCCTGTCATGCCGGCGAAGGAGAACACCGCATCGAGGGCGGCTTTGAGCGCGAGGTTCTGGCTGGCGCCGGGGATCCATCCGGTGATGAGGGCGACGATGCCGACGATGGCCCAGAACACGGCCGATAGCGCGAGGATGACGACCTGGACGCACAGGTAGGTGAAGACGATCGCGACGGCCAGCGCGAAGATGATCGCGACGAAGGCGATGATTTTCCTGCTGGTGGGATCACTCATGGCGTAGTCGTGGAGGTCTTGGCCACCCGGGCAGTTCTGGGCGACGGCATCTTTGACTTTGTCGACGGGTCCGCTGGTGATGGCTGTGGACCAGGCTTGGCCGCAGTTGTAGGGCGGTGCGTCCAGGTCTTGGCCGAAGTTCCAGATGAGGGTGGGGGTGCGGGCGAAGTGGTCGGCGAGCGACTGCGACAGGGCATCTACCGCTTGTTGACCCTCTAGGGGCTTTCCGGACAGCTCACTGCTGATTTCGACGCCGATGTCGCGGCCCATCGTCAGCCCGCCGTTCGGGCCGAGCAGTTCGCTGACCGGTTTGTTGGCCAGGGCGATCGAGATGTAGGCCAGCAGGATGGCCGTGGTGATCTGCGCGGCCGCTTTCCCGACTTTGCCGAGCGCGAAGGTCACCGCGATGATGGACGCGGCGATCAGACCGATTGCGGTCAGCACCACAGGGTTGTGCACCATCACGGTCAGCTGGTGGCCGATGAAGTCGAACGGCTGTGAGATGACCTTGAGCCACTTGAACGACAGCACGTTGTTCACCAGCCAGATCGGTGTGGCGATGATGCCCAGGAACAGGCTGTAGAACCAGTGCATGCTCAGTGCTGGCGGTGCGGCGGCGGGATCGGTGAGCGAGCCGTTGTTCAGCGACAAGCCGTAGGAGCCAAGTGGCACGTGCGCGCTGTCGGTGACTCCGATCCACAGGATTGCCGCGGTCGCACCGGTGCCGGCCCACGCGGGTGCGGCGTTGATGATGCTCATCGTCGCAGGAGTCAGCAGCAGCACGACGCGGCGCCAGGCTCGGGCGGCGAAGCGGAAAGGGTTCATGCGGCCGCCCCTGGGGTCGTGTTCACCGCGGCGGCGCGGTCGCCGCGCGCCGGCAGTTTGACCTTGATCTCGACGAGGCGGCCGCGGATGTCCTTCATCAGGCATTCGCCGCGACGTTCCGGAGGGGTTTCGCCGTCCTCGCCGGTGCCGGGGCTGGTTTCGGTCATCAGTTGCTTGACCAAGTTCCGGTCGCGTGCGGCGTCCTTGCTGGCCATGCGCAGTTCCTCGGTGGCGAGCGTTTCGTCGACTTGGCGGAACAGGAACAGGGTTGGGATGAGGTGGGTGAACCGTCGGAAGTGCGCGGGATCCTGGGAGGCCAATCCGATCGCGCAGTCGTGCTTGCGCCCATCGATGACGAAGTCCTCGATGATCCCGTCCCCGATGGCCGACCGGGTCAGATGGCGGGCCTCGTCGAGCAGGAAGAGGCCGAAACGCGGATCCGGGTCGTCAGGCTCTGAGAACAGCACCTGCCGGGCGATGGTGGCGAACAGCGTGTAGATGACGTCGCCGAAGAGCTTGGTGGGATCGTCGGCCAGGCTGCTCTTCTCGTCCGGTAGCGAGAGTCTGTTGGTGCGCAGCACCACGAACGGGGCGTCCAGCGGCAGTGGTGGCAGGTCGTTGGCGAACAGGACACGGGCGTAGGTGCGTTGCGACCAGAAGCGCAGTTGGGAGGCGACTTTCGCGATCACTGCGGGTGCGGCATCGGCGACGGCTCCGGTGGCCAGGCTCGGGTTACGAACCAGGTTGGCGGTGTGGGTGACCAGTTCAGGCAGGCCCTTGATCTTGTGCCGTGCGCGGTAATTCGGCTCGATGAGGTCAGACAGCAGGGTGGATTCCGGGCTGCCCGATGTGATTTGGAACAGGCGCATGAGGACGGGCAGGATGCGCTCGGCGACGTCGGCGCCGGGGACCACCCGCAGCAGGTCCAGGGTGTACTCGGGGTTGGTCGGATCGATGACGACCGCGTTGGCGACCGATTCGGCGAATGACACGTATTCGCCCATGGGGGAGCGGTCGATGGCGAACACCTGGCCGCCGTGGTCGACGGTGAGACCGCCGAAGACTTTCAGCAGCACCGACTTGCCCGATCCGAGGTCGCCAACCAACGCGAAGCTGGCGGACTTGTTCTTCTCCGTGACGCCGAGCAGATCGAAGTACACGGGTTCGTGGAACCCGGAGAGCCGGCACTCTCCGATGCAGGGTCCGGCGTCGTCGCCGATCTTGGCGGCCGTGATCGGCGTGAACTTGGAGAAGTAGTCGGTGGCGGTGACGTGGGTGTAATCGGCGGTCACCCGCTGCGGGGTATACCCGGGTTGGCAGGCGGCCCAGGCTTCTTCTTGGGCGCCGGCGGGGTCGACGAGCTTGATTGGGATGTCTTTGAACGTGCGGTGCACGTCTTGGACGCGGTCGCGGAGTTCCTCGTAGCTGGGTGCGGACACCGCGATGATCGGGCAAAAGTGGATCTCGGTCTCGGCCGGATTGCCTTCCAGGTGAGTGTTGTACTGGGCGAGCTGCTGGCCGCGCGTGACAAGGAAGTTTTGAGCGAAGCTCACCTCGCTGTCGCGTTCGTCCATCTGCTCGGCCAGCTGCTTGAGCGAGCTCGCATTGTGCGCGAGGGCGTCGGCGCGGTTGCGGACCCAGGTGTGCAGGGTGTAGTCGATGCCGGCGCCTTCGAAGTGATTGAGCAGCGCGAACACCTGGTCGGCTACTCCCGGCCAGGCCAGCTTGGCGGGAAAGTCATCTACGAACAGGAATGTTTGGTAGCTCGGGGGGATATCGCTGTCGGGAAATCCCACCTTGACCGCGCGTGACAGCCTTGGGTCCACTTCCCCGTCGAGCCGAAAGCCGCGTCGCCGGCGTACCGAGTGCGGCCCGGCGGCGCGGTGGGGGAAAGGTCGCGGTGCCGACGGATTGGGTTCGGATCCGTTGAGCGCCTGCAGGTATGCGCGGTAATCGACGCCGCGGGTGTGGCTGCGCTCCCAGAGCCAGTGCATCTGATGCTCGTTGACGCGTTGGGGTCGGAAGATCCCGGGGATTTTGCGCTGGGTGTCGGCGGCGAGCGTGGTGAAGGCTTGGACATCTTTAGCGGTGGGCTGATAGCCGTCGGGGAGGTCTCCGCCACGGGCGGGACCGCACAGTGGGACTGACAACCAGTGCAGTCGCTCGGCCGGAGGCGGATCTTGGATCTCGATCTCGGCGAGCCGCGCGGAGGCTTCGATAGCGGCGTCGGGGAACAGGGTCAGGAAGTCGCTTCGTTCCGGGGGATTGGCGGTGGAGCGGTGGGCGGACGTGTAGCGGTGGGCGGCCCGCCGTGCCGAGGAGGTGATCTTTTCGGCGATCGTCGGGATCGCGATCGGCGCCACCACGCTGGTAAGAATCGTCGTGCCGAGGTCGGAGAACAGGTGCCGGTGCTGGTTGTCGATCCGGGTTTTCTCGCTGCGTTCCTCATGCCCGTTCGGCAGCGCTCCGAGCAGCCACTCGGCGTAGACGACCCCGCTTCGGGTCCAGCGCAAGTTGTCGGTAACGGCCAGGGTGGGTTGCTGCAGGGTCACGATCATTGAAGGAACTCCAGGTCCAGGACGTGGCCGCTTTTCCCGGTGGTGGCCGGGCGTTGGTGTTTGTGCGGTGGGCGGCCACCGGTGCTCAACGGGGCGCGGTACAGGCGGGGTCGCACAAGCCAGATCAGCCGTGAACTGGTACGGGCCATGGAGAACCCGATTCGGCGAGCCAGGATGACCGAAGGGATGGTGATCGCAGCTCCGACGAAGAGGGTGGGCAGGATCGGCGGGTCCAGCAGCTTGAACACCAGCAGGATGAGCCCGGCCGCCGCGACGAGGACGCCGCATTGGATGCGCGTGAACGGCCCGAACGGGATGGGTTGTCCGTTGGGGAATTTCCCGATCAGTTTCGGGAACTTACGCGCCAGGGTGTAGATCGAGACGAAGATGGGCGGCTCGCGGCGCTCGGCAGTGTCGGCGTTGCCGCGGGGTGACTCGTCGGAGCTCATGCGGTCCTCTGGGGCCTGTGTCGGGTGTCAGTAGCGGCTGGTGATACCGGTGAGTCCGCCGGTGTCGCTGGCCGAACCGCGCAGCAGGTCCGGGAGGATGACGACGATGATCACGGCGCCGATGGCGCTGGCGACCACCACGATGACCTTGGTGATCGAGCCCATGCTCTTGGCGTAGAGCAGGGCGATGAGTCCCAGGGCGACCAGTGTGATGACCAGGATGATGGTCGTCTTGCCCTGAGTGATGGTGTTCAGGAGCACCTGGTTCAGGTAGTTCATTTTCTACCCTCCTTTTCTGTTCTCGGGATCGTGGTTCTTTTCCGGGGTCAGTTGTTCCCGTTATCCGGGGGCATTGGTGGATGTGCTGGACGGAGGCTGCGTCGTTTCAGTTGGCTTGGCGATACGGCCGGCAATTTGAGGCGCTGGGTCGATATCGGAGATAAACCATTTGTCGCTCTGCCGCACGAGGACGAGTGGGTACGTCAATGTTTGATTTGACTTGTCATTTATTGACCCTTCTGCGGTAACCAGAATTTTTGTGGTGAATCCGTTTTGTGCGGCGCCCGGGATGTCGGCTTGCGCGTTGATCGAGTCGATACCGATCTTTGTGAATGGAGCGTGGTCGAATGGCCGGATTTGTGGAGAAATGCTGTAGCGGCTGATATCGCCGCTCGCGGGATGGCTGGCCGTTCCTTTCAGCCAGGTGTCCAAGAAGTCGGCAACGGTTTTATAGGCGTCGGAGTCTTGCGAGACCTGGGATGGGTAGTTCAGGTCGATGTCATATCCGATGTCGGGACCGTTGACGATGGCTGGGGCGGTCGTGATGCGTGGGTTTCCCTGAACGACGGCGACAGGGACTTGATAGAAGCGCAGTTCGGGCGCCTTGGAGATGGGTTTGACGAACGCACCGATGATCACCGACCAGTAGTCGACGTTGGCGAATCCGCTGGGCTGACGCGTCACCGACCAAGGAGCGGTCTTGATCACGCTTACCGGCACGGCCGTAGGGGTGATGCGGGCACCGGTAAAGGCGGTCAGAGCGCTCGCCGATGTCGTCGTCAGATAGACGTTGACGTAGGCGTCGGCGAAGCCGCTGACCGACGTCCCGCGGTTGAGCGTCGTGTCGAGTTGGTCAACGGTGACCGTGTGGTCGGGCGCGCAGCTTGTGGCGATGGCGTTGACGCCGCCGAGGGCGCCGAGGGCCAGGCAGGCGATGACTCCGGCCCGAGACATGGTGCGTCGACTAGGGCGGTGTTGTTGGGTCCAGTGGCGGACCCTGTCGCCGGTGCTGGGGCGGAAACTCACAGGTCAAACGATGCAGAGGCGAATCCCCGTTTTCCAGAGGACCGGCTCTGAGGTGCAGGAACGCCCGCTTCGAACCCGGTTGAGGGGTGTTCGGGGCTGCTAGGGGTTTTTTGCGGTCCGATCAGCGGGGGGTTGCAGGTCGTTCGGGATCTATCCGACCCGGATCTTTCTTTGAGCCCGCCGCGCGACCGTCGAGTCGCCGTGCCCCGACGGGTGACCGGGGAGGTGATCCATCGGCTACCCCGCCCTGATGGCAGCGTCGGGATTGGAGGGTTGCTCTGGGCGACCGGGTTGGATGGGAGACATTGTTCAGGCCTGTGAGCTGGGTGTTTCGCGCTCTTGTGAGCGGTGCGGAGGGTGATACCAGCGGCGGTCCGCCGAGTGGCGCCCCTACACGACTTTGCTGTGGTTGACAACCCCTGCTAGACTCGGCGCGACGACTCGTCAGACCAAGGACGCGCCGAGAGGTTCGCTAGGAAGATTTGCTGATAACTTGCTAGCTTTCTGAGTAGGTAGCGGTGCCTGCAAGTGGGGTTGTCAGGGGCCTAACTTGGGTGTCCGCTGGCATTCCAGCCCTGCTATGCAGCTAGCTGACCAGCAGCGATAGGTTGTTACCAACATGGCTTCCACACAGAAATAGCCTGCTACCAGATCAGCGTGGTAGCAGGCTATCCAGATTGCGGTAGGAGGCTTCAGCCGCCCGATGGGTGCCCGACGATTTCGAGGTGGCTTACCGCGAAGGCGGTGTAGTCCGCATTGGCACTCGGATCGCCGGCGGGTGTTCCCACGGAGTTCGGGTTAGACGGTTGATCGGTGTGGCGGATCGTGATCGTCACAGAGCTGGCCACTACCGGCTGCCAAGGCCCCTGGTGGTAGCAGTTCGCCGCGTTGATCTCCAACGTGGCTGTCTTGCGCTCGTTACGGGTGTCCTGATCGCAGTTGGTCCTCCCGACATCGTTGAACGACCAGTTGAGCAGCTGGACTGTGCGGAACTTAGCCCACTGGTCCTCACCGCCCTCTTCGCTGTCAGCGCCCGGCATGATCGAGACCGCTGAAATCACATACGCCTTGTCGAAGGTCACCACCAGGATCTGGCCATCGATCCCCCACGCACGCACGCAAATCCATGGCTGCGTACTTTCCACGCGCAGAGCGTTCATCGGATCCGAGCTCGGCGCCGGGCAACGCGCGGTCGCTGCGGATACCTGGATCGGAGCATCCGCCGGCACCGCCGGCACCGCCGGCGCTGCCGTACGGCTAGTCGCTGGTGTGGTCAGTTGCGCTGTCGGGGCTTGGGCGCCAGAGCCTTGCACCATCCACTGCCCGAGGACCGCCACGGCGATAACCGAGGCCGCTGTTATACCCAGTGTGCGGGGACTCTTCCAGTTCTGGCCTTTGACCCATTGTCCGACAGCGCCGACGCCGGAGGAAAAGGCATTGCTCTTGGCGGCAATATCGTCGAACGCCAAAGCCGCTTCGTTGTTATCTGCCGAATCTTGGTTTTCGCCGTTTTCGGCAACTGCCGAATCGGCCTCAGATTTCGAATCTGCGGTCGCCTCCGCAGCATATTGGTCGTCTTTGGCGCGTTGGCCGGCATCAACAGCATCGTCGCCAGCCGGCGGCGGATCGAATCCCAGCCGGCCGAACTCCGCGTCGCCGGATATTGGATCACCTGGAGCGGTCTGATCGATGTATGACCGCAATTTCTCAACGGCCAATTCGTGGTCATCGGATGCGGCTCCGGTCATGTGCGACGGCATTTCTTCGGGCGACTCACCGGGGTCGCCCGTCGCCGGCGTGGTGAATCGCGGCCATTCAAGCAGCTCCGGGTCGGCCAGGAGCTTCTCCAGCAAATCGGTCATGAATCAATGCTGGCAGCAGCTTTTATTGTTCTCCAGAGCCTTCAGGTAGGAGCCGCGGTAAGGCACCTGGTAGTGCACCACCCTGCGTCGCCTCTGAGCGCCCTTTTATGCCTCTGACCTGCACTGATAGCGCGGTAGTCACACTGGTTACCGCGCACCGGTGCCGCCGTGTGGAGCCGCAGCCCATCCCAGCCAGTACGCGCTGGATCAAGTGGTGGTCTTGCTCGTCCTTCCACTGCCGCTATACCCTTTTGACATGGCACTACGGGTAAACGAGGACGAGATCCTTCAGTTCGCTACCGCCAACGACCGAGTCGCAGGCGAAGTTGAGGCAGGCTGCCAGCCCGATCCTGATCTGCTCGAACAGATGACGACCGGCTACGGACCAGTCGGCGCCGAGTTCACCGCCGCCGTTGCTGAATTTCAAGCAGCGTTCCACCAGTCCGGAACTGCCCTCGCGGGCCGCTACTCGTCGCACGCCCAGGATCTGCGCAACGCGCACGGGCGGTACGTCGGCGCCGACCAAGCCGGGGCGGAGGGTGTAGCCGGCAGCACTTCGGTGTGACGTAGGCGATTCCTGCGTGGCGCCCCCATCGGTGGTTGGCCGCCGCCGAGCGGACGGCGCGATCTGGTGTGTGATGCCGCGGCCTCTCGATTCGGATGGCGATGGCTGACAACACCGCAGACTTCTTTTCCGCCAAGGCATTCCGCCTTGCGTGCGAACAGGCTGGGATAACGAAGAAGGCCATCGCGGCCCAGCTTGGCGTTACCCCAACAACCTTGAGCAGTCTGCTCAACGGCCGGTCCACCCCGTCGATGAAGTTGCTGACCCGGATGGTGGACTTCTTCGGCGGCAGTCTGGCCGATTTCCTGGAAATGCCGCCCCGACAGCAGTGGGAGCTCAAGCACTACCGGGTCGCAGCTGGTTTCACCCAGGCCGCGCTTGCCCAGGAGCTGGGAGTTACACCGTCGGCCGTGTCCGGCTGGGAGCTGGGAAAGTATCCGCCGGGGCCCGCACTTATGCCACGGATGGCTGAATTGTTCGGCATATCTGATGAGCAATTGCGTGCAGTGCTGGGATCGTCGCCAGCGGCTGCACCGGCCGCCGCCGCCTCGGCCAACGAGACCTTGTCCTTAGCTGAGACTCTCGCCGAGACTGTCTTGGGTTTCGCGGCCAGCGCGGAAGCCATGGCCGAGTCGCTCCCCCCAGCGGCCCGCGATCAGATGGACACCGAGATCCGCGAGCGCTCCGAACAAGCGCTAACACTTTTGTCTACTTTGATTCCGCAGCTGCCGCCCGAGACACGTTCGAGGGCTGTTCGCCTGGTCGGGCGGTTGGCGGAAGTACACGAGGCGGCAAGTTCAAAGTAAATGTTGTCTCAAGTCGAGACTCCATGTTACTTTGACTCTGTCAGGCCGCCCCGTATTACCACTGGGCCTACCCGGAACGAAGGGAGCCACCCCTGAGGACTTACCAGTAACTGCACCCGGCGGAGCCGGCACCGGCGACTACAACTCGCGCAGCGCCCAATTCGCCACTTTGGTTCCGTAACTTCATCTTTCGTCCCCCGCAGTGCCTACGACGCACGAGGGCAACAGGCTTTCCTTTCGCGGCACCGCGAACCAACCCACCTCCGTTGCGTGGGTCGTTGCTGCGCTCACTCATCCACTGCCGGTGAGTTCCCACACTCGTGACACCTTTGAGGAGTAGTTCTGTGTCTATTTCCCGACTGACCCCGGAACAGGCCCCGCCGAGGGCATCAGGACACGCCGGGGGCCGCGGACGTCCCCCAGGCCGTCCCCATCAAGCGGTTCTTCCGAAACTTCACGACGAACCCGAGCGGCCCACGCCCTGCTATTACGACCCCGAACTCTGGCATCCCGACGAGCAGAAACCCAATCCTGAGGCCATGGCCGCCTGCTGGGGGTGCTTCTTCCAAAGACAGTGCGCGATCAAGGCTTTGAAGACCAATGCCGAGTTTGGCATCTGGGCCGGTTACCGGCTCGCCCCCGGTCCGGGGCTGGAGGTCAGTCGGGCGCAGCTGTCTATCATCGCCGGCCGGGAAATGGGGCCTCCCCTCTCGCCTGGCCCTGAAACCTCTGCTGTTCTGGCAGGCGAAAGGGTCGAAGACCCAGCACCTGAGGGTGCCACGCTCGCCGGAATCACGCGCGACGAGATCAACATCAAACCGGACATCACGCCAGCGCCGGAATCCGTCTGCGATGACGACGACCTCGACGTAGAAGATGACGACTTCCGCGACGATCAGTCCGCGGTCATCTCGCTGACCAATCGGCACACGCTGGTGCGCCAGTGCTCCAACTCGCCCGTTCAGCTGGCGCTGGCATTCGGTCACCTCTCACCCGCCCACGCCGGATAACGCGTTCCCTCTTCGCCGCCCCATACAGATCGGCCTTGTCTCCCATGAGCGTATCTTCGAACGACCCGTCGCCACATCCGCGCTTCGGCGCCGAAACACGGCGATTACTACCAGGTTCAACGACCGCGGAGTTGCGGAATTTTCTCGCGATTCAACTGCAGTCCACTGATCGCGCTGTCACCACATCAGAGCTTCGCCACCGAGCTGGCGAACACGGCTTCTCCGACGCGCATATCGAGGGCACCTATCGGCTCCTCGTCACCCTAGAGCGTCGTGGCGTGGCACGGCGCGTCGCTAGCCGAGGACGTTCGGTCTATTGGGTCAACAACGCCAGCACGAACCGCCACCCTGCCGCGGCTATCGAGAGGCTCATCTCATGACCAGTTCCCGAGATCCCGCATACCGCGACAGCATCGGATCCGACCGCGCGTTCTTCTCCGCCTTGTTCGCACGCCGTATCCCTGAGGTCGCCAACGGTGCTATCCGGGTGGTCGATGCCGTTCGCGACCCCGGGCTCTACGCAAAGGTCGCGGTGGCGGCCACGGTTGGTGGCATCAATGCCGCCTCGACATGCATTGGGCAACGGGGCGTCCGTGTCCACGAGGTGGAAGCCCTGATTCCTGGTGAACGCATCTCTGTCGTCAACTACGACTCCGACCCCGCCCAATATGTCGTCAACGCGCTCGCCGTCGAGATTGAGTCGGCCGACGTAGTCTCCACCGCCTCACGCGATATCCGCGTCATCGTGTCCGTCCACAACTTCGCCACAGCCATCGGGCGCGACGCCCGCAACGTGCGTTTAGCCAGCGATCTGACCGGCTGGCGTATCGCCATCTGTACGGCGCGCTGCACAGCCCGCCGGCACATCCATCCACGATTCGACAGCGCAGCTGGAGTGTCGGTGTGGGAGACATCAACCTTGTCCGGCCGCACAGCAAGGAGCTCGTTGTGACATTTCCAACCACTCAGACCGAGCCGACGTTGATAAGTCGGCACGCGGCAGCAGGCCACGGCGCTCACACGGAAGACATCTCCGTTCGAGCCCTTCATGATCCGGTCGGCGTCTATGAACAGTGCCGTTGCGATCCGGCCGAGATCGATTATCTGGAAACGCATTTCGTCATCGACGGCGTAGGGCTCACCTGCGAACGGGGACTCTTGTTTCATGTGTGCGCGATCTGCTGCGCCGATGAGGTCACGTGCTCACAGGAGCATTCTCACGGACCCGCGGCGCCGGCCTGCCCACGCACCCGGACCCCAGTGGCGGTGGCATCATGACCCTGTCTCTGGATCTGCATCTACCCATCTGGCACGTCACGGGGGTTGGCGGGGCACAGTTCTCGGCTGATCGGTCTTACCGATACCAGCTGCACCGACGCTGGAATGACGGGCCATCTCTGATGATCATCGAATTGCGGCCCTCGGAGGCCAACGAGCACCGCGATGACGACGCCTCCCGCCGCGCGGCAGCGTTCGCTCGTGGATTTGGCTACGGCGGCTACACATCGCTCTGCCTGTACGCCGCGGTTGCGTCGGACGACGCGCATCAGTCGACGAGCACCTCCGACCCAGTGGGCCCGGACAACGACTGGTGGATCGAGCAGGCCGCCTACTGCCATGACGTCATCGTCTTCGCGTGGGGTGGCGACGCTGCGGCCGACAGGGCCAATGCGGTGGCTAGCCGGATCTGGCAGATCTGCCAGGAAACCAGCGCTGCGGTAGGGGTTGTGGGCTGGACCCCTGAAGGTCAGCCCTGTGGTTTGCCGGATCGACACCGTTCTGGGCTCGTCTGTCCTCACACCATGCTGTCCACGGTCACCGCGCATGCCCACACCGATTTTGGCGATGTCGATCCGCGCTGGTCGTCCCTGCTCGCCGATACCCATCATCTGGTCGCTTGAACCGTCGCCGAAGAGGGGTGCGATTTCTATGACCGTTGACACGTTGAAATGCCCGCCGACACTTGCCAATATCCGCGAGATCTGGCGGCCGGTCCTCGGCCATGAGGGCCTCTACGAGATTTCTGACCACGGTCGGGTGTGGTCGCTTACACGCCTGGCCCTGCTGACACCGATCAAGAGCGACGAGTATCCACAGGTCTCGCTGTTTCGGAACGGATCCCAGAAGCGCCGCCCTATCGCCGCGTTGGTGCTGGAGACTTTCGTGGGCCCGGCACCTGAGGGCTATGTTGCGCGTCCCAAGAACGGCCGGCGCAACGACGTGCGTCTGACCAACCTGATGTGGGCGCCTCGCACCAACGGTCCTTTATCCCTCGACAGTGGAGATAAGGGCCCGGTGCACCAGCCCGCTGCGGCGCCCGGGAGTGACGTGCGGGTTCGCGTCGCCGCCGACCCAGTCACCAAGCACCTCGTGACCCGCGTCGAATTTCGGGGCTGGGCGGTTGATCTCGCCGGGGCGACTCTGGTCCTCCCCACTCAGGCCGTTCCAGTAGGCGGCTCCGTCGCCGATCTGGAGGTGTGCCTGAACGCCGCACGTGCCCTGCTGGCCCAGCGTCGCACCGCTTCCCGAATGCCCGTTGCTCTCTCCGCGGCACCTGATGTTCCTGGCGCCGACAGCGACGATGCGCTCATCGAGGTGCTGAGGCAGGCGCGCGGGTTGGCCGCCCAGTCGTGGCATTGGCAGCGCTTCAATGTCTACGAATGCGTCAGTGAGGCATGGAAGACGACCGGGCTCCAGCTACCGCACCGTCGGGTGATCGAGGCGCTACACGCCGTCATTCCTGACGGAAAAGGCCTGATGGAGTTCAACTTAGGTGCGACGCGGGATCAGGTCTGCGCCCTCTTCGACAGCGCGATCACCGCGGCCCCACGTTCGGACAGGGGTGCGGCATGACGACGCCTCACACCGATCGTCTGGGCCTGCAACAGCGCAAAGCCCATGCGGTTTCCGAGCCCCCAGCAGTCAGTGCAAGCGATGCTAGCCTCCTGCCGCCCGATGGTGTGGTGTCGGTATCGCGATGGGGATGGCGGTGGCGCGGCCACTGCACATGCCGCCGATGGACGTTTCGCCGGCGCGTGCTGCGCTCCGTCGCAGTCCTCGATGCGCTGGCCCATGCCGCGCGCTGCGGGTGTAAGCCTGCGGTCCCACTTGTCGCCCACAGTTCTGTCCGGGCTTATCGCGGTGCGCGGTCATGACTGGCATGCAGACATCAGCGTTTCGGGCGCCTAGGGACCATCAAGTCGAGGCGCTCTCGGCGTTGGACTGTGCTCTGCAGGGGCAGGACCGTGCGCAGCTGGTGATGGCATGCGGCACTGGGAAGACACTCGTTGGGCGATGGTATGCCGAGCGCGTTGGCGCCGCTGTCGCCGTCGTGGTGGTGCCATCGCTGAGTCTGGTTGCCCAGACGCTGCGCGAGTGGAGATCGGGTGGTGGCTGGCCATTCCAGGCACTCATCACGTGCTCGGACCCGAGCACCGCAGACGGCGTGAGCGAACGGGCTGATGGTGACGGGCAAGATGTTTCCGAGTCCTTCTGGACACGGCTTCGCGCGCGAGTGACCACCGACGCTGCGGTGGTCGCCGCCCGGCTATCCGGGCACAGCGCGCTGCAGCCGTTGGTGATTTTCTCGACCTATCACTCGTTGCACGTGGTCGCCGAGGCTGCCCGCTCGGCGAAGGTGGCTGTCGACATCGTGATCGCTGACGAAGCGCACACGCTGGCGGGGCAGTCGCGGGAGGACTTCCGCGTCGCCCTCGACGAGAGACTGCCAGCGAAGCGCCGCGTCTTTATGACCGCCACCCCTGTTGTTTCTTCCAACGGAGATGTAACGCAGGAGCATTCAGCCTCACTGTCAATGGACGACGCTGCGCGGTTCGGGCCAGTGGCTTATCGGCTCGACTTCGCCGAAGCGATTGCGCGCGGCCTGCTGGTCGATTACCGGGTAATGGTCTATGAGACACCCCAGGCAGGGACTACGCCTGATCCCATCGCTGCTCTGGCAGTCGCGGCCCGTCAGGGTGTCGCCAGTGTGCTGAGCTTTCACGGCCGCGTGGCCAAGGCCCGTGCCTTTGCCGATGCTATCGACGGGCATCGTCTCGAAGACGGCCGCACCGTGGTGGCACGCTCGGTCGCCGGGGCAGACCCCACCACCCAGCGTGAGGACGCGTTGGAGCTGCTGTCGTCGGCGCGTCCTGATCAGCTCGTCGTGATCAGCAGCGCGCGCTGCCTGAGCGTTGGGGTCGACATTCCCGCCGTTGATGGCGTGCTCTTCGCCGACCCGAAGAACTCCGACGTCGACGTTATCCAGTCGGTAGGCCGCGCGCTGCGCGCCGCCCCGGGCAAGAACGTCGGCATGGTGATGATCCCGGTATGTGTTCCTGCAGGGCTCGACGACGACACGGTGCTGTCGAGCGGCGATTTCGCCGCGGTCTGGCGCATCCTGCGTGGGCTGCGCAGCATGGATTCGCGGCTGCGCGCCGAGATGTGTGAGATCGCACGGCAGCGGTCGAGGCGTGGAGACTGTGATGGGTCGCGCGCCTCTCACATCGAGTTTGACCTTCATTCCCTGGCCGAACCGGAGCGGTTTCACGCCCGCGTTGTTGAGTTTCTCTCGCCAGCATGGGATTTGGTGCTTTCAGAGGTGCACCAGTTCATTGCCGAGCACGGCCATGCCCGGCCCGGTCGTGGTACGCGGCTGGGGGAGTGGTGTGAACGTCAGCGGCGGGCCTACCGGCGTGGGATGCTTGCTCCCGGGCGCGTAGATCAGCTGTCTTCTCTTCCCGGGTGGACATGGGATCTGGCTGAACAGCGCTGGTTGGATCAGTGGAGGCAGGTCCACGAACTGGCCGTTGCTCGCCAGAGTTTGGACGTCGACGATCCGCAGGTCGCTCAGGTTGCCCTGCTTCGAGTCGAGCATCGTTCGGCGGTGACCACGGTTGGTCGGTGGTGCGCGTGGCAGCGGCAGTTGGCGCGGCGCGGGGAACTCGATGACCGTCGGCGCTTGCGTCTTGATGAGATTCCCGGTTGGTCCTGGAGCGTCGTCTCCGCCGAGGATGCCCGCGCGGTTGACCTGCTCGGTGAATACGTGGCGTGGAAGGGGCACGCGAATCCGCCGGCCGATGTGGTCGAGGACGGCGTTGCACTCGGTCAGTGGCTCAATACCGTCCGCAGGCGCCGCGTTACCGGCGCCTTGACGCAGGGTCTGCTCGATGAGATTGAGTGCGTCACACCGTCGCGTGCGGCCGAGGGGGCTCTGCGTTGGTACCGCGGTGCAACCCTGTGGTTGCTCGGTTTGGAAGCGTTGCGTCAGTTTGTGGCACGCGAAGGTCACTGCCGTCCACCATATTCGCACTACGAGGATCTCCCCGATTTCTCCCTCCCGCTGTATGACTGGTGCACGCGGCAACGGCATCTGTACCGGCACGGCCATATGGTCGCTGAACGTGCCCGCCTGCTCGCCGCAGTCCCAGGCTGGCAGTGGGAACGTCAGCCCACCCCGCGTGTTCTGCGTGATATCGGCGACGTCCGTCATGGCACGCGCACCGGCTACGTCAAGGGCTGCACATGCCAAGAATGCACGGACGCCAACCGCGCCAAAGAGGCCGAACGTGCCGCCCGCGCCGCCGCCGGCGGGCCTACCACGGATCTGGTTGATGCAGGATCCGCTCGGACGCACCTTGAACGACTAGTGGCCGCCGGGGCCGCCCAGAAAGCCTTGGCACGGGCCTGCAACCTCAACGTCAAAACGATCGTCGAGATCCTGTCCGCGGAGACGAAACGCATTCTCCCGGAGACCGAGACGGTGATTCTGGCGGCCACTTTGAACGACGTGCGCACGGCGGCCGCGCCCGGTACTCGCGTCGATGCCGGCCCCACCTGGGAGCTGCTCGACGACATGATCGCGCGGAACTGGCCGAAGTCGTGGATCGCCCGTGAAGCTGGCCTCGGCGCGTCCCTTCAGCTCCGCCGCGACACGATCACAGCCGCTAGTGCCGAGCGCATCGCCAGGCTCGCGGAGCGCCTCGGGACACGTCGCGCGCCCGCCAAGAGGTTCCGCCAGCCGGTACCCACGCTGAGTGAAGTGCTCGCCCAGGAGGCCACCTCAACGCAGGCCGTTGATCCGGATTCCTATTCCTGGGCGCGTTCGCTGCTGGAACAGGGCTACCGCATCGACCGGGTCGCACAACGTAGCGGTCTGCCGGTGGACGTAGTTACTGCGTTGGCGGACAACGACTTTGCTGAGGCGCAAGTCGCGTCATGAGAGGAGTAGGGGCGGTGACTACTGCTGATATCGGGGCAGCTCAAGTGCTGCCGATCCAGACCGCGGTCGCGCCGTTGCGAGCAGGGAGCCGCGGCGACAGGGCAGTGGGCTCAGCGGCCGGGGTGCCGCGGTCGCGCCGGGAACCACGGCAGCTGTCTGTGCGAACGGACGACGGTGTGACACTTCACCTCACGGTGCACGGCCCGCGCAGCGCCCCCTGCACCGTGGTGTTTCTCCACGGACTATGTCTATCCCAAGTGTCGTGGGCACTCCAGATCGATTCGGTTATAGACAGTTTCGGGCCGATGGTGCAAGCCGTGTGCTATGACCATCGGGGCCACGGGCGGTCGATGCCCGGCGCGGCCGACAGCTATACCATCGACCGTCTTGCCGATGACCTCAATGCGGTCTTGAACGCGGTAGCCCCGGCCGGTTCAGTCGTGGTGATCGGTCACTCCATGGGGGCCATGGCCGCCATTACTCACTGCGCCCGCCGTGCGAGTCCTCACACGAGGCGCGTCGATGGGCTTGTCCTCGCTGCGACCGCAGCCGGGCACCTCACCCAGTTCGGGCTTGGCCAACTCTTGACGGCACCCGGGGTGTCGACGCTGTTGCGACTCCTTCAGAGCGCTCCGGGACCAACACTATGGCCGTTGCGGAGGCTGTTGGCCGGTCCCGTCTGCCGAGGTGTATCTCATTGGCGGGGTTCATGTTCCGGGCGTGTGTTGGCCGAGGTGGCCGCTGATGCGCTGGCGACGACGTCACTGCGCACTGCCGTTGGATTCTTGCCGGCACTGGCGCAGTTTGACCAGTACTCCGCGCTGGGTTCTATCCGGGCTAAGACTGTCGTGATCAGCGGTGGCGCCGACCTCCTGACGCCCGCCGTACTGGCGGAGGATATCGCCGCGAGGATCCCGGGTAGCCGCCATCTGCACCTGCCGCGCTGCGGTCACATGGTGCAACAGGCCCGCCACGAACTCGACGCCGCGATCGCCTCGGTCATCAGAGACGTGATCTCTGAGGGCCAACGGGTGGCTGCCACGCCATCGGTGCGTCTGGCGGAGGCACCTGCGTAATGGCAACGCTGCGCACGAGTGATACGCGAGGGCGTCCATGGACAACGTTGTGGCCCCCTGCATTCGGCGACCGATCTCGTCGCACTGAATCCCGCCACGGGGGAGAGGAGCTGCCGATCGCGACCTAGCCAGGCCCGTCAGGGCTGTTTGCTGACAACTCCATACCGGGACTCGACGAGGACAGAGGTACCCCCCATAAGGGGGGCTCCGATTTAGAAGAAACGAGATCCGCGGAGGACCAACTCCGACTCTCTCTCGCGTGAGACCGAAGGACCAACTTCGATCTCGGGTCCCCTCAATGTGAAGGGAATACCGTGCCAGGTAGCTCTCATACTAGCTTGCTGTCTCAAACAGGGGCAAGACCAGCTGGAGGCCCGTGTGTTGCACACCCACACCGCGGTCACCAGACTCCTTCTCCCGCAAGTGTCACTACCGGCTGCCAGCCGAACACCGGCGCCAGTCGGCCAAGTGGACATCGCGAACGGGTGCTGTTCGCTGACGCCCAACGTGTCATCAGCAGAGTGCAAAATGACGTCGCCGCCCAGGGCCTACGGGGTGCGCCGCGGCTCGTGCTCGCCGCGGTGCTGGCGATGCTGTGCGAACGGTGGTCCAGGGT
This sequence comes from Mycobacterium sp. NGS40, assembly GCF_059812735.1. Classification (NCBI taxonomy): domain Bacteria; kingdom Bacillati; phylum Actinomycetota; class Actinomycetes; order Mycobacteriales; family Mycobacteriaceae; genus Mycobacterium; species Mycobacterium sp. NGS40. Next base: position 50,956 of record NZ_JCALDG010000024.1, read on the forward strand.
CACCGACGATCGAATGCGACTCACACAACTCGCGCAAGAGATCACCTCGCGTGGCGGCCGCCGCTATCACCTCAAGACGGTAGGCCGGGCGTTGGCTGGACTGGCCGCCCTTGAACTTGTCACTTACCGCCCCGCGCAAGGGCGTGGGGGATTTGCTGGCGTCGCGATTCACCCGCGGTTCCTGCACGACATTGAGCCCCTGCAGCGGGACGGCGAGGGCCGCGTCATCACCGAATCCGTCACCTTTTCCGAGCTGCATCCCTCTATAAGCCAAAAATCTAACCTCCCTACCCTCCGCAGTTCCCGTAGCGCCACCGCCGACCACTCTGCCCGACCGACTGAGGTGGAAGTTCGCCCGGACGAGGTTCGCTACGTCCTTCGCGAAATGCCAACGATGCTGCAGCAGCTTCCTTCGCATCTGCGGTGGAAGCTTGGTGCTGCGATCCGGGTGCGGTTATCTCGTGGTTTCACCCCGCAGCAGATCCTTGCTGTTCTCGGTGCTGAACCTCCAGCGGGATTGCAGCGACCGTGGAAGTTGGCCATGTGGCGGCTGACACAGAATCTGATCGGCTCAGGGCCGCGGCTGCGGCCGCTGCAGGCCGCGTGGGACCGTCGTGAGTTGCAGCAGTCCCGCCGCGCCGCTGACGCGAGGGACGCGCGCTGGCACCGCCAGGTTTGCGCCGTGACCACCGACACCGAACGATCGCGGCTGCTGCGCGCTCATATGACGTTCTTCGGATGCAGCGCTGTCGACATGCCCGTTGCGGCACTGGCTGGAGCGGGTCGGCGGGCGAGCAGACTATTCCCTGGTCTGGATCTGAAGATCGCGTTGATCCGATGGGCCGATGACGTGCTCACCCGCAGGGTCACGCCTGCCGCGGCACCCGTCGAGGTGTCGGCACCGGCACCTGCGCTGAGCGGCCTGGTGGCGGAGCTGGTCGTTGCCGGCTGCTGCATTAAGTGTGATTCCCAGCCTGGGACATTGCGTTCGAGCATGCCGCTACCCCTGCCGGTGTGCGATGCGTGCTGGGAAGGCGTCAAGGCCGAGTTCGACGCTGCCGCTGATGAATTTAAGGAGGTCGCGTGATGACAACGATGCACGAAAGGCCCGTGCGTCGAGGATCAGGGAAGCGGCCGGCGCCCGCACCAACTGAGGGTGAGACACGGCTGCCTCCGCAGGATGAGGTGGCAGAACAGTCAGTTCTGGGCGGCATGCTGCTCAGCAAGGATGCGATCGCTGACGTGCTGGAGAGGCTGCGGCCTGGAGACTTGTATCGGCCCGCGCACCAGGTGATATTCGACGCGATCTTGAGTCTGTACGGCCGTGGTGAACCGGCGGATGCCGTGACCGTGGCCGCGGAGCTCGATCGTGGCGGTGTGCTCCAACGTATCGGTGGCGCACCGTATCTGCACACACTGATCGCCACTGTCCCGACGGCGGCCAACGCGGGTTACTACGCCGACCTCGTAGCTCAAAAGGCGGTACTGCGGCGGCTGGTCGAGGCGGGAACACGCATCGTGCAATACGGGTATGCGGGCGTTGACGGAGCGGATGTCGCCGAGGTGGTGGACCGCGCCCAAGCCGAGGTGTATGACGTCACCGAACAGCGACGCGGTGACGACTGCGTTGCCCTTGAAGATCTCGTGGGGCCGACTCTTGATGAGATCGACGCGATCGCTTCCGGCGGGAGCAGCCGCGGTGTGCCGACCGGTTTCGCTGACCTGGACGACGTCACCAACGGTTTGCACCCTGGTCAGTTTGTGATCGTCGCCGGCCGTCCCGGTCTCGGGAAATCGACTCTGGCACTGGATTTTCTGCGATCGTGCAGCATCAAGCACAAGATGGCCAGTGTCATCTTCTCGCTTGAGATGAGTAAGTCCGAGATCGTGATGCGGCTGCTGTCTGCTGAAGCGCGTATCAAGCTGCAGGACATTCGGTCGGGGAAGATGAGCGACAACGACTGGGCCCAGATGGCACGTCGGCTCGGGGAAATCAGCGAGTCACCGCTCTACATCGACGATTCGCCCAATCTGACGATGATGGAGATCCGGGCCAAGGCGCGCCGACTCAGGCAAAAAGCTGACTTAAGGATGATCGTCGTCGACTATCTGCAGCTGATGAGCTCAGGCAAGGCCTATGAGTCCCGGCAGCAGGAAGTCTCTGATTTCTCCCGTTCCCTCAAGCTGCTGGCAAAGGAGCTGGAGGTGCCCGTCGTGGCGCTGAGTCAGCTAAATCGCGGGCCCGAGCAGCGGGGCGACAAGAAGCCGCAGCTGTCTGATCTTCGCGAAAGTGGAAGCCAGGAACAGGATGCCGACATGGTGATCCTGCTGCATCGCCCCGATGCGTTCGAACGCGACGATCCCCGCGGCGGTGAAGCAGACCTGATTCTGGCAAAACATCGCAATGGGCCCACGCGGACGGTGACCGTCGCGCACCAACTGCATCTATCCCGTTTTGTCGACATGGCGCGACCAATCTAACCCCCCCTCAATCTATACACGTAGTTAGATTGAGTGCTACACTGAGCGCAACCGCGGAACCGAAAACGCTGCCTGACGACGCAGGCATAGGCCGCACGGAAGAACGAGGGATTTGAATGAAAGTGGTTCGGCGAGTACTTGTTCTGGGCGTCGTAGCGATCGCCGCGGCGACTGCTGTTGGGCATCCTTGGTCAGCCGAGTCGTTCACGTCGGCGCTGAAGTCGATGTGGGCGACGATCGACTCCACCGCGGCCCCGGCCACCACGCCCCTGGACCCGTCCGAGACGGGCAACGTCATCGCCGGCCTCCTCGACCAGGCTCACGTCGTGGACAGTTTGCCAAACGTGCCCGGATACGAACGTGGTTGTAAGCGCGGGCAGGCCTGCTCGTTTGGACCGGCTTGGAATGATCCGCAAAATCACTCCGGCTGTGACACCCGATCGCTCATCCTGCAGGCTCAGTTGACCGATGTCATCGTGAAGCCGAACACCCATAATTGCAAGGTACTTTCGGGCACTCTGCATGATCCCTACACTGGCCAGGTCATCGCCTACGACGCCGGGCGCGACCCGTCCGCTGTGCAGCTGGACCACGTGTTCGCCCTCGGGCGCAGCTGGGACGCCGGCGCATCCCTCTGGGATGAGGCCAAGAGGGTGGCGCTTGCTAACGACCCCGTGAATCTGTTCGCAGTCTCAGGTCCGGCCAACCGCGACAAGTCCGATGCAGGACTTGAGTGGTTACCCCCGAACCGAGACTTCCAGTGCACCTACATCGCACGGTACCTCGCGGTGGCGGTGACCTACGACCTGAACATCACCACGAACGACCGGGACATCGCGGTCCGACAGTGCCCGGCGATCCCCGGCGGTGCGGTGTGATCCACCGGCCGAGACCTCATTATCACCACGTGCTTAGAGTGAGGGCATCGTTGACCATGGCAGCCGCAGGAGGATCCATCCATGCCAGAGGCACCGAAACGCACCCCGGCCGAGCGGCGCAGCTACACCAGTCGGCGCGCCGAACGGACGGCGTCGACCGCGCTCAACACAAAGATGCGCTGGACAATCACCGACGCGCGCGTGGCGCTGGATCTCTCACTGAGCGTGCCAGAAGCCGCGGTCCAGGTAGGGCGCACCGCGACAGCCGTCGAGAACCTGCGCAGGAAATGGCGGCTTGGACAACTTGCCGCCGGGCTCGCCGACCAGGTGCCACCACCACCACCACGCGCCCCCACACGAGGAGAGGCCACTGAGCGATGAGTAATTATGCGATCACGCGTGACGGGACAACCTGGCAGCTGCGCGATGACCCGGATGGCGAAATCGCCGACCTGCTGAACTGGATCATCGACGAGAAGTGCCACCAGAGCGCGGACGGCCCGCTGTTGGCGCTGTCGCGCCAGCAGATCGTCAGCCGACTCGGCAAGGGCATGCCGGCCGATTTCCCGGAACACGACGTCGTCACCGGTGATCCCGAGCAGGGAGGGGTGCGCGGTTGGTGGGAGACGACGGTACAGAACTACCTAGCTGGCGTGCGCACCTCCGCGGCCGCACCTGCTTATGAAGTCGACGACGAGCCCGCCGGCCACCACGCGCCCGGGCGAGCAGATGCCTGGCCACTACGCAGCCGGCAGTGGGACGATGTGGAGTACTCCGGCGCCGACGATCGCGTGCTCATCGTCACAACATTCGGCATCGTGAATCCCGCCGGCGCGGTGGTCAAGCCCCCGCTCGGTGAGCCCGGCAATCTGCTGAAGCTGGCCGTCAAGTATCCGTGGGCATCCGGAGAGGGCGAGGCCGACCCACAGATCTGGATCACCGGGCAGGCGCTGCGCGAGCTCGACTTCCCGGTACCGGGCCCTGGCTCGACCGCCAAACTCGAGGACATCGTGGGGGACTTCTTCGGCTGCGACGTCACCTACCAGAAATCCGGCTTCTTCACCTGCGCGTTTCCGACACCGGATCCGACGAACTGGCCGGACCGCAAAGTCGACGTCGTCCTGATGCCCTACACACACTCCGAGCCCTCGAAATCACGGCCCGACGACCGCGGGGTACTGGGCATTGTCGGAACACCGACGATCCTGCCGGCAGATGAAGCCGAGGCAGCACATCTGCTAGGCGATCGCATCGCCTGGCTGTACGGGCTTGAAGGCGCACTGCCGGGGCCGCGATGGTCTCGCGTCGGCGGCAAGATCGCCAGGGTGCGGATGGGCAAGGCCCGCCCAACCATCAAGAACGACCCCGGCGCGAAGCTCGTGCCGTGCCCACTGCCGTCACGCCTGTCCAAGAGCGGCAATCTGCCGTACGCCTGGTGGACTAAAGACAGCTGGAACCGCAAGCACCGGGCCAACAGTCCGGGCGTCGACGTCGAGGTCGATCAGCAGGCCGCGTATCTGCCCTCCGCTGAGGGTGTCTATCTCGGTTGGGGGACACCAGAATTCGTGACACCTGATCCCGCGTGGTTTGACCAGCAGCGGCCACCTTTTCTGGTAGCCCAGATCACGGTGCCGCCGGCGAACAAGTGCGACGGGATCTCCCCGAAACTGCCGGTACCGCACCCGGGTATGTCCTGGACGAAGGAAGCAACTTTCCCCGCGACCACCATCGACATTCAGCAGCTGCTCGCCCCGGTGGAAAACGGTGGCGCCGGGCTGACCGTCGCTGAGATCGACTTCCACGTTGCCTACGTGTGGCCAGAACAGCACCAGTGGCTCAAGCAGTTCGCAATCCTGTTGCGCACCAAGCTTGCTGAGGCGCGGGCCGCAGACAGGCTCGACTATCAGCAGATGTGTCAGGCGCTGTACAAGAGCGTGTTCGGCCGGTGCGCCGCTGTGGGGGATAGCGCCTGGAGCTATCCATATCTGCAGCTACAGCAGCCGGCATGGTTCGGCGCGATCGAGGGGCTCACGCGGTGGCGCGCGATGCGATACGCATGCCGTATCGCGCGCGACTTCAACCTCTACCCCACCGAGTGCATGGTCGACGCGTGGTTCTACCGCGTGCCAGAAGGGTTCAAACCGCACCAGTTGGAGGATCCGCTCGACGAGAAGACCGGTCTCCGCAAAAACGGCAGCTACCGGCTCAAAGCCCTTCCACCCGCCGCAGCGACCCCTGACGGCCCACTGGACCCTGAAGCCGACGGCTCGTGAGCATGGAGTTCTGGGATCTGCCTGGTGACAGTTCCCAGCCCGAACCCGAAGGAGAGGGCTTCCGCGACGCGCTGGATGCCCTGACGCAGCGCCGGTTCAACGAGCTCGGTGCGGGATGGCGGCTGCTACCAGAGCGCCTACAGAGGGCCGAAGCCGGTCGTCGAGCTCGTCGCGAAATGTCTCGTCGCGTCGCCCAGCACACAGGTAAGAAGCCGCTATCGGAGCGGACGATCGCCCGACGCGCTCGACAGGATGATCCGCCCCCCGGCGTGGACAAGGCGTGGCTGGACAGATGGGCGGCGATCGACAGGGCCGGTGGGATCGAAAACCTCGCCCGCCAGATCGGCGCGAGCGAAGGACAGGTACGGCGGTGGCGGGACTCACCAGATCCCGACGCAGAACTGCCGATCGGGAAGCGCCGAGGCGCGCCCCCGATCCCAGCCGCCGGGATCGTCGTACGGATCAGGGTGAAGGGGTTTGTGGTGATCAACGGCAAGGAATATCCGAAGGACATCCCAACCAACCCCGACGCGGACTACGACACCATCACAGTGGATCCCGCAGGAGAGCTGATGCAAGCGTTCTTCGACGGGGACGAGGAAAAGCTGAAGGAGCTGCTCGGGGAGGAGATCGCGATGCAGATCATCATCCCGACGTGGTCCAACTTGCCGGCGACCTACCAGGTCGGATACATCGTCGACGAGATCTTGGAATTCAGGCCCGAGACATAACTACTGGGCGGAATGAGCCCGCCCCCGGAAGGTGAGGGAGACAGACAGCGTGGCTGAGCAGGTACCTGACTGGGAAGACGTTCTTGCCGACAAGAAGCGGGAACACGACCGCACGAAAATGGGCGATCAGGCGTTCGAGGATGTCACCCGGGTCGTCATCATCGCCGACAACACCTATACCGAATATTGGGCCGACTCCTGGAAGATGTTTGTCCAGGATGGCGGCAAGACCGTGAAGCTCCTCGCGCAGGGCGACGGCGCGTCAGCGGTCGAGTCTCGCAACCAGGCCCTCGGGGAGATGCTCGGGATGTCCTCGGACGCTGCCGGTGTGTTCACACAGGCTGTCGCTGAACGGGAAGGGCAGCCCGACAGATTCCAATAGCGGTCCGCGGGCCCTCTGGTAGGTGGCATCCGGGGTGTTTATGCTGAGACTTGTGCCGCTGTCGCGGCGGCCGGAATCCCGACAAACGACGGATCGCCCACATCGATTCGTTCACGAGCGATCGGGACAAGACCCACGGGGTTCCGCGCACCAACCCTTCAGAGACTGTCGCAACGCAGATGTGGGCTGCTGCGACAACGACTTTGGATGGGATGTGACTCTCGCGATGACTAACAACTCGTGGAAGAAGAAGGCTCGCCGCCAACAGATCGCCAACGGTGTCTCTTACACCCGCGCCAGGCGCGAGGTCGATCGCGAGTACGACGCGCAAAGCAGAGTGAATGCTGACACGCTTTTGTCTGCGCTTGGTATCGAGAACCCTGACAGCCTCGACGTCGAGGCGCTGTGGGAGCCACGCCGTCGACCGGCTGGCGCGACCCGGCAGATGCTGCTGGGTACCCCTCTTGGCCTGACGCCCGAGGGAAACCCGGTCTGGCTGGATCTTAAAGACGCGCCGCTCGGCGGCCACGGGCCACACGGAGTGATGATCGGAATGACCGGAAGTGGCAAATCCACAGCCCTGCAGTCGATGGTATTAGGGCTATGCGCACTGCATTCGCCCGAAATTCTTCAAGTAATCCCGGTGAGTGGGTACAAAGAATCGGCGCTTGACGCGTTCGCTAACTACCCCCACGTCACCATCCAGCCCGCGGGCGAGGCTGGCAGCGAACCTGAGGCGGGCGACATCGCGCAGACACTGGACCGCCTGATCGAGCAGCGCAGCCAGGCGCTGACCGACGCCGGCATGGAACTCACCGGCCGAAGGTTCCGCGACGCCCACGCCTACCACAAGGCACGAGACGCCGGCGCCAAGCTGCCGCCGATGCCCTATACGGTGATCATGGTCGACGAGCTACCCCAGGACGAGCCAACGGCCGCGGCCGTGTTCCACGTGCTACGCCACGGACGAGAGCTGGGCGTGCGCGTCTTGGTCTCCGCGCAGGATCTCCAGCGGGGCTACATGTGGCGAATTCTCGAAAACTCCACCTACAGAATCGTCTTCAAAACGATCACAGGCCAGGTTTCGCGGTACCTGCTCGGTGCCGACGCAGCATACTTCCTGACCGGTCCGGGCCATGGGTTCCTCGCTACGTCTTCCAGCAATGACCCGGTGGCATTCCGTATGTTTCCGCCGCTCTCCGACTCGGTGATCGAGTCCGTTGGCCGACAGCTCACGGTGGCAGCCACAACAGCGGACTAACGCCCGCCGGAGGTGCTAGTCCGGCGTGATCAAGTCGCCAAGGTGACCAGGGGTGGTGTACTGGGCGAGCGCGTCACGATGCTTGCGCAGTGACGAGGCGATTCCGTCGGCCGCGGACTGGAAGTGGCCGGCAGCTTCCCGGTAGCTGTTGCCGCCGGCCTTGTACTCCTCCAGTGCGTCCAGGAGGTCATCGACGGCCGTGGACAGAAGCCGGTTGTTGTGCTCCAAGGCCACGATCTGGGCGCGTTGATCAGCGATAAGGGCCTGCTGTTCGGCGATGAGACGCGTAGTCGATTCCGGGTCGCCGGCGCCCGCAGCTCCGGCCAGACCGCCCGGGGCCTGGCCCACCTGCTCTGATGGATGGTTGGGGAGCTGGTCTGGGTAGACATACCAGCGCAAGCGCTGGGGATACGGCTCAGCGCCGCCACGAATCCGGCCGGCGACGATCGCATTACGTACGGTCCTGGGATCCTTGCCGAGCAGCCTGGCAGCTTCCCTCAGCCCGACAACGTCACGGCTGGTGGGAGCTGTTTCGACGCCGTCAGGGGGGTACTTGAGTCCATCGGACACGGTGTACAACCCCCTTCCTGGATGTCGATCGTCCTCGAAAGGTAGCCCGCAACGTCCCAAGATGCACCAATATGTACTTCACTGATCTTAGAAGACGGCGGCCCGTGCGACACGAGCAACCTTCAGTGTGCATCTAAGGGCAGTTAAGGGCATTGCGGGTTACAGTGTCAGGCGGCGGCGTGTAGAGCACTGAGCGTATTTAGGAGCAGGTAATGGCATCCTCGCGAGCGGCTCGACAGCGCAAGGATCGCGCACCTCGTCAGGCCGCGCCGAGGGAGCCACGGGTCGAGAGCCGCGAGCTCGACGAGCTCATGGGGCTGCGCCTAACCGGACGTCAACGTCTTGCACTGGAATGGAAGGCCGACCAGTGCAAGAAGAAGACGGCGCAGTACTTCATCCGGGACTACCTACAGCCCGTGTTCGACGAGTACGACGAGCACATGGAAGGAACTAGCCTCGCAGGCTGATGTGATCGGATAAGCACCGCCACTCCGTCGTATCGACGGGGCAATGGTTAACCATGCGCGTGTCGCGGCATGGTTAACCATGATGCGCGTGGGACGATTCCCAGCAGTCACACCTGCTGAAAGGAGGTTCCATGCGCTGAGGCCGCCCATGCCGCGGCAGTCGAACTCCTGGCCAACGGCCATCATCTGCGAGCGCCCATCGATGCACACGCCGCATTCGAATCAGGTGTTCTCGTAACACTTTTCACGCGGATTTCCCACTAGAACGACGCAAGCCCCCGGCGGCTACCGAGGGCTATGTCGGAGTCGAGCTGTCACTCGACCCTTGGGTTTGTCATGCGTGCCATCCCCCTAGGAAGGGACTGTCTGATGACACGTCTCAGGATACTGCATGTCTGCGTGCAGATCTTGGTAGATCGAGCCGACACGCGGCGGATCTGTCGATGATGTCCGCGATACGCGTCCGCACCGCTAGCTCACTATCTGACCGGCCTGCGCCGTTCGGCGCAATCGACGGCGGAAACGTATGCCGCCCAACTAGATCCCTGACATCACACAGGTACCGCACATCCCAGGCAACCCGGCCTGCCGGCAACCCCTCTGCGGGCGAACGTTCCGCGGCACAGTCCCTGCCGCGCGAGAGGGGGCGCCCCGTGATGGCCTAAGCCGTGCAGAGCCCACCAGCGACTCTTCGAGCGAGTGGGCCAACGCCAGAAATCGTGAATATCGGTGTGGGCCAACCACTGTGACATGACGAAGGCCCCCCTCGAAAGCGGGGCCGCGTCAAGGGTTCGATCTGAGTTGGCGCTCAGATCCAGGTCCGCACCCAGTGCCCCTTGGAAGGGACGATGTCGTATCAGGACTCGTCTCACGGTAGTGCATACCCTCGACACCGTCTAGGTACCGCGCGAAACCGTGATCTCAGAATTGGCTCGGCCCCGAGCCCGCTTGGGCGAGCCGCAGGCGACTACGCC